>NZ_JBEVCB010000020.1:0-692 GCF_040513385.1 Sporolactobacillus caesalpiniae
CGACGCGCCGACAACGCAGCAGCACGAGACGCTGAGAATCGTCGAGGGGAAATTGAACGTCGTTTTGCTTTTATCAAGCAAAAGTGCGGTCTTGGTTTAGTGCGCGCCAAAACCGCTGAAACGATTGCGGTCACCATTGATATGGGGATCACGATGGCGAACATCGATACGGTACTACGCTTTTTTTCTTTTGCCCTTTTACTCGTCGTACAAATCAAGGATACATACCTAACCATTAGCTATAAATCATGCGAAGGTGCCGAATTTTTACCAGCCTAATTCAGCATCCACTATATAGATTTAAGAAATTATAAGTGGTCCGTCAATAAGGGCGCTTCGCTAAACACGCGTACGTCCTGTGGCAAGCTGAGGACTAGGCTGTTCATGGATATCGCGACGACGGTTTCAAATTAAAAAGGTTTGGCGAAGCCAAGTTTTCTAATTTATAGTATAGAAAAATAGTAGATATGGGATGGATGTTTTATATTTTTCTAAAAGGGTATTGACTAACTATACGACAGATGGTATGATGTTTCTTGCCGTGTTTCGGAACACAAAAAAAGATGTTGACGAGATAATTAATCTATGTTAATATATTTCTTGTCGCTGAAACGCAACGAAAAAAAGATGTTGACTTCCTGATAGAAACGTGATATTATTTAAAAGTTGCTGTTGGGAATAGAACAGCGAAG
>NZ_JBEVCB010000021.1:0-496 GCF_040513385.1 Sporolactobacillus caesalpiniae
CTCCCCGGGTAAGAACGACCGCTTTCCTTCCATGTGGCTGCTGCATATACTGTTTGAGATTCGGGCAGTATTGGACTTCACCTTGTTACGCAGGCTTATCCGTCTCTATTCAGCCTTAGTATGCAGTTCTTGTTCATCAGCCCAGAAGTTTGCCTCCGGCTTCCTTCAGATTCCACCTCACGGTGGACACCCTTGCCTTTGGCTAACAGTTCCTACTGCCAAGCCTGTAGCGGACTTTCACCGCCTAGCTGTCGTCCATGCCGGGCGCACGTAAGAAAAACCGGGCAAAGGACGCCCGGTTTTTACTTTCGCAGGATGCGGTGACTTTCGCGTTGCTTGCAGGACTATGCGTCATTAGCGAAAGTTCCTTACTTATGAAAGCTCCTTTGATCCAAATACCGTTTTGAATCATCAATCTTGTCTTGAACAGACATTTCTAATTCACACTGGTAGGAAAGTATAAGAGAATATTTAAAGGAAACGAGTGTAAGCGGTC
>NZ_JBEVCB010000022.1:0-436 GCF_040513385.1 Sporolactobacillus caesalpiniae
TCAAAAACAGGCACCTAAGGTGCTGCCAAAAACCGCCTTAGGATTAGCGATCAAATACTGCCGTGGGCAGTGGGAAAAGCTGACGGTGTTCCTACAAGATGGACGACTAGAATTAGACAATAACCGAGGGGAGCGTTCCATCAAACCCTTTGTGATTGGAAGAAAGAACTGGTTATTCTCAAACACGCCTCGTGGAGCTAAATCAAGCGCAACGATCTATAGTATCATCGAAACCGCTAAGGAAAACGGATTAATCCCATTTCAGTACCTCATTTATCTATTTGAGCAACTACCCAATCTTGAAGAACAGAATGAGGATGCACTTGATCAGCTGCTTCCTTGGTCCTCAAGGCTTCCGGAAAACTGCAAATTATCTTCCCAACAATCATAAATCAAGCCCACATCTTTGACTAGGTGTGGGCTATTTGACGCTTAC
>NZ_JBEVCB010000023.1:0-345 GCF_040513385.1 Sporolactobacillus caesalpiniae
AGGTCCGTCGGACTTTGTCTCATCCATTAATGGAAGGTGACGAGTTCGCGGATTAATAAAGGAATGCGTCAGGAGCAAGAAGATCGAGGAAGCGCAGTTACCGAGAACCGGAGTGTAACTTCCACAGGAAGTGGTGACTTCTGCGTTGTGTACAGGACGTACACGAATTTAGCAGAAGTTCCTTAATTACATGAGGATCACAGGGAACAAGCTGACGAAGAGATTCGCCGCTCATCACGCATTCAGTGGTTAAGTTTTAAAGAGCGCACGGTGGATGCCTTGGCACTGGGAGCCGATGAAGGACGGAACGAACTCCGATAAGCTCCGGGGAGCTGTAAGTAAGCA
>NZ_JBEVCB010000024.1:0-343 GCF_040513385.1 Sporolactobacillus caesalpiniae
CATTAATTATGTCAATTACGGCATTATGAACCTTGAAAACTGGATAATGAAAGTAAGTAAAGTCAAGAAACATCCAAGACGATCATTGATTTGATCATTAGATCATGAAACTGATCATAAATGTGGCGGATGAGGGACAAGAAGATCGAGAAAGCGCCGTGGCTGAGCACCGAAGTGCGGATTACCTGCATGAGGAGCGCAAGTCACAAGCTGACGAAGAGATTCGCTGTTCATCATCCGTCAGTGGTTAAGTTTTAAAGAGCGCACGGTGGATGCCTTGGCACTGGGAGCCGACGAAGGACGGAACGAACTCCGATAAGCTCCGGGGAGCTGTAAGTAAGCT
>NZ_JBEVCB010000025.1:0-302 GCF_040513385.1 Sporolactobacillus caesalpiniae
ATCGCACAGCTAAGGAAACACGCCACCAAGTCAAAGCACAACTGCAATACGTGCGACGTGACTTGCGTTATGTCGATGAGTTGCGCGCAAAAGGCGGTGAAATGACCGAGAAACAAAGCAGCCGATTGACCACAATCCAGCAGCTGTTTACGCAACAGGAGTTCATGTATCGAAATAAGACACATCGAGTGGATCACCGGATTGTCAGTCTGTCCCAGCCATACGTGCGCCCAATCAAGCGGGGCAAGGCGAAACAAAACACGGAGTTTGGTCCGAAAATCGATGCCTCGATTCAAGATGGC
>NZ_JBEVCB010000026.1:0-287 GCF_040513385.1 Sporolactobacillus caesalpiniae
GTCGCACCGCTAAGGAAACGCGCCACCAAGTCAAAACACAACTGCAATACGTGCGACGTGACTTGCGTTATGTCGACGAGCTGCGCGCAAAAGGCGGTGAATTGACTGAGAAGCAACACAGCCGACTGACCACGATCCAGCATCTGTTTACGCAGCAGGAGTTCATGTATCGAAATAAGACCCATCGAGTGGATCATCGGATTGTCAGTCTGTCTCAGCCATACGTACGCCCAATCAAGCGGGGCAAGGCGAAACAAAACACGGAGTTTGGTCCGAAAATCGATACC
>NZ_JBEVCB010000027.1:0-245 GCF_040513385.1 Sporolactobacillus caesalpiniae
TTCTAAAACGATGCTTTATTCCAATATGTTAAATTTGAAAACAAAATAGGAGAGTGTAATTGTATGTTACAAAACTGGGTGAATGAATTAGATAGTGGCATTTTAAATATCGTCGAAAATAAGGTTCATATCACAGGCTTTACGCGTGAAGAAATGCTGCAATTATATTTAGATAAAGGCATAGATGTATATTGCCATCGGAAAAGCCCAGTTATGCCATGTTTTTGGGACACTTAGGACAGAAA
>NZ_JBEVCB010000028.1:0-223 GCF_040513385.1 Sporolactobacillus caesalpiniae
CTCAACTTTCGCAGAGTGAAAATCCGAAATAACCCTTGATATAACGTACTTTGTGGCCTATTCATTATGTTTCTTGACAAAATAGAAAGACACCTCAACTTTTGGTATAGTGATTTTGACGAAATACACTACCAAACAGAAGAGGTGCCCTCTATATGATAGCGAAAAAAGGTCAAAATAATCAACTACCATTAGAAATAAAAGCAAAATTCGATGAGTTGAA
>NZ_JBEVCB010000029.1:0-203 GCF_040513385.1 Sporolactobacillus caesalpiniae
CTAAAAGTGGTGCCGAGAGCCGGACTCGAACCGGCACGGTAGTCACCTACCGCAGGATTTTAAGTCCTGTGCGTCTGCCAATTTCGCCATCCCGGCATATATAAAAATAATGGAGCGGAAGACGGGATTCAAACCCGCGACCCCCACCATGGCAAGGTGATGTTCTATCACTGAACTACTTCCGCATAGTAATAAACAAATGG
>NZ_JBEVCB010000003.1:0-496769 GCF_040513385.1 Sporolactobacillus caesalpiniae
TATACGTTCTTATAGTAAAGCCCCCGCTCATGAGCCCAGCGAGAACTTTATGATAACTAGTGCCGCAATACCAGGGATACCTAGCAACCCGCTGACTGCAGCCGTGGCAAGGTTTATTGGTATGTGCATACTGAAAGATTCTCCAATGACATTCAGCAGAAACAGCAGCAACGCGCCAACAACAAAACGGATCGCCAGTCTGCCGACCCACTTCATAGGATGAAATGAAGCCCCTGCAGTCATGATGATAAGAAATACGATCATTACACCAATAATTAAAAATAAGTAATTACCCAAAAGACATGCCTCCCCACCCAAAGTAATAGAAGATCTAGGTTTATCCCATAGATGTTCTCATTAGTTAAGGTATGAAGGCATGTCCTGTTTAGAACTTTATTCATTCATGAACGATTTTCGCGCGCGAACTTCTTTTAACAAACAAAAATATTTAGCTTCAGCCAGCTTCAACTGATGAAGCACTTCATCAGAAGGATCGATGCTAGCATCGATTACCTTCTTCTTGGTCATCCACTCTGTCTTGCATTGATAAAGAAGGGCAAGAAGTGATTCATTCATCTCTTTACGCAAGGTGCCTTTCTTTCTGCCAAACATCCCCACCATCTCCAATAATCACCTGTTCACTACTACATTAGCTGCGAACTAGAATCAGAGCTCTCTGCGTCCTTCCAACGCCTTAGAGAGCGTTACTTCATCCGCGTATTCCAGATCGCCGCCAACCGGCAGCCCATGAGCGATGCGCGATGTTTTGACACCGATTGGCTTCACTAGACGTGAAATGTACATCGCTGTCGCTTCGCCTTCTACCGTCGGATTCGTCGCGAGAATAATTTCCTTTACATTTTCGTCTTCAAGACGATGGATCAATTCCGCAACCTTAATGTCCTCCGGACCAATGCCATCCATGGGCGAAATCACCCCGTGGAGTACATGATACACACCGTGGTAATCACGCATTTTCTCAAGCGCTACCACGTCCTTTGGATCCTGCACGACGCAGATGGTGGAATGGTCTCTAGAGGAATCGTCACAAATAGAACATGGATCATGATCACTGATATTTTGGCAAACTGAACAATAAACTAACTTTCGCTTTACATCAACAAGCGAGCGAGCAAAGTCCATAACGTCTTCTTCATTCATCTCGACTGCAAAGAAAGCGAGGCGCACTGCCGTTTTCGGACCAATGCCTGGAAGCTTCATAAAACTGTCAATCAATTTCGCAATCGGTTCAGGATAGTGCATCACCGATCTCCTTCCGCTCTTTGTCAAAGATCCTCTAATAAATGAACGAACAGCGAGTCCGGTTCATTGGTTTAAGAAATTTACTGTCTTATCGCTTCAAAATACCGACGGCTTACATGCCCGGAAGATTTAATCCTTGAGTAAATTTGCCTAAACGTTTTGTTGCCAGTTCATCCGCGTGAGCAAACGCGTCATTAACTGCGGCAACAATAAGATCCTGCAGCATTTCCACATCATCTGGGTCTACAGCTTCAGGCTTAATGGTTACATCCACGATTTGCTTCTGACCATTCGCCTTAACGGTAACAACGCCGCCCCCGGCCGTACCCTCAACAATTTCATCTTTCAATTTATCCTGGGCTTCAGCCATTTGTTTTTGCATTTTCTGCACTTGACGCATCATGTTGTTCATATTTCCTCGCATCATATCAATCGCCTCCATAATTCATTAATCTTTTATATCAAGCAAATCAGGACCCACAAGCTTTTTCGCCTCTGCGATGATCGGATCTTCTTCCTTCTTCTCACCGTTATCGTCCTGACTTGATTTTGAGCGTGCAATAAATTCTTTCTTCATTGTTTTCCATGTTTCCTCAGGAATAGGATACATGATTTTTTGTTTCTGAGTCACGTCCTGAACAATGGATTGAACGAGGCCCATTATATTATTCTTATTTTCCATAACCATCTGGCAATGGAAATCATATTTAAAGGCCTGCACAAATCCCTCAGCGGAACTGGCAACCGGCTGGCTTTCCATCATCCAGGCATGTGCGGCCACATTTTCAGAACGGATTTTTGCCATAACCTTAGCCCAAACGGAGCGCAATTCAACCAATTCCTCTTTGGTCGCGTCAGTAAGCACACGGTTAATATGCGCGGTTGGAATACGCAGAGCTTTGTTTCTTCGCGGTGCACGCGTGTGACTCTGCTCCTGATGCTGTTCTTGCTGATGCACGGGTTGCGGCGCGACAGATAACTGCCGTACTTGCTTTTCAAGGTTGTCTATTCTTTTTTCCAGCGCGGAAGGTACGGAAGCTGTTCCCGCATTGGGATTGCTTAACTCTGACGGCTGGCATAATCGAACAACCGCCATCTCAAGTAAAATACGCGGGTGGTTGGTACGCTTCATTTCAATAAATGCGCTATTTAGTTGGTTAATGACCTGAAAAAGCCGTTCAGCAGGCACAACCTCCGCCTGCTTGCGAAAATCATCATCAACATGAGGGCGGCTTAGCAAATCCTCAAGTTCCGGAGATGTTTTATAAAGCAAAAGATCTCGATAATAAAAAAGCACTTGCTCTATTAGCCTTAGAGGATCTTTGCCCTGATCCAGCAGCTCACCGATCTTTCCAACCGCTCCGGCCGCGCCGCCGGCTTCCAGCAAGTCAATCAAATCCCGAACCATGAGGCCCGCAACCATACCCGTCACGTCAAGCACATCTTGAACCGTCACGGTCGCTTCGCTGTAGGCAGCAGTCTGGTCCAATACACTCAGCGCGTCACGCATCCCGCCTTCACTCGCCTTAGCGATCAGCTGAAGCGCTTCATCCTCCGCATCGATTTTCTGATTCTGAACAACAAAACGCAGGCGCTCAAAAATCTCTGATGAAGGGATGCGGCGAAAATCAAATTGTTGGCAACGCGAAATAATCGTAAGCGGTATTTTCTGCGGTTCTGTTGTCGCAAGGATGAACACCGCATGCTCCGGCGGCTCTTCCAAGGTTTTCAACAATGCGTTAAAGGCACCCGTTGACAGCATATGCACTTCATCAATGATATAAACTTTGTAGCGGACTTCACTCGGCGCATATTTTACTTTATCACGAATATCGCGTATTTCATCCACGCCATTGTTTGACGCGGCATCAATTTCGATCACGTCGGCAATGCTTCCGCTGGTAATACCCCGGCAAGCCGCACATTCATTACATGGTTCCGCCACCGGAGCATGTTCACAGTTGATCGCCTTCGCAAAAATCTTAGCGGCGCTCGTTTTTCCTGTTCCGCGCGGTCCGGTGAAGAGGTAAGCGTGAGAAAATTGCTGTTTGGTCAGCGCGTTCTGGAGAGTCTGAGCAATATGCTGCTGCCCGGCAAGATCATGAAAAGTTTGGGGCCGATAGACTCTGTAAAGCGCCTGATACGCCATCTTTCTCCTCCTTTCACCGAATACGTTCGGCGTTAATGATATACGTTCATTATAACGGTTACCGTGTTTGAAAGAAACTGCGGCACTATTCTTTCTCCATGAAAAAACAAGAGCTACCGAAGATCAGCTTCGATAGCTCTTGTTGGTTTATTTTTAACGCCGTGCACCTTTCGTCGATCAAGACATCACGAGCGCTTCTCAAGTCGCCGGCTCAGCCCGGGCAACCCCGCGGCACACGAAAGGTCTCACTTACTGCTGCTTCCTTCCGGACCTGACAGGGTTCATGAGTTTCCGTTGCGCGGGACCCGAACGTCAACACCACGTGCTTAAGGCTGCCTCACAATGTCGAGACCTCGCGAAAGGAATTCAACCTCGCTACAGCGGATTGCGAGTTACAGGGCACCGCTACCTCCCCATCTAGCACGGCTAATTGGATAACAAATTAATGGCGGAGGCGAGAGGATTCGAACCCCCGCGGCGCCGAACGACGCCCTAACTGATTTCGAGTCAGTCCCCTTCAGCCAACTTGGGTACGCCTCCACAGCCAAATACCGTAACATCAACATTAAACAATGATTTTTCTTCTCGAGGTATATATAACTGATTCAAACCCTGCTTAACTAATCGGTACGACGATGGTTAGTTTATCATAAAACATGCGGAAGAGCAAGCTTTGCATCTGCTGCATATGTGTCGAACTTTTTGCAGAATTCCACAAAAGTAATCTTGTTTTTGAAGCTTTTAAACAGGGACTCAATCACTTGCTTGCTATAGGAGCCTCGCACCATACTTCCATCAACCTTGAAAAACAACAATTACCATAGAAAATTATCTCCCACAAAAAAACTTTTACACAACCAGTTGCGGCTTGACTTTAAAAACGGCACGCGGTGTATTTTTTATTGGGCAATGGGAATGGCTAATAGACATAAAAAAAGAAAATGAGGGTGAGCGCATTGGGATTTATGTTTGCACTGTTTATTGCCTGGCTGGTGATCGGTTTGTTTTTTTTATGAAAAAAAGCCTTTCAATTATTGAAAATACTGTGGCCTTTATTGTCATTACTATTCTAAATATAAATTGGTCTTGGATTATTTATGATGAGTTGCGCCTGATCGTCCACTCGTCAAACCCACTCAATTACACTGCGTATGTATTTAACCGCAGCGTTACGCTCCCGTTAGTCATTGTGGCTGCACTGAATTTTATGATGCGCCGCGACCGATTGTTCAGTAAATGGCTTATTTGCCTATTCTCTGTCCTTCTTCTGGAATTATGGATAAGTATCGGCCGCTATTTATCGATCACCCATTTTGTAAAATGGAATGTATGGTATGACGGATTATACCTGGCAGCACTCCATTGGATTACCTACATGATCCTAAAGGGCTATCATCATCTAATGAACAAGGAGGTCCATTTATCGTGATGATCAATGAACATTTTGATAAAAATGAAATTTATCTGATTATACTTTTGGTCGCATTTTTTGCTGCTGTGCTTTTTTTTCCTAAGAAATTAAAACCGCATATCGCTGTTTTCGGTCTGCTGTGGGGCATTATGGTGGGCACTATCTTTGATTTCACGCTCGGCGGCGGCCTTATGGATTTCTATAAAGTCAATGATTCTAACCACTATGAGCTGTTTGATGTTCTTTATTATTTGCTCTTTGCTCCGTTCGGCTATTTCTTCATTTACTTTTATGAGGTCTTCCAGATCCGAAAATACGCGTTCCTTATCTATATTCTGGCCTGGTCTGTTTTTGGTGTGCTCATGCAATGGGGGTTCATAGCAATGGGTATCATTTCATTGCAGCGCGGTTACCAGATTTCCTATTCCTTAATCGTTTTCCTGGTGACTCAAACCGTAACCGGACTCTATATAGAAATTCTGAAACGAAAGGAGCAGCTCACAAAATAGAGAAGAGGATTATCTGCTGCAATTCATGTGTGCGGAGCAGGCGTTAATGAGCATTGTCCGCACACAAGTGTTCACGCGGTGGTTCATCCTCTTTTACTTATTTTCTCTTGCGCTTACGCAACTTGCGAAAAAAATCGCTGAGCATCCGTCCGCATCGATCGCCGAGCACACCGGCCACGACTTCTGCGCGATGGTTGAAGCGTGGTTCTTGAATCAAATCCATCAGAGTGCCGGCGCATCCCGCCTTTGGATCGGCCGCGCCGTACACCAAGCGGTCGATGCGCGACAGAACAATAGCTCCAGCGCACATCGGACACGGCTCCAATGTGACATAGAGCGTGCAGCCGGACAAACGCCATGTGCCGAGCTTTCGACTTGCCGCTTCAATTGCCATCAATTCGGCATGCGCGGTTGGCTGCTGAAGCTGTTCGCGTCGGTTATACCCGCGCGCGATCACTTCGCCGCCCTGCACGATCACCGCACCGATCGGCACTTCGCCGATTTCTTCTGCTTTCCTTGCCTCAGCAATCGCCACTTCCATAAACCGTTCATCCTCTAAGCACATGGACACCCCTCCTGTCTGAACAGCAGTATACCGAATGATGCCGCAGAATTCAATGTAAAAAGAGACACCCCCGCTAGGAGAGTGCCTCTCTTAATAAGAATAACAAGATTATTCTTCTTCATTAGATAAATGCAGTTTGTTAATCAATGCGAAGAACAGACTGAGCAGTACGCCGACAATCGTCGCAAGACCCATGCCCTTAAGCGCAACCGGTCCGAGATTGATCGTTGCGCCGCTGATTCCGGTCGCAAAAATCACCGTGCTTAGAATCATGTTCTGCGCTTTAGCAAAGTCAACCTGCTTTTCCACAAAAATACGGAAACCGTTGGAAGCAATGACACCGAAAAGCATCAGTGAAATGCCGCCCATGACTGCTGGTGGAATCGTTGAAATCAACGCTGAGAGTTTGCCGACAAACGACAGCACCACAGCAATCACCGCCGCGCCGCCGATAATCCAAGTCGAATAGACACGTGTGATTGCCAGGACACCAATATTTTCACCATAGGTCGTGTTCGGTGTCGCGCCTACAAAACCTGAAATGATGGTTGAAATACCATTTCCCAACATAGAACGGTCAAGACCCGGATCCTTCATCAGATCCTTGCCGACAATATTGCCTGTCACAATCAGATGACCGATATGCTCTGCAATGACCACGAGCGCTGCCGGAAGGATCACCGCGATTGCCGACCAATCAAATTCAGGACGATAAAAGGTCGGCAATGAGAACCAGTGAGCATCAAGTACCGGTTGGAATTTTACTAGACCGGCAAATGCCGCAATAATATAGCCGCCAATAATGCCAATCAAGATCGGAATGATCTTCAGAAAACCACGGAACAGTACCCAGCCGAGCAGTGTAATCGCCAACGTCAGAAGCGACGTGGTGATCGTTGCTGCATCCGGCGCCCATTTCGGCGTGCCGTTGCTGATCAGGCCCGCGCTTTGCGCCGCGACCGGAATTAATTCCAATCCGATAATAGCGACAATCGAACCCATCGTCACAGGTGGAAAGACAATATCCAGCCAGCCTGTGCCGGCCACTTTAATAATGAATGATACCAGGATAAATACCACACCAACCGCGATGAAGCCGCCGAGCGCCGCCTCATAACCACCGTTCCCCAACACATAGAGCACCGGGGAGATAAATGCGAAGCTTGAGCCCAGATAAGCCGGGATTTTTCCGCGGCAAATCGCTAGATAAAGTAAGGTGCCGATTCCGTTCATCAACAGAATGGTTGCCGGATCGACTTTAAAAATAAGAGGTACCAGAACCGTAGAACCGAACATCGCAAATAAGTGCTGCAAACTTAAAGGAATACTTTCAATCAAAGGAAGTTTTTCGTTCGTTTGAACGATACGTCCTGCCACGTGCATCTCCTCCATATGTATGTTTGTCCATCTTGTCTAGTATAACGAAAGTGCCTAATCTCGTAAAAGAAAAAATAGCCGTTTCTAAAAAAATAAGAAGAACCGGGCAAAAAGCGCACGGTCCTTACTTCCGCAGGATGCAGTGACTTTCGCGTTGCTTGCAGGACGTACTTTCACAGGATGTGGTGACTTTCGCGTTGCTTGCAGGACGTATGCGTACTTAGCGAAAGATCCTTACATACGAAAACTCCTTTAAGTCGAAAGTTCCTTTGCTCCAAATGCCGTTTTGAATCATCAGCCTTGTACTTGAACAGACATTTCTGTTTTATTAAGCATTCTGGTCGCTCATTAAGTAACGAGCAAAATAAGCGGAATTTTTCCGGTTATATGCATCATGGCGCTTGGTTCACGGGTACATAAGGGTAATTTTTCCGCTTATACACAGAAAAACCCTCCATTTTCACGTTTTTCGATTCGATAAGCGGAATTTATCCGTCTATTTTAAGGGATTTTTTTATTCATTTTCTAGTTAAGCGGAATTTTTCCGTTTATTTCTCAGATTGGGTGCTTACCTGATCGCCCAACCAAACTTATGACCTTATCGTCATGTCAACAAACCAAAACGCTATACTTTTATACGTAAAAGTGATAACGCTCAAAAAAAGCAAAAAAGAGGCACCGCAGCGCCTCCTTCTTATCCGAATAAAGTTTTAGTTTTTCGATCCGATACCGATAAACTGCAGAATGTACAGGAACAGGTTGATGAAGTCTAAATAGATGGATACAACAATCATCGGAATATCTTCATCCGAAAACCCGCGCACCGTCAATCGGCTGAAATCAAATAACGTATACCCGACGAAAATGAGAATGCCGAGTCCTGAATAAATCTGCGCCGTCATGCTTGATACCGGGAAAAAAGCACTGAACAACGAGACAACAATCAGCGCGATTAAACCGACAAACAGAAACCCGCCGAGAAACGAGAAGTCGCGTTTGCTTACCATCGCATAGACCGCAATAGCGCCAAACGATACCGTTGTTACCGCGAATGCCTGAAGCACAAGCGGCCCGCCAAGTAAATGCGTGTAGTAATTGACGGCTGTGTACAAAGTAATTCCCGAGATGAACATAAACCCATACATCAACAGATAGCCGACCGCTTTACGCTTTCTCACAAACATCATCATGAAAATCATGCCGATTTCCAGGATCCACAGCGGCAACCGCAATGCGTCAGAGACATATTGTCCCAAATAAAGACCAACTGTTGTCGCAAGCAGTCCGGAAAAAAATGCTGCAAACAATTTCGAGTACGGTTTGCGAACCGCATGTGATGCAAATTCAACCATGAACGCTCATCCTCCTTAAAGGCTTGTAATATACATACGTCTGATTTTCATCAAAAGTTTCCGTTGTCCACTTATCTTTATGCAACAATAAACAAATTTAAAATGCTTACATTTATTATACAAAGAAAATTTAAAAAATCAAAAAACAGAAGAAAAGACGGCCCCTTTTTAGAGAGCCGCCTTCCTCACCTTTTGATCCGGTTTTACTTTTGGTGGCGCCTTGTATTGACCTCAAGAATTTTTCCTGATTGTGTCTGCTGCGTTTCGCCGTTCACTTGATTCGGCGAATGTCTGGCATGAAAAGTGCCGAAACGCTTGATCATTTCATCGGTTCTGCCCGGCTCTTTCACCTGTCATCCCTCCGTATGATCGTGATGACGCTGCTTATCATGTGCAGAAAACATCCGTTCACCGGGGCGGGTATTTATGCTCCCGTCCGGACGCTTCGATGCGTGCGAAGGATCCGCCGCCGGCCATAGTTCCTCTTCTTTCTGCACACTGTATCGTGTTCCCGGCTTATCCACCAAGGTCAAAACCTCCTTTTCAAAAGGTGGTTTTATTATGTGCGGCATTGCTTTTTCTATTCATCAGGCGAATCACTTTTTGCTCTGCGTCTCTATGTAACGCTTCTCCTCTGCAGGAGACAACAGACCTGTAGCCTTTCCGATCGTGCCGCCCTGCAGCTTCCATATCGTATTATGATCCTGAACCGCTTTGGAATAGTCACCATTCTTCCAACGTGTTAAAATTGCCCGGTACGTCTTTTCATCAGTAAACTTATTCTTTTTTAGCGAGCGGTACAGCCAATTTAATCGATTTTGCGTGATTCGAATGTAGCCCCATTTCTGATCGGCCTTTACCTTTTGATGCGCCATTTCATGGATGAACAGCTGCATGTCGTCATCGGTCAAGTCATTGATCTTTTTATCCTCGCCAAATGGATTTTTCTTGTCACTAGGATCCGCCTGATTAATTTTTTCAATCATTTTTTCCGCCGTCTGCTGACGTAATTCGTTATGCTGCTGTTTCTGATAAAAGAGATAACCTGCTCCGCCAATAACAGCAAAGATGATCAGGCATCCCAGGATTATAAAAAGAGCCCTTTTCATGTCGCGTTCCCCCCAAGTTTAGGGTACTTGAGATCAGCATGATGTACAAGAATAAAGCAGAAAATACTGGAAATAAAAAAGCCTGGCGCATTGTGACACGCCAGACCGAATGACTTCTTTACAATTTTTTAATGATTTTATCGATGAAGCCATACTCTTTCGCTTGTTCAGCCGTTAGGAAGTTGTCGCGATCCGTGTCCTTCAGGATCTGTTCGTAGCTCCGGTTCGATGTCTCCGAAAGAATCTTGTTCAGCTTTTCTTTCGTTTTCAAAATGTGTCGCGCACTGATTTCGATATCACTTGCCTGACCTTGCGCGCCACCGAGCGGCTGATGAATCATCACTTCGCCGTTTGGAAGCGAAAGGCGTTTGCCTTTTGTTCCCGACGTCAGGATGATTGAAGCCATTGACGCAGCCATGCCTACACAAATCGTCTGAATGTCCGGCTTAATAAAATTCATCGTGTCTAGGATTGCAAAGCCGGCAGACACCGAGCCGCCTGGACTGTTGACGTAAATGGAGATATCCTTTTCCGAATCCTCAGAGGCTAAGAAAAGGAGCTGTGCAACAATGCTATTAGCAACTTCATCGTTGATCTCCGAACCAAGAAAAATGACACGGTCTTTCAGCAAACGCGAGTAAATGTCGTAGGAACGTTCCCCGCGGCTGGATTGTTCAATGACATATGGAATAAAAAATGACGACACAGTAATTCCTCCCTGTAATTCAATTCAATTATTTTATTTTTAAGCAGCCAGTCGGCAGGTAATGCCAGAGCCGCCGAAACCGGATTTACGCGCATTATGCAGGCGCGTTTCCTCATGATAAAGGGTAAGCAGCTGATCCGGATCACCGCTTTGAAAAGCACTGATGTAACGTGCCAAATGCCGCTCACCAAGATGCGCGTCCAAGCTCGGCTGATGGGATGCAATGCGCCTTTTCGCTCGATGATAAATGACACGCACATTACCCTCGGTCTCTCCCAATCGCTTGGCAACTTCAGATGCGGTCAGTCCCAAACCGGCCTGCATTAAGTATACCAGTCTTTGCCTTGCATTTAACTTTTCAAGCACGATTTTCATCGCCGCAGCGAAATGGTCGCTTGTGTTCTTTTCTTCACTGCGCCCAGCGACATCATCAAATGAATCCTGAGTCTGTTCCGCCACGCGCACTTTTCGGTGATCGTCAATCCATGTGTTTGAGATGATGCGAAAGACATACGCCTTCGTGAGCAGCCGTGTCTCGCACTCCTGCCACGCCTTGAAACATTTCATCATCGCGCTCTGAAAAAGGTCGTCGCCATCCCAAGTATTCCCCGCAAGTCTTATGCACTGCCTGCGCATCATCGTCATATGCGGACGAATGCGCTGCGTAAACGCGTCATCCCGAGCTTGATTTTCCAATTGGCTGTTCAATCTGCTGCCTCCTCCTTTGCCTTTATATCTGTATAAACGAAAAAGTCGCTTTAAATGTTACATGTCGGTTTATTTGATCAATAGCCGCCCACTACTCGTCAATAATGTACTTCGTGAAGACATCCGAAAATTCCTCTAACCAATTACCCGCTGCGTCAAGCCCAAGTGAGAAACAACGAGCCTGATCCTCCCGTAACAACAGCAGTCACCTTTGTCATTCTCATGCCCCTTCTTAAGTTAACCAATAAATTACTTTTGACTGTAACAAACTTAAGAGAGACATTCAAGAACAGCGACAATGCTCTATAATGAAGAAAAAAAGAAATGTGATCGGAGGAATTCGATGTTTCTTGTCATCGTTGAGGCCGCCATTTATCATGAGGGACGCTGGCTGATTATTAAACGCAGTGAAAGAGAAAAACACGCTGCCGGAATGCTTGCGCTCGTCGGTGGAAAAGTGGATTTGAACGATCAGCCAAATGATATTTTGGAACATGCGCTGCGCCGCGAAATTAAAGAAGAAATTGCAATTGAGGTAGGTGAGCTCACGTACGTAAAAAGCGCCTCGTTTCTCCTTCCTGAAGGACGATGCGCGCTTGAGGCAATCTTTTTATGCAGTCCGAAATCTGGCATGCCGCATGCCGTCAGTGCCGATGAAGTTGCCAATCTTTACTGGATGACAACCAAAGAAATACTGGATTATCCGCAAACACCACCCTATCTCAAAGATCAAATCGTACAAGCAGAGCGCGTGCTTCGACACATTCAGGATCTAAAATGAAATTTGATTTCATCCGTACGCACTAGCTCATGAAAAAAATTTATATGTATCATCAATAAAATTGTGTACATTCTGTGTAGATTATTTGTCGTTTTTGTGATAATGTTTGTGACATTGAAATCAAACAGAGTGAGGCATTCATTGACCATGAAAAGTACATTGTTTAGCAAGCGTATTGGTATTGCAGTATTAGCAGCAGTTGTTCTCGTCATCGCAAGTCTGGCTGTATACGGAGAAGTGATCGACTACAAAGCAGCGCAGAGTATTAAGACGGAACAATTGGTTCATTCCTATTCCTTTCGAAGCAACCGAACAATTTTAGTGCACTTAAAAAATAATTCTGTTATTCGATTAGATCTCACAGCTACGCCGCTTAATGTTACTGTCGGGACAAAAAATACATTTCATCGTAGTCCAGGCAGCATCTCTAAATACAGCTCTCCCGGGAAAACTTCAGGATATATACTTACATTGACACCAAGTGACTATCAACGTTTCAATCAAAACATGATGAATTATTATGGTTCCATAAACACCTTCGAGAAAACAAGTAATCATTCTGAGTTAGTTTCTGTATCCATCTAACAGTCAATTTAAATTGCATCGAGTAGGAGGAGATAATTTCTCCGACCTCTCACACCACCGTACGTACGGGTCCGTATACGGCGGTTCAATAGCTTAAGTGTACATGCTCGAACAGATGGACTAGATTTTTGAGTCCCACCTGTTCGAGTATTTTGTTTGTGATCGACCGATGTAAGATATGGCTACAGGCGATGCGCCAGTAGCCTTTTCGTGTATTTGCCCATTCCCATGCTTTTGGTTTTGGAACGTTAAGTTTCATGAGACTTTTATATCTCGTCTTGACTTTCTTCCAACGTTTCCAAATGATCTGGCGAATTCTTCGCCGGAGCCACTGATCAATATGCCGAATATAGCTCTTCATATAGCTTATGCCATAGTAGTTGATCCATCCTGTGGTTACTTCATTAATTTCTTTAACGATCCCACGGATGTTACCGCTTCGGCTTCTTTTCGTCAGTTGTTTGAGCTTTCGCTCAAAGCGCTTTTTCGACTTGATGTGGGGGCGAAATCCCAATCCCTGCTTGGTCGTGTGCAGGCAGAATCCAAGAAATTTAAGTTTCGTTGGGCTGCCGACCTGAGTTTTCTCCCGATTGACGGTTAGTTTCAGTTTATCTTCCAGAAAGGTGGTGATGCTCTTCATGACTCGTTCGCCCGCTCTTCTGCTTTTGACGTAGATCGTACAGTCGTCGGCATAGCGAACAAACTTATGTCCTCTTCGTTCCAGTTCCTTGTCCAGTTGATCAAGATAAATGTTGCCTAGAATGGGCGAGAGATTCCCCCCCTGGGGAACACCGGCCTCGGTCGGTACAACCTTTCCATTCGTATGCACACCACTGCGCAGGAACTTGCGAATGAGTTGAAGGACGATTTTGTCCTTAATCCGTTTTTCCACGCAATACATCAACTGATCATGATTCACTGTGTCAAAGTAGGCTTTTAAATCAAGATCCACCGCATATCTATATCCTGCTTCGTAGTAAGCCTTGACGCGTTTCATTGCGTTAT
Source organism: Sporolactobacillus caesalpiniae (assembly GCF_040513385.1). NCBI lineage: Bacteria > Bacillati > Bacillota > Bacilli > Caryophanales > Sporolactobacillaceae > Sporolactobacillus > Sporolactobacillus caesalpiniae. The sequence goes on from NZ_JBEVCB010000003.1 coordinate 13,521, forward strand.
GGGCACTGCGGTGCGGGCGGAAGCCAAAGCTGTTGTCTGAGAACGTCGGATCAACGATTCGTTCCATCACTTGAAGGATCGCTTGTTGCACCAGTCGGTCACAAACAGTCGGAACGCCAAGGTTTCTTTTTGATCCATCGGGTTTGGGAATTTCCACACGTTTTACCGGTTGTGGCTCGTACGAGCCATTCGTGATCTGTTGGATAAGCTCATCCCTATTTCGCATGAGAAAGGGAAAGAGTTCATCAACGGTCATTCCATCAATTCCGGCTGATCCTTTATTCGCCTTAACACGCTTATAGGCTCGATTTAAGTTCATTCGGTCGGTGATTCTCGTGATGAGATCATGCACACCATCTCTTCTTTCAGTTTCACCGTGAGTCGTACTGCACACTTCTACCGTACCTTCGGATTCCATCCTATTCTTCGATAGATAGCCATCTTTTGATGTTGTCTGTGATTGTCGCATGACTCACACCTCCGCTGCTTCCAAGATTACTATTGTTCAGCCCTTCGTCCTGTCGGACTACTATGGCTTCTGCTGACTTCTTACAGTTCACCAAACCATCACTGGCTCGGTTGCTTCTGTGGAAATTTTCTTTCCTCTTGTCGGAGGCCCCTGTAAGATCTCCCCGGGTAAGAACGACCGCTTTCCTTCCATGTGGCTGCTGCATATACTGTTTGAGATTCGGGCAGTATTGGACTTCACCTTGTTACGCAGGCTTATCCGTCTCTATTCAGCCTTAGTATGCAGTTCTTGTTCATCAGCCCAGAAGTTTGCCTCCGGCTTCCTTCAGATTCCACCTCACGGTGGACACCCTTGCCTTTGGCTAACAGTTCCTACTGCCAAGCCTGTAGCGGACTTTCACCGCCTAGCTGTCGTCCATGCCGGGCGCACATAAAAAAGTGATCCAGTATACACTGGATCACTTTTTTATTCGAGAATTTGTGACTGATTCTATTAAAGTTTACGCACGTTCTTAATGAGACGGCCAATGTTTTCACTGGTTCTGGCAGCTGCTTCCGGTCCACTTTTCAGTGCTTCTTCTAAACACATGCTGCCGGAGACAATCCCGAAAACCGCAGTAAATCCTTTAGAATAGAGTGTATCAATTTTTTTACCTACATGACCGGCAAGCGCAATGACTGGTTTATCATGTCGGACTGCTACCTGTGCAACGCCAAAAGGTGTTTTGCCATATTGCGTTTGCTCGTCAATACTTCCCTCGCCAGTAATCACATAGTCAGCATCTGATACATAGTGTTCCAGATGCGTGTACTTTATAACCAATTCAATACCCGAAGCGATCGATGCATGAGTAAATGCCAACATTCCCGCACCTAGCCCGCCTGCTGCGCCGCTGCCTGGAACATCAGCGATATCTCTTCCCGCATCACGCTTAATCAGCATTGAGTAATGTGCGAGATTAGCATCCAGCTGTTTTAAAACATCGGGTGTTCCGCCTTTTTGTTTACCGAAAACATGGGAGGCACCTTGTGGCCCGCAAAGCGGATTTTTCACATCCGATGCGATCTCGATTTTCAGCTGCTCTATTCGCGGATCAACTGCTGATTGATCGATTCGAGCTAATCGTGCCAGCGCTCCTCCTCCATGAGGCAATTCCCTTCCTTCATGATCAAGCAACTTCACCCCAAGTGCCTGAGCCATGCCTGCACCGCCATCATTGGTAGCACTGCCGCCAAGCCCAATAATAATATGACGAATGCCTCGATTCAGACATGCAAGAATCAGTTCTCCTGTTCCATACGTTGTCGTTACTTCAGGATCCCTGTCTCCCGGCTGTACAAGTTGAATACCGCTCGCGCTCGACATTTCAATGACCGCCGTGTCCGGCTGATCTCCTAAAATGCCGATTGAGGCCGTTACAGGCTTGCCCAAGGGACCGGTAACTTCCTGATGAATTATTTGCCCTTTCGTTGCATCAACAAGCGATTGTGTTGTTCCTTCTCCGCCATCAGCCATCGGGACATGCACATAGCGGGCATCCGGATAAACTGTTCGTAATCCTCTTTCCATAGCCTTACAAACTTCTTTTGCTGTCATACTTTCTTTGAATGAATCTGGTGCGAGTACAAATGTTGGTTCCATCGTTTCCACCTCTTTACAGAATGACACCGTATATTATCGTTGATACAACAACCATCGTTAACCCAACGAGCGCCTCATAAGGAACAAGTGTCAGACGTTCCTTAATGCTCATCCCCATGGCAGCCCGTGTTACGTGGAAATAATTTCCCTGAGGAAGCTGATCAATTGTTACAGCTCCCGTCTGCATCATTACAGCAGCACCCACTGGTGACGCGCCGAAACTCAGAATTGAATGTGCGAACGATTGGGTTGCAATAATGACACCCGTAGATGTCGAGGCAACAGCCGCTCCCATCATAATTCCTGAAATAGGCGAGAGCAAGATGCCAGGAACCCCGAAATAGTTCACGCCATGCACAATGACCTCACTAAGGTTTGAAGAGGCAATCAGTCCGGCTAGTGCTCCGGCGCCAATTAAAATCATGACGACGCCTGTCATTTTCTCGACACCCGAAGAAATATAAATCATCATGCGTCCTGTTTTTTTCATAGCAATTAAACCGATAATTCCCGCAATCGGTAGAATATACATCGCATCGATCTGAAAGCTCTTTAAAAAAGCAATATGAAAAATATCACCAATCGGATTCAGCATTAGAACAATAATAGCTACTGCCGGAGCTACAATAGCTTGTCCAAAACTTGGCAGACGATCAGTCGAGTCCTCTTCACTTTTCCGTGCAGGTGCAACTGCCTTCTCGCCACGTTTCTTAATAATTGAAGCAATGATAACCGTTGCAATTAAACCAAACAGGGCAGGAATCAAGCCATGGATCATGACTTGAGATAAATCAACATGAAATCCTTTAGCAGCCATGATTGTATTGGCATTAGGCGAAATAATATTGCCCGCTTTTCCTCCCCCACTTAATGCCAAAAGAAGGCTCAATCTTGTAAATCCCAACTTTTCACCAACTGAAAGTGCAATCGGGGCAACAATGATGACTGCGACCGGAATAAATACACCAACCGCTGTAATAATCATTGTCGCAAGAGCAAGTGAAAACAACGCCATTCGATCACTGAAGCGATCAACAATTGTCCGCGCAATCCGTTCTGCCGCACCAGTATCCATCATCACACCGGCTAGAACACCCGCGGCAAGTACCCGAACAATCGTACCCGTCACACTAGCCGTGCCACTAACAACAAGATCAACCGTTTCCGTAAGATTTGCACCGCCGATCAACGCTCCGATGATCGCTCCGGCAAATAATGCATAGACGGGATTCAAGTGCTTTAATATTAATAGAATAGCCAAAATTAAACCGATAATGGCCCCTAGCCAACTAACTGTCATGAATAAACCCAGCTCTCTGCGATGAAATAAAAACAAACATTCATACTATACCACAGATAAGTGCTGTATTATAACAGAAAATCAACTTGTCTATTTTCTTAAAACCGTCAATATCTCAGCGCGCCGTTTAGGACAAGGATTCTCGCCAACCATTATCTATGCCTTTAGCTACAATGAAACCCCTTTGCATTCCACTAAAAGTTAACTTAATTTTTCTGAGAGATTATCCAAAACCCCACAACTCAATATCTGAAATACCCTTGCCCGATCATCGCCCTATTCATTCTTATTGCAAAAAAAAAGACCCCTTATAATCAAGGGTTCTCTCACAACTTTCTATTATGGCCCTGGCAGGAATCGAACCTGCGACGCACGGTTTAGGAAACCGACGCTCTATCCACTGAGCTACAGAGCCGCGGATCGCACAATTTTTTTGCGACATAGTGTATTATACAGAAAAAGAGAGGCTTTGAACAGGGCATTGCCCGTTGAGCCACAAATAAAAGCAGCCCTTTTTTAGAGAGGACTGCTTCCGCATCATCGGTTATGGCCGAAGATCACAGTTTTGTAACGTTTGCTGCCTGAGGTCCGCGGTTACCTTCAACAATTTCGAAGCTAACTTCTTGACCTTCTTCAAGCGTTTTGAAACCGTCGCCTTCGATTGCAGAATAGTGTACGAATACATCATTTCCGCCATCAACTTCAATGAAACCGTAGCCTTTTTCTGCGTTGAACCATTTTACTTTACCGTTTTGCATGTGTAACTGCCTCCCTAAAACGTTGCGCTGCCCGCGCGTGAACTAAAACCATCCACCATTTAACAACAAAAACATGTACATAAAAAACAGACCTTTCCAGAAGTAAAAACTACTACACTTCTAGGAAGGGTCTTCATTCTTACATCCAGATCTTATATTAAGTAGTAAAATGGTTTATTACAATATAGCACAATACCCATATAGTGTCAATAAAATCGTAGGATTGTAAACGGATTCTTCCTTGGTATATCAACATTCCTCTGTCAAGTTCACTAATCATTAGTTTAGTATTATGCCTCTTCAATTATCGACCAAATTCTATTTTTTTATGCACAATAAATCGACATTTATTACTTTTTTTTGCGCTTTTTAGATGATACACTTATAAACAAATTGTATACGCGTTCCTGTTTTTCAAAATGCATCATGGAAGGACGTCACTAATGATCAAATCCACATCACCAACAAATAAATTAATCTCTGTCGCGGGCATGGTTGGCATCGGAAAAACAACTTTTGCCACAGCCATGGCAAACCGCTTGAACTATCACACATCCTTTGAAAAAGTGGACGGAAACCCCTATCTTGATTTATTTTATAAGGACTTTGAACGCTGGGCATTTCATCTGCAGATTTTCTTTCTCGGCGAACGTTTTAAAGAAACACAGAAGATCGCGACAAGTACCGATAACTTTATTCAAGATCGCTCAATCTATGAAGACACCGGGATTTTCGCGAAGATGCACCACGAAAAAGGAACAATGTCTGATGCGGATTACCGAACCTACTCTAGCCTTTTTAAAGCCATGGTGATGACGCCTTATTTCCGCCATCCCAATTTACTGATCTATCTTCACGGCTCTTTGGACGCGACTGTTAATCGAATTTGCCAGCGCGGACGCGGTTTGGAAAAAGAAACTCCCCACAGTTATTGGCAGGAAATGTTTGACCGCTATGAACAATGGATCAGCCATTTCTCCATCTGTCCGGTATTAAAAATCAATATCGACGACTATGATGTGGTCAACGATCCTGGTTCGGCGGATGCGATTGCGATGCGCATTCAGGGACTGTTGAGCGAAACGGCAGATTGCAGCAGCTAATAGTGAAAAAGCGCCGGAGCGAGTTTATATCTCGCGCCTGCGCTTTTTTTAGTTCTTATCTTCTTCGCTTGTATTCTGTTTTGCTTCTCGATCTTCTTCATCTTTGGATGCTTTAGGTTTGCCGGGATTTAACGAGATCCCCAGATCGTCAATCATTTTTGTCAGTCTGGCATCATTGTTCACTTTCTGATGAAGAGCCATGGCGCACCTCCTATGCATTTGATCAAAATGAACTTAGTCCTTCGGTGTGATTCGTTCCAAGTTCTTCATGTATGGACGAAGTGCTTCAGGAATAATCACGCTGCCATCTTCTTGTTGATAATTTTCCAGAATGGCCGCAACCGTACGGCCAACAGCAAGACCAGAACCATTGAGCGTATGCACAAATTCAGGTTTCGTCTTTGGACCGCGCCTGAAGCGGATATTCGCGCGGCGCGCTTGGAAATCCTCAAAATTGCTGCAAGACGAAATTTCTCTGTACGTATTTTGACTCGGAATCCATACCTCAAGATCGTACTTTTTCGCAGCCGTGAATCCTAAATCACCCGTACAAATTGCAATCACCCGATAAGGCAAGTTGAGTAAACGCAGCACTTCCTCAGCATGCCCGGTCAATTTCTCCAGTTCGCTGTATGAGTCTTCTGGCTTTACAAATCGAACGAGCTCGACCTTATTGAATTGGTGCTGACGGATGATGCCGCGTGTGTCGCGCCCCGCGGATCCGGCTTCAGAACGGAAGCATGCGCTGTACGCCGCAAAAGCGACAGGCAATTGATCCCCGCTTAAAATCTCGTCACGATAATAATTCGTAACGGGAACCTCGGCTGTTGGGATCAAGAAATAATCCCGATCATCAGCAATTTTAAAGGCGTCTTCTTCAAATTTCGGTAACTGACCGGTACCGGTCATGCTCGCCCGATTTACCATGTAAGGCGGCATGATTGCTTCATAACCATGCTGATCCTCGTGCAGATCAAGCATGAAGCTGATCAGTGCGCGTTCCAGACGGACACCCAATCCTTTGTAAAAGACAAATCGGCTGCCGGTTACTTTCGCAGCGCGCTCAAAGTCAAGAATATCCAAATTCGTGGCAAGATCCCAGTGCGCTTTTGGTTCATAGGCAAATTTGGTCGTCTCACCCCAAAAACGAATCGGTTTGTTATCGTCTTCACCGGCACCCACCGGAACTGTTTCATGTGGAACATTTGGAATGGACAGCATAACTTGCTTCAATTCTTCTTCAATTTGACTGAGCTCACTGTCCATTTCCTTGATGCTGGCACTGACCTCTCTCATTGAAGTGATCAGCTCCTGTGCATCTTCCTTGGCGCGTTTTTTGGCTGCAACTTGTGCGGACACTTCATTGCGTTTCGCCTTCAGAACTTCGGTTTGGCTGATCAATTCACGGCGCTTGTTGTCCAAGTCGGGAAACCGTTGAAAATCGCTGAGATCTTCACCTCTTTTATTTAATTTTCCCTTGATTTCATCATAATGATCTCGCAATCTTTTCATGTCGAGCATTGCTTTTCTGCCTGCTTTCTATAATGTATTCAATCAGATACACATCATCTATTTGTGTATCTTCCATTTTAGTCAGTCCTGTCATCATTGGTATTCTGAATGGGTGAGGGACACCTTATCACATGGACCAACTCTCGAACCCTCTTAGGTGGATTGTGCACCCTCAGTAGTAAGCCCTACTGCGTAGTGAATCAAATTGTTTACTGCGTTTTCATCACGATTCATCACAGTTCCGCATTCATAACAACGGTACGTATGATGCTCGTGATAGATGGTGTCGCCTTGCAATGTCATTTTATCTTTTCCTGTTTTAACATGATTGCAATGCGAACACCTTTGTGTACTCGGGTAATAACGATCCGCCACAACGAAACGATTACCCATCCATTCACTTTTGTATTGGATCATGTCTCTAAATTTTCGAAACATGGAACGGTGAATGTTCTTCGCTAGACGCTTATTCATCTTCATCCGATTGACGTCCAAGTCTTCAATACAAATCGTGTGGAAATCCGTGCTTAATTGATGGACAAACTTCTTTAAAAGATCTTCTTGAATCCGAGCAATTCTTTGGTACGATCGTTTAAGTTTGGTTCTCACTTTACGATAGTTAGTACTTCTGAACTGATTCGGATTCGAAACTCTTTTTCGAGCGAGAAGTCTTTGATAATGCGTGATGCGCTCATATAATTTAATTAAATGATCAGGTAAAGTACTGATCGTTTTGCCATCATTGTAATTGAAGTGTCCAATATTTACGTCAACGCCTGCGACATCTTTTCCTTGGCTTAACTCATTATCGTTGGTGTCGATACTGAGACATGCGTATAACCCATCTGCTTCTTCAACAACTGTAGCCATCTTTATTTGTCCTTCGAATCGTGGTGATTCTGCCATCTTAATGCCATACCATAAGACATTTATACCGCGAGGCTTATCAAGCATTAACTTGCCGTTCTTGATCTTCGCTCGATCCGTAGTAAATGATTTCTTGCTCAACTTCTTTGACTTGAATTTAGGCCGATCATGGTGAGGCATTTGTGGATTAAAAAAGTTCTTCCAAGCCTTGCTTAATGATGCCACTGATTGTTGCAAGACTCTTGCGGATAATCCATACTGCCAATCTTCTTTGTGTGCAACTAGTTCATTTCGCACAGCGTACTCATTAGGCTTTTTATTATTTTCTTTGTCAATAAGATGTAACTCATACAGAGTATTCCATGTTTCAAGAGCCAAGTTCCAACAATATCTGTGGTAGTTGAACAACTGGTCAAGATGACGCTTCATGGTTGCGTTAGGGTATAGTTTAATTTTATGTGTTTTGATCACCTTCCTTCAGCTCCACTAGTGAAGATTTTTATCATTTTCTATTTTTTCTTATACTTGCGTCGTCCGTATATCCGATAAAAGAGTATAAGCACTTCCTTAATAGAGTGTACGCAATGTACCGCATTAGTTAATATTTGGCAATGAATTAGTCAACTGTTTGTTTCTCCTGAAGAAAAACGAAGCAAAGCAAAGTCTTTTGATACCGGCTAAGTCTTTATTTTTCTTAAACTAAATACCGCTAATCCTTCATTTTTGTACATTATTATTTGTATAAAAATAGAAAATCCCGTCCCCTGTACTGATAGGGACGAGATGTAACCCGCGTTGCCACCCAAATTGCCGGCACGATGTTCAACGGTCTTGCCGGCCGCTTTAGTCATTGATAACGGTAATGATCCGTGTGATCAGCCCATAGACTGATCCAAACTCTCAAGGATGGATTCGCATTTGATCCTTCACCGCTTTCCACCAAACGCGGCTCTCTATTTAAGGAAACAGATACTACTTTTTCCTGTCATCAAGCTCTGAAAATTAACTAATTTAAAATTTACACTACTGTATCAAAAAAAGCAAGCGGTTAACTGTATTCATTCACCATTTGAACAAAGTAGCGATGCAGCGCAGGATTATCGGTCAATTCCGGATGAAAAGCGCAGGCGAGAAAGCGTCCTTGACGGCAAGCAACAATATGTTCCTCAAAAGTAGCTAGTACATCCACATTTTCAGCAGCACTTTTGATATACGGCGCGCGAATAAACACACCTGTATAATTTTCACTGACTCCTTTAATTGAAAGTACCGCTTCGAAACTGTCAACTTGGCGTCCGAAGGCATTTCGCTTTACATCAATATCCAATAATGCCAAATGTGGCCCTTTTCTTCCTTCAATCTTCTTTGCCATTAAGATTAATCCCGCACATGTACCGAAAACAGGTTTCCGCTCAGAAAATTGTCGCACCGCTTCAAATAGACCGTAGCGATCCATCATTCGACGCATCATCGTGCTTTCACCGCCGGGAAGCACCAGCCCATGTAAGCCCTCCAGGTCGTCCACATCTTTCACAAGCGATACTTGCGCTCCGGAACATTCAAGTGCATGTACGTGTTCACTGACTGCGCCCTGAAGCGCGAGCACACCAATTTTAACAGACATAGTTTTGGTTCACCTCAAATTCCGCGATCCTGCATGCGCTCGGAAGGCTCTAGATGGCTCATATCAATTCCCTTCATCGGCGCGCCGAGACCTTTGGATAATTCAACAATTCGTTCATAATCCTGATAATACGTAGTCGCCTCAACAATTGATCGAGCAAATTTTGATGGATTTTCAGATTTGAAAATACCTGAGCCAACAAAAACTCCATCGGCACCAAGCTCCATCATCAATGCGGCATCCGCTGGGGTAGCCACTCCACCGGCTGCAAAGTTAACAACCGGCAGCCGTCCTGCTTCTTTAATCTGTAAGAGAATTTCGTATGGTGCGCCTAATTCCTTAGCAAAAACCATCAATTCGTCAGGAGACATAGCAACAACCTTTCGAACCTGGCTGTTGACAAGGCGTATATGCCGAACCGCTTCCACAATATTACCCGTTCCCGGTTCACCTTTCGTTCGAAGCATCGCTGCGCCTTCACCGATTCTACGCGCTGCCTCGCCAAGATCACGGCATCCGCAAACGAAAGGAACGGTGTACGCCTTTTTATCTATATGAAACACATCATCTGCCGGGGTCAGCACTTCACTCTCGTCGATATAATCTACTTTCATCGCTTCGAGGACGCGCGCCTCAACAATATGACCAATTCTCGCTTTAGCCATAACCGGAATTGAGACAGCATTCTGCACTTGTTCCACAATAGTTGGATCTGCCATACGAGCAACTCCGCCCGCTTTCCGGATATCAGATGGGACACGTTCCAACGCCATTACCGCTGTCGCGCCTGCCTCTTCGGCTATTTTTGCTTGCTCGGCGTTGACCACATCCATGATCACGCCGCCTTTTTGCATCTCCGCCATACCGCGCTTTACGCGGTCCGTACCTTTCAATGCCACCATAATCCCTCCAATGAATCTATTTACTAAATTTTTTTTGAGTACCTATAGTGTACAACAAAACCAAGTAAATAAATATGTATAAAAGTCTTTTGGCTTTTTTTTCTTTTTATTAGACTATCCTGAGATGTTCTCTTTTATTGAAATAATTTCTATTCTCTAAATTCCATGAACCTCGTTATATTTTTTATTAGAAAAACTGTGCATAGTCCAGAGTCCTTATCTCCACAGAATGCAGGAGCTTTCGTGTCTGGGGTCAGTATATTGATAAAACGTCACTTATCCCAGTATCTGCAAGACCAAGATCATATACTTATTTTGCTAAAAGAAGCCGGGATTATCTCCCGACTTCCCATTTATGAATGGTGTTAAAGAATTCTTCCGATTTAAGAAAAAATTGATGCAAAGAAATTGCCGATTCCCTTGAACATCCGTACAAACCAATTATTTCGGTCTACGTGTTCCGCAGCAATGACTGGAATCTTATTGTTCGTGTTGTAAAGATAGCCATACTGTGATTTGCCTTTCTGAGTAAGCGTCACATAGCCGATCTTTTCGCCTTTCTTAACAGGAGCCTCTAGCTTGCCGTTCTTTAACTTAGACCGATCCAAGACAACCTTGTAGTCGGTCGCCACTTTTTCACCATTAGCAACAGCTGTTTTATAGGAGCCGCCAAAAGCTATCTTAACTGCATCTTTTTTTCCGTTATGCACAGGCACTGCCTTTTGACCTTTAATCAGCTGATTTTTCTTAGCAATCGTCTTTTCAGTGAATTGCTGATAGCCGTAGTCAAAAAGGGCTCGTGTCTGTTCAAAGCGCTGAGCATCGGAACCGGTTCCCATAACAACGCTGATTAGACGATGCCCGTTGCGATTAACCGTCCCTGTGAAGCAATACCCAGCAAGATCGGTATGACCTGTCTTCAGTCCATCTACGCCTTCATATTTGAATTTATTCATGTTCACGCCAAATCCTGGGAGCATATAGTTCCAGTTCACCATCTGAATGGGCGCGTCCACTCCGGCTGTGAAACTCTTTAATGGAATCTTGGAAATATCAAGCGCTTCAGGATAATCCTTAATCACATGATAAGCAAGTTTGGCAAGGTCATGAGCAGAAAGCTTATTGCTTGCGTTGTTGTCACCATATGGAGCGAACTTCCCTAAATCAACATTTTCAAGTCCTGAACTGTTGATGTAATGAGCACTGGTCATTCCGAATTTCTTTGCTGTTTTGTTCATAAGATCAACAAAATTCTTTTCCGTTCCACCAACTTTTTCAGCGAGTGCAATTGTCGCTCCGTTTGCTGAATAGATTGCCATTGCTTCATATAATTCTCTGACTGTGTATTCATAGTCTTTTTTCAATGGCACATTGGAGAATTCGCGATTCTGAGAAATTTGGTAGACATAGTCGCTGATCGACACTTTGGAGTCCCAGGTCAACTTTTTCGAGTGGAGCGCCTGCATAACTAAGTATTCGGTCATCATCTTGGTCATGCTGGCCGGAGGATACACTTTGTCAGCGTTTTTTTCATATAATATCTGTCCACTGTTAAAATCAATAAGAATCGCCGACTTGGCTTTTACGCCTAACGCGTCTGATGCCGCCTCTGCCTTTGAAGCGAATGGCGTTTGAAAAGCAAGTGTCAAAACAAGTACAAATGCCAGACTTGCCGCTGCAAAACGACCCAGCTTATTTCTAAAATTCAACCCCTACACCCCCGAAAGAATTCATGCGCCATCAATCAGCGCATACATAGAAAACCGAGGCGATACAAGCCGTCTCGATTTTTTCTTGATAAGTGGTCAGTCTCTACTCTGCAGATAAAAATTCCAAAGATTATCTGACTCTGGATCAACTAACCTCAACCAAATAACTCGACCTATGGAGCACAATCGTTATTTATTTAATAGAATAATTCGGCGCTTCTTTAGTTATCTGAACGTCATGCGGATGACTTTCAAGTAATCCTGCATTAGTAATTTTTGTAAAGCGCGCGTTTTCTCGCAGATTTTGCAGAGTCGCTGCGCCACAGTAGCCCATGCCTGAACGCAGACCACCTAACAATTGATAAATCGTATCAGCCAATCTGCCCTTATAAGGCACGCGTCCTTCGATACCTTCAGGAACTAATTTCTTTGCATTCTCTTGGAAATAACGGTCCTTGCTTCCGTGTTCCATCGCGCTAACCGAACCCATACCGCGATAGACTTTGAACTGTCTGCCTTGATAAATTTCTTTTTCACCAGGCGTTTCATCTACACCGGCGAGAAGTCCGCCAAGCATGACCGCACTGCTGCCGGCTGCCAAGGCTTTCACGATGTCACCGGAATATTTAATACCGCCATCAGCGATAATAGCAACACCATGTTTGTCCGCCTCATTTGCGCAGTCATAGACAGCTGTAATTTGCGGCACACCAACACCTGCAACAACACGCGTCGTACATATGGAACCAGGTCCGATGCCAACTTTGACAACATCAACTCCGGCGTCAATCAACGCCTTTGTTCCCTCAGCAGTCGCTACATTTCCGGCAATAATACTGATTTTTGGAAATGCTTTGCGAATTTCAGCTACTTTTTGAAGAACACCTTTTGAGTGTCCGTGTGCTGTATCGATCACAACAGCATCCGCACCGGCATCAACTAATTTTTCCATACGCAATAATGAGTCAGAAGTGACACCAACAGCTGCGGCAACCAGTAAGCGACCGTGCTCATCTTTTGCAGAATTAGGGAATTCAACGACTTTTTCAATGTCCTTTGTTGTTATAAGCCCTTTTAATACGCCATTTTTATCAACAAGCGGCAATTTTTCAATTCTGTTCTTATTCAGAATTTCCTCGGCTTCTTTCAGACTTGTACCTACTGGTGCTGTAACAAGGTTGTCCTTGGTCATCATATCGCCGATTCTTAATGAATAGTCCTTAACAAAGCGCATGTCACGATTTGTCAAAATACCAACCAAGTGCTGCTCTGTCTCATTATCAACGATCGGAACTCCTGAAATTCGGTATTTATTCATCAGATGTTCTGCATCGAAAATTTGATTATCAGGAGTCAGAAAAAATGGGTTCGTGATGACGCCACTTTCAGAACGTTTCACTTTGTCAACCTGTTCTGCCTGCTCTTCAATCGACATGTTTTTATGAATAACGCCCATACCGCCTTGCCTGGCCATCGCAATGGCCATCGCTGCTTCAGTGACCGTATCCATTCCCGCGCTGATAATCGGAATATTTAAATTCAGTGTCCGCGTCAATGCTGTCTGTACAGAAACATCTCTTGGTAAGACCTCGGAAGCTGCTGGAATAAGCAATACATCATCAAAGGTCAACGCCTCTTTTGTAAACTTATCTTCTCTCATCAATGTTAGATTACCCCCATGGTATGGTTGTGGTTGTCTTACTATCCGAAAAATTTATTGATAGCTTATCAAGTGGACTGTCGGCTGTCAAGAATACCGGATGAAGTTGAAGTTTTCAAATAACAGTTTCTTATTCAACTGATTTTCTATTCAAAAAGCTCTTTGAACATAATGATGAATCGAATACCTATTATTATAAACCGATTTTCAAGGTCCCGCAGGTAGTTTTTTTTCCCAATTGTTCCAAAAAGATGACGTGCAGGACTCAAAAAGAATCGCCACCATTTTATAGAAAGCGTTCAATGGTGACGGTACTATCTTGCAGCAAAGAAAGGACACGGTTATCGGTGAGATGAATCATCGGACGTGTTGGTTCTTTAACAGGTATAAAGGTTATTTCGCCGGATTGACCGTCGGATAGTTGAACATTCAGCCCGATAAAAAGAGTCATCAGCTCATAGCAAAATTTATCCACGAGATATCGCGAAAATTTACCATAGGAGGTGATGCTTAAATGATCTAAGCTTAAGAATATATTTTTTGAATGCTCAATCGAAAGCTGAGTTAAAAAGCTGTCACATATCGCCAGTAATTTTCCATTCAAGCTGAGCTGTGTTCCATCGATATTAAGCGGATAGCCGCTCCCGTCTTCACGCTCATGGTGTTGAATCACAGCAACCAAGGTCTCATTTTTCAGTGTTGAAATTCCTTTAAGCATTTTGTAGCTATCAATAACATGACGCTCAAAAATCTTTTTTTCACTACCAACCAACTCTTTTTTATCGAGGAGTGATGGCGGCAATTTGGCTAATCCACAATCTGCCAGCATTCCAGCGAGTCCGAGCTGAATCGTGTCCCCTAAAGCAAAATTAAACCTCTTTGCAAAAAAGGCGGCCACGAGTCCAAAAAGTACACTTCGTTCTGCGGCATTTTGGGTTCGTCTCTGCTTGATAAGAAAAGTCGTCAACCACATGGGATCAGCAAGAAAGCCTGTGATTAAAGGCATCATTGTCTCTCTAAAATCCCCTATGGAGATACCGGTGCCCGATTGCCATTGTTGAAAGAAAAACTGATAATCCCTCACTGATTGTTGGAATTTCCTATCTAACGGGCTCAGTTGCGGATTTGGTTCCGGCTCCGTGAAGGAGGGTACTGGTTCAGACTCTCTGACTGCTTTTTTCTCAGATGATTGTCGAGCAGATGATTGTGTCACTGGATCAATATCTAGCTTTGCTATTAAAAAGGCCTTTAAGAACGCAATATGCGTTTCGTTTAGTACAGTTCCTGCCTTCATCAGTGGTTTCACCGACTTTGAATAGACATCCTTGCGCAGAACAAAGCCTGTCTTAAGTTCATCGATAGTCACAATCACGCCAGCCCACCCCACCATTCCAGGTATGTGTGTCGTTACTCTTCATTTTCTCCGTCTTCTTGCTCTTCATCATCATTGTTCTGTATGCGAGCGATTGTCGACACATTGTCTCCATCATCAACACGAATCAAGGTTACACCCATTGTATTTCGGCCAAGTCTGGAAATTCCGGACACAGGCATACGGATAATAACTCCATTCGCTGTAATGATCATTAGATCTTCTGTTTCTTCAACAGTACGAAGGGCGACCAATTCACCATTTTTTTCCGTAATGTTACACGTCTTCAGACCCTTGCCGCCACGTGTCTGAGGGCGATATTCCTCGCAGTTCGTACGCTTGCCGAACCCGTTCTCCGTAACAATCAAGACATCCAAGCCTTCCTCGGCAATGCCCATGCCGACCACTTCATCACCTTGATCCAAGGTAATCGCCTTGACGCCTGCCGCGGTTCGGCCCATCGCGCGCACATCCGTTTCGTGATAACGGATGGCCATGCCTTTCTTTGTTCCAACAATTAAATCGCGAGTTCCATCGGTTAGGCGAACAGCCATCAATTCATCTTCATCACGCACTGTGATCGCAAACAATCCGTTCTTTCGAATGTTTGAAAAATCAGAGAGCGGCGACCTTTTGGTGATTCCATTCTTCGTCAGGAATACGAGGTAATGGTCGTCATCAAATCCTTCAACTGGGAAGAAGGCAGTTATTTTTTCACCCTTTTCAATTTGAATCAGGTTGATAATTGGAATGCCCTTGGCTGTTCTTCCGAGTTCAGGAATCTGATAGCCTTTAAGCTGATACACGCGTCCTTTATTTGTGAAAAAGAGGATGTGGTGATGCGTATTGGTTTGGAACAGATGTTCAACAAAATCATTTTCATTGGTACCCATTCCTTGAATGCCGCGTCCGCCACGATTCTGACTTTTATACGTATTAACTGGCATCCGTTTTACATAACCGTTATGAGAAACGGTGATGACGATATCTTCACGTTCGATCAAATCTTCATCCTCAATCAGATCATCTCCGACGGTGATCTCTGTTCGACGCGCATCATTGTACTTCTCTTTAATTTCACGTAATTCTTTACGGATGATATGCAGTACTTTCTGTTCATCAGCAAGAATTGCTTTAAGTTCCGCAATTTTCTTGACCAGTTCTGCATATTCTTGTTCAATTTTCTCACGTTCCAAACCGGTCAGGCGTTGCAGACGCATGTCCAGAATCGCCTGAGACTGTATTTCAGTAAGCGAAAACTTTTCCATTAATCCTTGTCGAGCAATGTCTGCCGTCTTGGAGTGGCGAATTAAAGCAATCACTTCATCCAAATGGTCCAAAGCGATCCGCAATCCTTCGAGGATATGCGCCCGTGCTTCTGCTTTTTTCAATTCAAACGCCGTACGCCTGCGAATGACCGTTTCCTGATGTTGCAAATAGTAATGCAAACATTCCTTTAAGGTCAGAATACGCGGTCTGCCATCAACAAGCGCCAGCATGTTAATTCCGAAGCTTGTCTGCAGACCAGTATGCTTGTACAAATTATTAAGCAAAACATTGGCATTCGTGTCGCGTCGAACTTCAATCACCATGCGCATTCCTTGGCGATCCGATTCATCGCGCAAGTCAGTAACGCCTTCGATTTTCTTATCGCGGACCAATTCGGCGATTCGCTCGACTAGCTTCGCCTTATTCACTTGGTAGGGGAGCTCTGTTACAATGATGCTTTGTTTTCCATTCGAAGCTTCCTCAATCTCAACTTTTGCGCGGACAATGATCGAGCCGCGGCCCGTTCGATAAGCACGACGGATACCTTCACGTCCGAGAATCAGCCCACCCGTCGGGAAATCAGGCCCTGGTATAAATTGCATTAATTCTTCAACAGCAACGTCCGGATTTTTGCTAAGCGCGAGTACGGCATCGATGACCTCGCCCAATTGATGAGGAGGAATGTTCGTCGCCATACCAACGGCAATCCCTGAAGCGCCATTCACCAGCAAGTTAGGAAAACGTGAAGGGAGCACAACCGGTTCTTCTTCATTCTCATCATAATTCGGAACAAAATCAATCGTATCTTTCCGAATATCGCGCACCATTTCCATCGATATTTTCGACATGCGCGCTTCTGTATAACGCATCGCGGCTGCCGGATCACCATCGACTGAACCGAAGTTCCCATGACCGTCAACTAATTCATAGCGATAGCTGAAGTCCTGAGCCATGCGCACCATCGTATCATAAACGGCTGAATCACCATGTGGATGGTATTTACCGATGACTTCGCCGACAATTCTCGCCGATTTTTTGTATCCTTTGTCCGACGTAATACCGAGTTCGTTCATCGCGAAAAGAATTCGCCTGTGCACCGGCTTCAAGCCGTCGCGCACATCGGGCAATGCGCGGCTGACGATAACACTCATCGCGTAACTCAAGAACGATTCACGCATCTGTTTGCCTATATTGACCGGCTTGACCCGCCGCTCATCTTGCTCTGCCATTTTTCTTCCTCCTTGCTTCAATCACACTGTATCTTCTGAAGATGGCCCTGATCACACATCCAGGTTCTCAGCATAGCTGGCATTTTGCTGAATAAAATCACGACGCGGTTCAACACGGTCACCCATCAGCATTTCAAATGTTTGATCTGCCTCGATCGCGTCTTCAAGGTGGACCTGCAAGACAAGACGATTTTCCGGATCCATCGTTGTTTCCCAAAGCTGTTCAGGATTCATTTCGCCAAGACCTTTATAACGCTGGAGCGCCGGTCTCACATTTGCAGGAAGCTCCCCTTGAATTCGTTTTAATTCCAGATCATCGTATGCATACAGAAGTGTTTTTCCATACTGAACACGGTAGAGAGGTGGCTGAGCTATATATACATAACCATTCTCAAGCAGTGGCCGCATAAATCGATAGAAAAATGTCAACAGGAGTGTACGGATATGCGCGCCGTCGACATCTGCATCAGTCATAATAATGATCTTATGGTATCTCGCTTTATCCAAATTGAATTCATCACCAATACCGGTACCAAGCGCCGTAATCATCGCGCGAATTTCTGCGTTAGAAAGTATTCGGTCCAGCCGGGCTTTCTCAACATTAAGGATTTTACCGCGTAGCGGAAGAATCGCCTGAAATAAACGATCCCGACCTTGCTTCGCTGAACCTCCGGCTGAATCACCCTCGACAATATACAATTCTGAAATACTCGCATCCTTTGACGAGCAATCCGCCAATTTTCCTGGAAGTGACGATACTTCCAAACTGCTTTTGCGGCGTGTTAATTCACGTGCCTTTTTAGCCGCAGTACGCGCTCTCGATGCGACAATGCCTTTTTCGATGATGAGCCGTGCGACATCCGGATTTTCGAGTAAAAATCGTGAGAATGCTTCCGAAAATAACGTATCCGTAATAGCCCGAACTTCAGAGTTTCCCAATTTGGTTTTTGTCTGACCTTCAAACTGGGGATCCGGATGTTTGATCGACACGATCGCCGTCAGTCCTTCACGTACGTCATCTCCAGTTAAGTTTGGATCGCTGCTCTTTACAAATTGGTTTTTACGCGCATAATCATTAATCACTCGAGTCAGAGCAACCTTAAATCCATATTCATGAGTTCCGCCCTCATGTGTATGGATGTTATTAGCGAAAGAATAGAGCTGGCTTGCAAAACCGCTGTTGTATTGCATCGCGATTTCGACTTTAATTCCGTCCTTTTCACCTTCAAGGTCAATCGGCTGGTGGATGACTTCTTTAGAGCGATTCAAATATTCCACATAGGAACGGATACCGCCTTCATAGTGGAACGTTTCTTTTTTATCGTCTTCGCGTCTGTCTTCAATTGAGATTCGAATATTTTTATTCAGAAAAGCAAGTTCGCGCACACGAACACGAAGTGTATCATAATCAAAAGTGGTCGTGTCGGTAAAAATTTCCGGATCCGGATCAAAGTGAGTCGTTGTTCCTGTCTGATCAGAATCGCCAATAATTTTCAGATCGGCTGCCGGTTTCCCGCGATGATACTCTTGGTAATAGACATGACCGTTTCGATAAACTTTGACCCACATTGTGGTCGAAAGGGCATTAACAACCGATGCGCCCACACCGTGAAGTCCGCCGGACACTTTATATCCGCCACCACCGAATTTTCCACCTGCGTGAAGCACGGTCATAATGACTTCAACGGCCGGCCGGCCAACTTTCTTTTGTATGTCGACCGGAATACCGCGTCCGTTATCCATAACGGTAATGCCGCCTTCTTTTTCAATGATCACTTGGATATGACTACAAAAACCCGCAAGTGCTTCATCAATTGAATTGTCAACAATTTCCCAAACCAAATGATGAAGACCTTTTTCACCGGTTGTACCTATGTACATCCCCGGCCGTTTTCGAACCGCCTCCAGTCCTTCAAGTACTTGAATCTGACTGGCATTATACGATTGCTTTTCTTCTTGATTTTCGCTCATCTTAACCCACCTAACTTGGTGTTATCTGAGAAACTCGCATTCTCATGTGTAAACTATTGAATCTAAACTTTGCAGATATCGTCCGTAATAGCAACTACAGCAAGCGCTCCGCTTCAATCAATAGCTTCTAAAAAGGTCATTTGTCAGCCGTTTGCGATACCGTTAACCATACCTAATTAACTTTTCGCACAGTCTACGACGCCCTGGTGTATGTGATAAAGTGTGGCTCGATCAAGCAAACTCTGATCCAATCCGTCGATAGACGTAGTGGTGACAAAAGTCTGTACTTTTTGCTGAAAAGCACCTAGTAAATGTGTTTTTCTAATATCGTCCAATTCACTTAATACATCGTCAAGAAGAAGGATGGGGTATTCACCAACTTCATGTTTAATCAATTCGATCTCAGCAAGTTTGACAGACAATGCAGCTGTCCTTTGCTGTCCCTGAGAACCGAACGCTTGCACATCCTTGTCATTGACAAAAAAACGCAAATCATCACGATGAGGTCCAAATAAGGTTGTCCCCCTGTCCAGTTCCCTCTGCTTCAACCGCTCATAACTTGTCTGATAGGCTGTTACTATTTTTGACGAATCGGCATTTTCTAATACCTCTGGAACTGAAGATTGATAGTCAATCGATAAATGTTCTCTTCCATGGCTGATCTCTTTCTGGATCGGTGCCGCCCATTCATTAAGCTGTGCGACAAAAGTCAGCCTGCGGTTAATAATTTCCGACGCGAGCTCAATCAGCCGTTCGGTCAAAATATCAAGTAAACTGCTATCACTGCTTGAATGCCTGGATGTTCTGAGCAGCGCATTCCTCTGCTGAAGCACCTTCTGATACTCGCCAAGATGATGCATATAGACCGGCGCAATTTGTCCAATTTCCATATCGATAAAACGTCTGCGTACCGCAGGACTTCCTTTGACCAAATTCAGATCTTCCGGCGCGAACATAACCGCATTGCAAAGACCTACATAGTCGCTCAATCTTCGTTTTTCAAGATGATTGGCTTTCGCTTTCTTTCCTTTGCCTGATATGATCAGTTCAAGAGGGATCGATTGACCACGTCTGGATATTCTACCTTTTATTTTACCATAATCCCGATCCCATTGGATTAAATCTTTATCATGAGACGTTCTGGGCGATTTTGCGATCGCCAGGACATAGATCGCCTCAAGTAAATTTGTCTTCCCTTGAGCGTTCTCACCTAGGAAAACATTCACAGAGTCAGAAAAAGACAGCGTTAAGCTGTCATAATTTCTGTAAGCTGTAAGCTCAATCGACTCAAGTTTCATGGTGGGGCAGCTCCCCTCTAATCACGGTTGATAATGAATTCTTCCGAATTGCTAATTTTTATCCGGTCGCCTTCAACTAATTTTTTTCCCCGCCTATTTTCATGTTCATCATTGACAAAGATTTCCGTTTCCGCTAGGAAGTGCTTCGCTTCTCCGCCAGTCTGGATTAGTCCCTCATATTTCAATAATTGGCCTAATGTAATGAACGATTCTCCGGCTTTTAATTTTACTTGTTTCAACTTCTTTTCCTCTTTTCTTGATAACAACCGATGCATGGTTCTATTTATCGCGCATAGACTGAAAACGTGGAGTGATCGAATTCATTTTGCCGGCGTGTCTTAGAACGTACGGATCGGCAGGATCAGCATTAAAATATTCTCGTCACCAATAGGCCGGATAATGATCGGTCTCATTGGACCTACAAAATGGATCCGGACGTTTTGGGCATCGACCTTGCTAAGTGCGTCCATCATGAATTTAGCGCTGAAGGAGATGCGCAGCGGATCTCCTTCAAACTTTTCAGTTGCCAAAGTCTCATAAGCACGTCCTAATTCAAGAGATTGTGAGGAAACTTCAACTTGGTTGCCTTCTGCACGTAACTTAACGACGTTGTTCCGTTCTTCTTTTGCAAGCAATGCTGCGCGTTCGATGGCATGATACAGAGCCTTTGTACCTAAATCAATTGTCGTTTTGCTTTCCGTCGGAATCAGACGGCTCGTATCCGGATAATTCCCGTCAAGTAATCGTGAGTAGAATTGAACGTTATGGCTTTTAAAAAGAATCTGATTGGCTGTCATAACAATATCAACCATCTGTTCATCATCATCATCCAGGATCTTCGAGAGTTCGTTTAGGCTTGATCCCGGAATAACAAGTGTCTGCGTGCCGGAGTCTTCTGTTTTATCCACAGTGACTGAACGCTGAGCAAGCCGGTGACTGTCGGTCGCAACACAATTCAACTGATTATCTTGTATAATCCATTTCACTCCGGTCAGAACAGGACGAGTTTCTGTTACTGAGACGGCATAAACGGTTTGTTTGATTAAATCTTTAAGCAGGTCTTTACGTATTCTAAATACATCGCTCTCGTTAATAATTGGTAAGTTTGGATATTCTTCAGGATCAAGACCATTTAGGCTGAATTCAGTTGTTCCTGAAATTATTTTCGTAATTAATCTGCTGTCCACTTCAATATGAACTTCCTCATCCGGCAGTTTTCGCACAAGTTCTGAAAAAAGACGAGAGGGTAAAACAATTTGACCCGGAGTATGGACAACAGCATTTTCATTACCATCTTCTTCAAGAGGAATAAATGATCGAATTGAGATATCCGAGTTACTTCCGGTTAATGTAATTCCATCCAGTCCCGCTGTTATTTTCACACCGGTAAGAATTGGGATCGTAGTCTTAGACGATATTGCTTTCATAACTTGATTGACTGCATCGACAAGTTTTTCTTTAAGTACGGTAAGTTTTAGCGTAAGTGCTGCATTTGGATTTATGTCTTGCGTTTCTTGCATGTTTGTTGCCTCCAAATCTTATATTAAAGAATAAAAAAATAGTAATCATAATAGTAGGGACTGTGAATATGTTAGTAAGTAGGATAAGCCTTGATATATAGTTTTATCCACATGTTGATAAGTTGTGGATAAAACTGGGGGTGTGCCGGATAATTATACACACCCCTGTCAATAAAAAAGTTCATTCAATTTTATATTATAAGAAATTATATAACTATAAGGATTATGATTTCTGAGTCCCAAGGCTTTCATCGGCACGTTTTTTTCATTGCGTTTTGATCGGCGCTTTTAACTGGTCGATGAGTGCGTTTACTGTTTTCTGGAGATCTCGATCAACCGAAAGCTGTTTGGTTATTTTTTCATGCGCATGAATCACAGTTGTGTGATCTCTGCCGCCAAATTCTTCACCAATTTTCGGTAAAGAGTAGTCAGTGAGTTCTCTTGAGAGATACATCGCGATCTGTCTCGGGAAAGCAATCGATTTCGTTCGTTTTTTCGCTGAGAAGTCTTCAAGTTTCATATGGTATTCTTCCCCGACAGCGACTTGGATATCTTGGATGGTGATCGTCTTTGGACGAGCCGATGGGATAATATCCCGCAAAGCCTCGGCTGCCAGATCAACGTTAATGTCCTGATTGTTCAAGGAAGAAAATGCAATAACGCGTATTAGTGCACCCTCCAGCTCACGAATGTTTGTATCAATCTGGTTCGCAATGTAGATCATGACTTCATTTGGGATGTCAAGACCCTCGGCTTTTGCTTTTTTGCGAAGGATTGCGATTCGTGTCTCCAGATCCGGCGGGGTTATATCTGTGATAAGTCCCCATTCAAATCGCGAACGCAGCCGATCTTCCAATGTTGGGATTTCTTTGGGCGGTCGGTCACTCGAAATGACAATTTGTTTGTATTCCTCGTGCAGTGCGTTAAAGGTATGGAAAAATTCCTCTTGAGTTTGTTCTTTTCCGGCAAGAAATTGAATATCGTCAATGAGCAGAACATCAACGCCTCGGTATTTATTGCGAAATTCAACGGTTTTGTTATCGCGGATTGAATTGATGAATTCGTTTGTGAATTTCTCTGAAGAGAGATAAACAACACGCGCAGAAGGATTATGATCGATTACATAATGACCGATTGCATGCATCAGATGGGTCTTCCCAAGCCCAACCCCGCCATAAATAAAAAGGGGATTGTAGGCTTTTGCCGGTGCTTCCGCCACAGCAAGTGAAGCAGCATGGGCAAAACGGTTACCCGATCCAATGACAAATGTCTCAAACGTGTTCTTTGAATTGAGCATGCTGTTCCCTAAGTCTTCCATGCGGTGCTGATTCCTCTGACTCATGCCCCCATAAGGGTTACCGTGGTCATTTGGGTTGAAATTCATTCCATCACTCTTTCCTTTATTCGTTGTAACAGGTGAGGCGTTGTTGTCATTTTCTTTTCTGGGAATGACAAATTGAACACGATAGCGAGAACCGGTGAGCTCATAGAGAATATCGGAAATGAGCTTTGCATAATGTTCTTCCAGCCAATCACGTGAAAATTCATTGGGCACGCTAACAATCATCATTTGACCATTAATAGACTGAGCTCGTGTTTCTTTCAACCAAGTTTCAAAACTAGGCTTGCTCAGTTTCTTTTTAATGATTTCTAGTGTTTGGATCCATAGTTCTTGAAGGTTGTTCAAAGTAAAGCGGCCCTCCTTAAAAAGTTGCATTGTTACAGTATAATTCCACACTGCCCGAGATCAATTATCCTGGTGGGATTCCACGAGCAAGTTGATCTTAATAAACCAATAAAAAATGAAACAAAAAATATGCCGGGTAGTGCAGCGGGCATACGTACGGCTTTTCTCGGTATTTTGGCAAGGAAAAAATAAGGCCAATTCATGCAAGGCAATCTGATCAGTAATTTCTTAAACTAAATTTTAGTTAATATAATTTTATCCACAAGTGAATCAGCTGAAGAAGAACGGAAACATCAGATAATGAGAAAGATATCAACAAGGTGCATACATTGTGGATAACTACGATTCACAGGTGTTAACGGCTGTCCACAAAATTATCCACAGCTAGTGGAAAACTTTATGGGTATTCCTTGGTTTTCCTAAACAAATTCACTATGATCATATCAAAAATTCGCTTTTAAAGCAATGATCGACAAATGTTATCCACAGTGGATATCTTTTTACACAGCAACGTTATACACAGGAGGCGAATATGTGAGAAAGTTGTCGATAAATGGTGTGGAAAAATGAAATTTGTGAAAAAATAATCCACAGGGGGAATGAATGAACGAAGTAGCACCTTAATTGACTTTTAGTTGCAAACTAATTATAATTAGTCAGACTGGTTTTAGAGATAGGCTGATGAGTGTTTGAGGCTAAAGAATTGGAATAAAGAGACATGGCGAACCCAGTCGATGATCGATGGAGGATAAAGAAACGACAACTTCATGGAGCTCATTTTCGTCGTGGCGATTTTGACAGACCGGCTGAATGGATAGAATGAGCGAATGTGAAATTCGCAATAAAACATTTGATTTGTCGGCAATTTAACTAAATTTGCGGGAGGTGTATCAATTGAAACGTACTTTTCAACCGAATAATCGTAAGAGAAAAAAAGTTCATGGCTTCCGTTCGCGGATGGCAACAGCTAATGGCCGTAAGATTTTGGCAGCTCGTCGCCGCAAGGGAAGAAAAGTTCTGTCAGCATAAAGCCACTGTGTGACCAACAGTGGTTTTTTTATACTGAAAGAAGGGAAAGACAACGGATGCTCTGCGTGAGTGATTTAGTGTAGGGGTTCGGCAAAAAAGTGGCTTCCAATAATTCATAGCAACTTTTGTCGCCTTGTGGTAGAACGTTTCATAGAATGCCGAACACGAAGATCTATGACAGTGCGACTAGATGATTAAACGTTAGCATAGTTGCGTATCATGGGTCGGGTGGGGGATTAATGAAACTGCTACTCAAGCTGCGATGCTTTCCGATGCTTATAATAAGCACTTTTCCTTCGGACAGCCTTGTCATTCCAATCTTTTTCTTTATACTGAAAGATATAAAGGGTAGGAACGGTTTCGAAAGGCAGAAGATGTGATGCGGGTTTAGACGCATGATCATCCTATGTCAATCACTAGTTACTCATAAGTTGAGACGTCCCATATGGAGGGACAACATGAAAACATTGAATCGATTAAAGAAAAACCAAGATTTCCAAGTCGTGTTTAAAGAAGGTAAATCCTTTGCTAACCGGCAGTTTGTCGTTTATGTAATGAAGCAAAACGGTAAGCCTTATTCAAGGTTGGGTCTGTCCGTGAGCAAAAAGATGGGCAATGCTGTTATGAGAAATCATATTAAGCGCAATATAAAAGAAATTTTCCGCGAATTTGCGGACAGGCTTGAGGTTGGAAATGATTATATCATTATATCTCGCAAACCTGTAAGTACTATGACTCATCAGGAGATGCGGAAAAGCTTGGAACATGTGCTAAAGAAAGCACATGTCCTAGCAGCAACCCGTAATGTTTCGCAAGTATGAAACATGTATTCATTTTTATTATTCGTTTGTACCAAAAGTTCATTTCACCTTACACTCCACCGACTTGTCGATTTTATCCGACGTGTTCCCAATACGCGGTTGAAGCCCTGTCACGGTTCGGTTTGGTGAAGGGGGGATGGCTGACGATCAAGCGTCTATTAAAATGTCAGCCTTTTCATCCGGGAGGGATTGATCCCGTCCCTGAAAAGTGCACCCATAAAAAGACGGGCATGTTGAGACATCGTTCGGATCGACCGAGGAGGTAGTGTTTTGAGAAAAAAGTTTTTTGCTATTAGTTCTTTGGTGCTTATGACTGTGCTGCTCGCAGGATGCACTGATCTTAACAAACCAATAAATGATCAAAGTACCGGTTTTTGGAGTCAATGGTTTGTTCTGCCGCTTTCCAAGTTCATTATCTCTGTTGCCCATCTTTTCTGGAACAGCTATGGGCTAGCAATTATTATCACAACCATCATTGTCCGCCTTGTCCTTCTGCCGCTGATGGCCAAACAGGTTAAGAGCTCGCGTGCAATGCAGGAACTGCAGCCTAAGATTAAAGAATTGCAGAAAAAATACAGTTCTAAAGATCAGAATACGCAGAAGAAGCTTCAGGAAGAACAGATGAAGCTTTTCCAACAAAATCATGTGAATCCACTAGCCGGATGCTTGCCGATCTTGATTCAAATGCCGATTTTGTTCGCCTTTTACCAGGCGATTATGAGAACATCGGCAATCAAGACACAATCCTTTTTGTGGTTCCAGCTCGGTTCTGCCGATCCGTTCTATATTTTGCCGGTCGTTGCTGCGGCAACTACGTTCTTGCAGCAGAAGATTATGATGGGCAGAATGGGAAATGACAATCCTCAGATGGCTATGATGCTTTATGTATTTCCAATCATGATTGCCGTTCCGGCTTTTTATTTTCCATCAGCTTTGGCACTTTACTGGGTTGTTGGTAATATTTTTATGATTTTCCAGACGTACATTATTTATGAAAAGAAAGACGATGGCCAAAAGGATCAAAAGCCTGCAGGAGGCGCCAATAAGAAGTGAGGGAAGTAACCAAGTACGGGAAGACGGTTGCAGAAGCGGTGTCCATCGCCCTCAAGGAATTAAATGCGACTTCAGATCAGGTGGACGTTCAAATTTTGACAGAACCGAGATCAGGGTTTCTTGGAATTGGCGCGCGAAAAGCGCTGGTGAAAGTAATCTTAATGAAGACGCCGATTGATTATGGCATTGACTATTTAAAAGAGTTAATCAACAAGAGCGGATTGACGGTTCGTGTCCGGGTGGACGAACGCAATACGCGTGTTTGTCGGTGTTCACTTGTTGGGAAAGACGCGTTTCAACTCATTGGAAAGCACGGGAAGACATTAGATGCTTTTCAGTATTTGGCCAATCGGGTTGTGAACAAAGGCTCCGAACATCGAATGAAACTGATTTTGGACGCTGAGAATTATCGGGCGATTCGAAAGAAATCATTGATTGCACTCGCTAAGCGAATTGCGGAAAAAACAGTGCGTTCTGGACGTCCGCATCGTTTTGAACCCATGCCGGCGTTTGAACGAAAGATTGTCCATACGGCTTTATCCGGTAACAGCAAAATAAGGACCTTTTCAAATGGCGCAGAACCAAGACGTTATTTAATCGTTGCTCCGCGTACTTAAACAATAAATCAAGTGGAGAAAAAGCACGCAATTTGCGCGCTTTTTTTCGTACAACAGACATGGATGATCATCCTAATCGTTGGCGAAAGTAAATCTGGAATGGTGAAAGAAGATTCATTGTAGGTTTGGAAATACGGAAAGTCATATTCTAAGATTTTTCATTTGACGGGAAAATAATGTATGATAGTCTTTGAAAAAGTTTGCTGCTGTTTGTGACGCCTCGATTACTTCATTAGAGTGAACCATTTTAGAAGAAAGATTTCTATTCATATAATCAGTGTACTTACTGAGTAGGTATCATCAACTATAGGACGAAAATAGGAAGGAGTGATAAAATTGGATTATGATACAATCGCTGCTATTTCAACACCGATCGGGGAAGGCGCGATTAGCATTGTCAGGCTAAGCGGATCTGAAGCGGTAAGTGCGGCTGATCGACTCTTCCGTGGTGGAAAAGCACTCAGTGACGTGCGCAGCCACACGATTCACTATGGAAAGATAGTGGATCCGGCGACAGAACAGACCGTTGAAGAAGTTATGGTTTCAGTGATGAGAAAACCGAAAACTTTTACCCGAGAAGATGTTGTTGAGATAAATTGTCATGGCGGATTGACAAGTGTTAATCGCGTCCTTGAGCTCATCCTGGATCAGGATGTTCGTTTGGCTGAACCGGGTGAATTTACGAAACGGGCGTTTCTGAATGGGCGAATTGACCTATCTCAGGCGGAAGCAGTCATGGATCTGATTCGTGCGAAAACCGATCAAGCGATGAATGTTGCTATGAGCCAGATGGAGGGAAAACTTTCACTATTGATCCGGAAGCTCAGGCAGCAGCTGCTCGATATCTTGGCTGCTGTTGAAGTGAACATTGACTATCCGGAGTATGATGATGCGGAAATAATGACCACTAAGATTCTTTTTGAGAAGGCTACTGAAGTCCGTGAACGATTGGATCAGGTTCTTTCAACGGCGAGGCAGGGTAAAATCTTGCGTGAAGGATTGTCAACGGTGATTGTCGGGAGACCCAATGTCGGCAAATCGTCGCTGCTTAATCAGCTCGTCCATGAGTCTAAAGCGATTGTTACGAACGTTCCCGGAACAACACGTGATGTGATTGAGGAATATGTCAATGTACGCGGTGTTCCGTTGAAACTTGTGGATACGGCTGGAATCAGAGATACCGAGGATGTCGTTGAAAAGATTGGGGTTTCTCGTTCCAAAGAATTATTGAAATCTGCTGAACTTGTCGTATTGCTGATCAATGGTAATGAAAAGCTGACAGATGAAGATCGAAAACTTTTTGCGCTGATTGGCGATACACCGGCTATTATTCTGATTAATAAGGCGGACTTGCCTCTTGAAGTCTCAGTCATCGAAGTGGAACATCTTGCTGGTGGCAATCCGGTACTGCGGACCTCAATGATTAATGAGAAAGGTCTGGATGAATTGGAGCAAGCGATCGCATCTTTGTTCTTCAGCAACAATGTGTCGTCACATGGAGAAGCCTATGTTTCTAATACACGGCATATTGCCTTGCTGAAACAGGCGCGATCAGCGATTACCGATGCTATCGAAGGTGCGGAACAGGGCATACCTGTAGATATGACGCAAATCGATATTAAGCGTACTTGGGATTTGCTCGGTGAGATTGTAGGGGACACAGTCTCTGACAGTCTTATTAATGAGCTGTTTTCTAAATTTTGTTTAGGGAAATAAACTGCCAATCAGTTTAAATAGAGCGTGAAAATTGATAAAGATGGAGGTTTAAAAATGAAGACATATGAGGCCGGTACCTATGATGTGATTGTTGTCGGCGCCGGGCATGCCGGGGTAGAGGCAGGACTTGCATCGGCGCGATCCGGCGCAAAGACACTAATGCTGACGATCAGTCTGGAAGGTGTGGCTTTTATGCCGTGCAATCCTTCAGTTGGTGGTCCCGCCAAGGGCGTTGTTGTTCGAGAAATTGATGCGCTTGGAGGCGAAATGGGTCACAATATCGATAAGACTTACATTCAAATGAGGATGCTGAACACGAGAAAGGGGCCGGCTGTTCGAGCATTGAGAGCGCAAGCAGATAAACAA
Source organism: Sporolactobacillus caesalpiniae (assembly GCF_040513385.1). Lineage (NCBI taxonomy): Bacteria > Bacillati > Bacillota > Bacilli > Caryophanales > Sporolactobacillaceae > Sporolactobacillus > Sporolactobacillus caesalpiniae. The sequence goes on from NZ_JBEVCB010000003.1 coordinate 43,014, forward strand.
CTTTATCAGCGGGCAATGAAAGAGACCATTGAAGAAACTGAAAACCTAACCTTAAGACAAGGAATGGTTGATCATCTTATTGTTGACAATTGTGTTTGTAAAGGAGTAGTTGTGGCTACTGGAGCGGCGTATCGTGCAAAGGCCGTAGTCCTGACTACGGGGGTTTATCTAAAAGGAAAGATCATCATTGGAGAATTGCAGTATGAGAGTGGTCCTAACAACATGCAGGCATCAGTCAAATTGTCCGATAATCTTAAAGAACTCGGTTTTGATTTAGTGCGGTTTAAAACAGGGACACCACCACGTGTTAATGGACGGACGGTTGATTACTCTAAAACAGAAATTCAGCCCGGCGATGATGTGCCTCTTGCTTTTTCGTATGATACAAGGAATTTTATTAAAGAACAAATTCCTTGCTGGTTGACGTATACGAATCTTGAAACACATAAAATTATTCAGGAAAATCTTAATCGTTCACCGATCTTTTCCGGAGCAATTGTTGGAACAGGTCCGAGGTATTGCCCGTCAATAGAGACAAAGATTGTTCGGTTTAACGATAAAAATCGTCATCAATTGTTTCTTGAACCCGAAGGAAAGGCAACAAAAGAAGTCTATGTAGATGGGTTCTCGACAAGTATGCCGGAAGAAATTCAACGGAAAATGCTGGCGACCATACCAGGGCTTGAACATGCTGAAATGATGCGTCCTGGTTATGCTATTGAATACGATGCAATTGTGCCGACGCAGCTCTGGCCGTCTCTTGAAACAAAGAAAATCAGCGGTTTGTACACCGCCGGGCAAATCAACGGTACTTCCGGCTATGAAGAAGCAGCCGGACAAGGTTTGATGGGCGGAATTAACGCGGCAAGGAAAGCAATGGGCAAGGATCCTGTGATTTTGGACCGGTCCGAAGCCTATATTGGTGTTCTCATTGATGATCTTGTAACAAAGGGCACTAAGGAACCGTATCGACTGCTGACCTCTCGTGCCGAGTACCGATTATTGCTGCGTCATGATAACGCCGATCTGCGCTTGACGGAAATTGGACATAAGATCGGGCTTATTCCGGAAGAGCGTTATGAACGATTCGTATTGAAAAAGGAATTGATTGAACAGGAACGACGTTATTTTGCCGCTACAACAATAAAGCCTTCTGAACAAGCGGAAAAAATATTGGAATCAAAAGGTGCCACGCAGCTTAGAGAACCCATGAAGGCAGATCGCTTATTAAAGAGACCTGAATTATCTTATCAAGATGTAGCTGCTCTGCTTCCGGAACATGGCGAAGTGCCGGCAGAGGTTGGTGAGCAGGTTGAAATTCAAGTCAAATATGAAGGCTATATCAGCAAACAATTACAGCAAGTTGAGAAAATGAAACGCATGGAAAAGAAAAAAATCCCTCAAGATTTAGATTATAGCAAGATCGACGGAATAGCTACAGAAGCTCGGCAGAAATTAGCCAAAGTACGGCCGATTTCCGTGGGACAAGCGTCACGTGTTTCCGGTGTTAATCCGAGTGACATTGCGATTTTGCTCGTCTATTTGGAAGAGGGAAAATTGGCAAGACGAACAGGCTGATTGTTATGCAGGAGGATGCTATGGAAGTTTTGGAAAAACTGCTGAGCATGAAGAACATTCATCTAAGCGAAACGCAAAGCCGTCAATTTCAACTCTATTATGAGATGCTAATTGAATGGAATAACAAAATGAATTTAACGGCAATTACCGATCAGAAAGAAGTCATAATTAAACACTTTTTCGACTCATTGACGCCATGTTTTTACTTCTCACTTCAGGGGACACAGACATTGTGTGATGTCGGCTCCGGTGCTGGATTTCCCGGGATCCCCATGAAGATTCTTTTTCCTAAACTAAAGTTAACGATTGTCGATTCGCTAAAGAAACGATTGACGTTTCTTCAAGCAGTTGTGGATCAGCTTGGGTTGGATGATGTGACGTTATGCCACGATCGTGCCGAAGATTTTGCACGGAGAGCGGATATACGTGAGAGCTTTGATCTTGTAACGGCACGAGCTGTTGCGAAATTATCGGTGCTTTCCGAGTACTGCCTGCCGCTCGTTCACCTTGGTGGTTCATTTATTGCACTAAAGGGCAGTAATGCCGATACTGAAGTAGAGCAGGCAAGAGACGCGATAGCGCAACTCGGCGGCAAATTGATTCGTACTATTTCCCTTGATCTTCCCGAGAATAGTGGGAAAAGATCATTAGTGCGTATTGATAAAACAGCGCCAACTCCAAGGAAATATCCAAGAAAACCAGGCGTTCCGATGAAAAATCCACTTTAAATAGTTCCACGTGGAACATCTTAGCAGGAATTGCTGTCCATTAGGAGAATAGTAAAAGTTAGAGAGCAAAAGGTGGTGGTGCGAGTATGAAAAATCATTTTTCAAAAATATTTAGTCACAACGAGCAAGAGGAAGTTGCTGCCACCCAGGAGGCGGAACAGGATCTTGAACAAGGCAGGGTTCAGGAAATTGAGGTTTCATTGATTACGCCGAACCAGTATCAGCCGCGTTCTGTTTTTGATGAAGAAAAGCTGCATGAATTAGCTGCAACAATCGATGAACATGGAATCATTCAACCGATTGTGCTTCGGCCAATCGGCGATAAGTATGAAATTATAGCTGGTGAGCGGCGATGGCGGGCAGTATCTTATCTTGGGTGGGAAACGATTCCTGCAATTATCAAACCGTTAGACGATGATCAATCGGCGTCTATCGCGTTGATTGAAAATTTGCAGCGTGAAGAACTAACTGCTATTGAAGAAGCAATGGCCTATGCACGTCTTATTGATATTCATGGTTTGACACAAGAAAGCCTTGCCGTAAAATTAGGCAGGGGTCAGTCAACGATCGCAAATAAGTTAAGATTACTGAAACTGCCATCATCTGTTCAAACCGCAATTCTAGAAAAGAAAATAACTGAACGGCATGCGAGAGCTTTAATTATTCTTAGAAATTCAGAACTACAAGAGAAAATGCTGAATGAGATTATTTCAAAGCAGTTAAATGTTAAACAAACCGAAAATCGTGTAAAGCACTATTTGGAAAATGAAGCCGAGGAAAAGGCTGATGACGCAAAAAAAAGCAAACGTTTTTCATTAAGCAGAGATTCAAGAATCGCTGTAAATACAATCAGACAGTCAGTGCACATGGTTACCGATTCCGGACTGGATATTGATACTCATGAAGAGGATATGGGGGATTTTTATCAATTCACCATACGGATTCCTAAAAATAAATAACAATTTCATCCGGAGCCATCGTTGATGGTTCTTTTTTTTGAAGTTAAATTTGTGTAACATGTCCTGATTGAATTAATTCATGATAAAATGAAATGTAGCGATTGAAGATTGAGAGTAGGTGGAAGTGTGAGTAAGATATTGGCCATTGCCAACCAAAAAGGCGGTGTTGGCAAAACTACGACTGCGGTTAATCTCAGCGCATGTATGGCTACATTAGGATGCAAGATATTGCTGGTTGATATTGATCCGCAAGGAAACGCGACAAGCGGTTCGGGTGTGGACAAAGGTGATGTTGATGAGTGTGTCTATGATGTCTTGGTAGATGAAGTTGAGATCGAAAAAGTAATCCACAGTTCGGCAATTGAAAATCTTGATGTTGTCCCTTCAGCTATTCAATTAGCCGGTGCCGAAATAGAGCTCGTATCGACGATCTCCCGAGAAGTTCGTCTTAAGCGCGCTCTAGAAAAGGTTAAAGATACATATGATTATATAATCATTGATTGCCCTCCGTCACTCGGGCTTCTCACAATTAATGCACTGACGGCAGCTGATGCCGTAATTATTCCGGTACAGTGTGAGTACTACGCCCTGGAAGGGCTCAGCCAATTGCTGAATACGGTACGGCTTGTTCAGAAACATTTGAATCATCATCTAGCTATAGAGGGTGTTTTGCTAACGATGCTCGACGCTAGGACGAATCTTGGGTTACAGGTCATTCAAGAAGTCAAAAAGTACTTTCAGGATCGGGTCTTTAAGACAATCATTTCACGTAATGTGCGATTAAGTGAGGCTCCAAGCCACGGGGAACCAATTATTATGTATGATTCTAGATCTAAAGGCGCAGAGGCTTATCTTGATTTCGCAAAGGAAGTGATCACGAATGCCTAAAGCATTGGGAAAAGGCTTGGATGCTTTTTTTCCGGCGGCGTTTAAAGAAGAACTGGACAACGCTGTCGAACATATTAAATTAAGCGAATTACGACCGAATCCATATCAACCACGAAAGAAATTTGATCAACAAGCATTGGACGAACTTGCAAGTTCAATAAAGGAACATGGCATCATACAACCACTTGTCGTTCGTAAAAGTATAAAAGGGTACGATATCGTTGTTGGTGAACGCCGATTCCGCGCGGCAAAACAAGTTAAATTAGCGACAGTACCTGTTGTCGTTAAGGAATTGTCCGATGAAGCGATGATGCAGATCGCGTTGATAGAAAATCTGCAACGCGAGAATTTGAACCCGATTGAAGAAGCGATCGCATATAAGAAACTTATGAGCGGCTTGAAATTGACGCAAGATGAACTGGCTAAAAAATTGGGGAAAAGCAGACCCCATATTGCCAATCACTTGCGGCTGCTTCAATTAGATCCAGCAGTTACTGCACTGATTGAGCAAGAAAAGCTTTCAATGGGGCATGGGCGCGCGCTTGCTGGTTTAAAGGATAAGAAACAGATGACACCGGTTGTTGACAAGGTTTTAAAAGAACAGATGAATGTACGTCAGCTTGAGGCGTTTATTCAGCAGCTCAACCACCATGTTCCACGTGAAACATCAAAAAAGAAGCAATGGGTAATGCCCGCAGAATTAAAGGATCGTGTTTTTGGACTGAGAGAAAAGTACGGTACCGCAGTGAAAGTAAAACCGGGTATGAAAAAAGGAAAAGGCAAAATTGAGCTCGATTATTATTCGGCTGAAGATTTATATCGACTAATTGAAATTATGGAAGGGCGGCTCTAATAAGCCGCCATTTCTATTTTGCGGATATGAAGGTAAAAATTTCTCGTGTACGAAGCGTTGAGACTTAGAGCAAAACCGATTCTGAATTGAACAGGGAGGGTGCGAAACATCTAGCCTATTCATCCGATTAGGTCAACGTGCTTTAATTGTTGCAAAGGTGAAAATTCGGTCTGCGTTTAACCTGCTTTTGTTAGTAAAGTATAGTTGCTCGCGCTATTAATCCATTAATAGCAGTTTAGACAGGAACTTTCCTTTTCGTCGTGAAAGAAGGGCAATACTGAGACTTTGTCCAATTACTTGAGAGAGACTCATTACTACATTAAGCCGAGTATTTTGCAGCACAGAGTATTCCATGAATCCACTGATATTAACGACTCCGGTAATATTCATGTCACCTACAGGAATAAGTTCCTTTTTAACGCCTGCTCCAGGTAGAACAGGTCCTTCAGCAATGGTAATATTACCAATGTTTTTCTGCGCTCCTAGGCAGGCATCAATACCAATAATGAACGGATTTTTATAAGAACAGTTAATCAGTGCCAACGTTTCGTTTAAATTGACGGCATGCACGGGTTTTTCCAAGGTTCCATAAACATAGCTATCCGGGAGATGGTGACGTTCAAGGTAAGAACCAACAAGAGGACCAAGTGCATCGCCCGTTGATCGGTCCGTTCCAATGCAGACAACGACAATAGGGGAACTTCCAACTGCCGGCAAGAGGTGACGAATTGCTCGAACAAGCGAGTGATGATTGTTCAGATCTTGATAGTGGACATGCGTAGAAAGCCGCTTTTCTGGAGTTTTATCGAGTTTTAGATTCATAGATTCGCCTCCCAAGTATCCACAGTATATGAGAATACTTGCTTTTTTATACAACAAGAACGTACGAAATCGTAAAAGATTAGCGGCAGCAGTATAGGGGGCGGCGCATAAGGAATGTCGACTCATCCAAGGGCTGGGTAAATCCAGGGTATTACTAAAGCAAAGCATCCGAGCGTATTTTGATATAATAAAAAACAATGAGTGTGCTAAAAACCTGTCTTTTTCAAACAAAATAGGATATACTATGTATCAGAAAATGATGACTATCGTTTAGTTAAATTCAGGCGATGAGGGAAAGGAGTACCTATTGCAGCTGTATTTAGCGATTCAGGAATAGTGGGAGCCTGATTGCAGCGTGTGGGGAAGGCGTTCTTGAGCCACAGTATGACAGAGCGGGTGCGTATTCGCATCAATTAGGGTGGAACCGCGTGAGCAAACAAAAGCTTTCGTCCCTAGGCATAGAGCCTAGTTGGATGAAAGCTTATTTTATTCATAAAGGAGATAAAAGACATGAGCAAAACGATGGAACAGATTGTGAATCTTGCCAAACAACGAGGAATTATATTCCCAGGATCAGAGATATATGGTGGGCTAGCGAACACGTGGGACTACGGCCCGATCGGCGTCGAGCTGAAGAATAATGTGAAAAAGGCATGGTGGAAAAAATTTGTACAGGAGTCTCCTTATAACGTAGGACTCGATGCAGCTATCTTGATGAACCCAAAGACATGGGAAGCATCAGGGCACATTACGAACTTTAATGATCCGATGATTGATTGTAAAAAATGTAAATCACGTTTTCGTGCAGATAAGCTCATTGAAGCCAACATTCCGCAAGCAGAGCTCCCCGGACCCGTTGACGGCCTGACATTTGATACAATGGCACAGCTTATTGAAGACCATCATATTCCTTGCCCGGAGTGCGGCGAGCATGAGTTCACATCCATCCGTCAGTTTAACTTAATGTTTAAGACATACCAGGGTGTGACGGAAACAGCAAAGGACGAGATCTATCTTCGTCCGGAAACTGCCCAAGGTATTTTCGTGAACTTTAAAAATGTACAGCGAACAATGCGGAAAAAGATTCCGTTTGGTATTGGTCAAGTTGGTAAATCATTCCGTAATGAAATTACACCGGGAAACTTTACATTCCGAACGAGAGAATTTGAACAACTCGAATTGGAATTTTTCTGCAAACCGGGTGATGATCAGAAATGGTTTCAGTATTGGCGAACTTTTGGCTATGAATGGTTGAAATCTTTGAACGTAAAGGAAGAAAATATACGGCTGCGTGATCATGAAAAGGAAGAGTTGCCGCACTACAGCAATGCGACGACAGATATTGAATATTTGTTCCCATTCGGATGGGGCGAGCTGTCCAGCCTGTCCTCGCGTACTGATTATGACCTTCGCCGTCATATGGAAGTATCCGGTCAGGATCTTCAATACATTGATCAGAATAATAATGAACGTTATATCCCTTATGTTATTGAGCCGTCACTTGGCGCCGATCGCGTGACGCTCGCATTCTTGGCAGAAGCCTATGAAGAAGAGACAATCAGCGAAAAGGATACACGAACTGTACTGCATTTCCACCCAGCTTTGGCGCCATATAAAGCTGCCATTCTTCCGCTTTCGAAGAAGCTAAGCGAAGAAGCTATAGCTGTGTATCAAGAACTTGCGAAAGATTATATGGTTGACTATGATGAGACCGGTTCGATCGGTAAACGTTATCGCCGTCAGGACGAGATCGGCACACCGTTCTGTATCACCTATGACTTTGATTCAAAAGAAGATGGCAAGGTGACTGTGCGTGACCGCGATACAATGGATCAGGAAAGGTTGTCTATTAGCGAGCTTGCTGCATTTCTGAAAGAAAAAACCGCTTTTTAATTAGACTAGTTTTCAAGGCTATTTGATCCAAGTACTGCAATGCAATACTTCTAAAGATAAAGAAAGAATATGAATTTGGTTTTTCGGATACTGGAATAAGCGGCATTTTATCAATAAATCGCCCCCAGAGCGCGAAAGTACGAGACGCCTGCGGGAGATCCTCTGTTGATCGCGAGTCAGGGGAGATCCTGCAGATAATCGTCTGTTCGAGAAAGCTACCGGATCGCCCGTGTCAAGCAAGCAGCTGAAGGTTCGTTCAAGCGCAGGGGTGATGAACCAAAGCCGCATCCAGCAGAAGCAATGAGCGGGTTTGCCCGATTTTTCTTAAGGTGATAGGGTCAACAAAGGAGGATGGATGATGCCGAATCCCCGTATCAGTTTTGATTTGAATGATGTCGTTGAAATGAAGAAGCCGCATCCATGCGGAGATAATAAATGGAAAATCATTCGTATGGGTGCGGATATTCGTATTAAGTGCCTCGGTTGCGGACACAGTGTCCTAATGCCAAGAAGTGAATTTCAGCGAAAAATTAAAAAGATTCTTGAGCGTGGACCAAAAATTGAAGAGAATGAATGAAGGCAGGAACTGCAAGGACAGGCTGAAAATGATTGCTCAGCTTGATTATTTGTTAGCACACACTTGGAAAGAGAAACCCAGGGGGTTGAATGTAAATGAGCTTGACGACAGGTATTGTTGGGTTGCCCAACGTTGGCAAATCAACATTGTTTAATGCAATTACACAGGCCGGAGCGGAAATGGCCAATTATCCGTTTTGTACCATTGAACCGAATGTCGGGATCGTCAGTGTACCCGATGTACGTCTTAATAAATTGACTGAAATGTATCATCCGAAGAAGACAATTCCGACAACTTTTGAATTCACAGACATCGCCGGATTGGTTAAGGGTGCGAGTAAAGGTGAAGGGTTAGGAAATCAATTTTTGGCTAATATTCGTCAAGTAGATGCGATATCTCATGTAGTGCGCTGCTTTGAGGATAAGAACATTACTCACGTTTCCGGAAAAATAGACCCAATTGATGACATTGAAACCATCAATCTCGAACTCGTTTTGTCTGATATGGAGCAGGTCAATAAGCGTATCGATCGGGTTGGAAAATTGGCAAAACAGAAAGATAAAGCCTCAATCGTGGAGTTTTCTGCTCTTCAGAAATTAAAAGAAGCATTTGAAGAAGGAAAACCGGCTAGGCATGTTGCGTTGACAGAAGATGAAGAAGCGGCAATAAAGCCTTTTAATTTCCTGACGAATAAGCCGGTTCTGTATGTTGCTAATACATCTGAAGATGATGTTGCTGCGCCTGATGACAACCCATATGTTCAAGCAGTTAAGGAGTTTGCAGAGAAGGACGGATCTGAAGTGGTTGTAATATCTGCGCGAATCGAATCCGAAATTGCAGAACTTGATGGCGAAGAAAAAGAAGTATTTCTAGAAGAATTGGGTCTAGACGCTTCAGGACTTGATCGCTTAATTGCCAAATCCTATGATCTGCTTGGATTGGCCACCTATTTTACCGCAGGTGAGAAAGAGGTACGTGCTTGGACGTTCAGCAAGGGAACGAAAGCGCCACAAGCCGCAGGCATTATTCATTCGGATTTTGAACGTGGCTTTATCCGCGCTGAAATTGTTTCTTATGAAGATCTGATTCTTGCTGGTTCGGAGACAGCCGCTAAAGAAATGGGGCGCCTCCGCCTTGAAGGAAAAGATTACGTAATGCAAGATGGAGATATCGTCAATTTTAGATTCAACGTATAATTCGGATTGAAAAAACTTGAATCATTGGGCAAGTTATGCTATCATATTCACCTATGAGTGAGTAAACTTGCTCTCTGCTCCATTACTGGAGCCGTTTAGTCCAAGGGGAGGTGAATGATTGTGCGCGAATATGAAATTATGTACATCCTCCGTCCGGATCTGGAAGAAGAACAGGAAAAAGCCGTTAAGGAAAAACTGGCTTCCATTCTGACGGATAATGGCGCAGAAATTAATGAGGTCAAGGAACTGGGAAAACGTCGTTTAGCTTATGAAATCAATGACGTGAACACGGGTACCTATGTTGTTCTGTATGTAACCGCCGGCAGCGAAGCAATTAACGAATTTGATCGTCTTGTTAAGATCAATGACGACGTGCTTCGTTTCATGACGATTAAAGATGAACGCAAACCTGCAGAAGCGAAATAATCGATTTGAAAAGAAAGGAGAGTGGTCCTGATGATCAATCGTGTTGTTTTGGTTGGCCGGCTGACGAAAAATCCCGAATTACGGTACACGCCGAATGGCGTTGCTGTTACCAGCTTCACCATCGCTGTGAATCGGCCGTTTTCGAACCAACAAGGGGAACGAGAGGCTGATTTCATACCTGTCGTTGTGTGGAGAAGGCAGGCTGAGAACGCGGCAAACTTCCTGCAAAAAGGAAGTCTGGCAGGCGTTGACGGTCGGATTCAGACACGCAGTTATGAGAATAATGAAGGGCGACGCGTGTATATAACCGAAGTAATCGCTGATAGTGTGCAATTTCTTGAACCGAAAGGCGCAAGACATGCTGACGGCGGTAGCAGCTATGCACCGAGCGCTCCGCAACCTTCAAACCAGTCAAGCCAGCAGCGTGGCGGTTATGCGCCGTCCAATAACCAGAGCATGAGCGGCGGTCAAAACCAGGGTGCTCCTTCTTTTGATGATCCTTTCGCGGGCGACAGTAAACCGATTGATATATCGGATGACGATTTGCCGTTCTGATTTGAACGATTCAATTGAAAATTAGGGGAGGTGCCGAATATGGCAGAACGCCGCTCACGTGGTAAGCGCCGTAAAGTATGTTTCTTTACCGTTAATCACATTACTTATATTGACTATAAGGATGTTGATTTGCTTCGCCGATTCATTTCTGAACGAGGAAAGATTTTGCCTCGTCGTGTAACTGGAACAAGCGCGAAGTACCAACGTCAATTGACAAAAGCGATCAAACGCGCGCGTCAAATGGCTTTGCTTCCGTACACAACGGAATGATGATTGTAAATGAAGAGGTTGTCTCAAGGGCCTAACTAGGCTCTGAGGCAACCTTTTTTTCATAAGTAAAGAACGTGATTTTGCCCTGTATTAAACCAATAAGACAGTGTCTTGGCCCAGAATCAAAGCGGAGGTGCAAGGGCGCCTGCGGGAGCGTCGCTATTGATCGCGTGCCGGCGAGACCCCGCAGACACCGGTCTGATCGATGAGGCTCCCAGATCGACTGCGGCAAGCGAGTAACCGAAGCGACGATTCAGAACAATAAAGACACGAACCAATGACACATGGCTGGAGAGTAGCGACCGGGCTTTTTGTCCGGTTTTTCCCACAGGTAAAGAAAGTTTATTGTTTTGCCTTGCTGGGACAACGATAAACGTCATAAGATTCCGCTTGGTGATCAAGTTAGCGCCCAATCTGAGAAATAGACGGAGAAATTCCGCTTATTTTGAAAATGAACGAAAAAATAGCTTAAATTGGAGTTCTGTCAATAAAGTGGACACAAAAATGTGAAACTGAGTTTAACTAAATGCCTACCGCGCTCCGCTTGGTGTGGCTTTTCTCATGGAAAGTTGAAAGGACCAACTGTCCATGAGAAAACCCGTTTGGGTCATTTATGAGACGCTCCCTGCTTGCTCATGCATCTTCTCAAATTGGTTCGGCGACCAGTAACCCAGACTTGAATGCATCCGGTATGTGTTATAGCGATAGATATAGTGATTGATCGCCTGTATAGCCTCTTCACGCGATCTGAAGCGTCTCCGATAGATGAGATCTTTCTTCAGTGTCGCATGGAATGACTCCATGCAAGCATTGTCATACGGATCTCCTTTGCGGCTCATACTGATCTGCATCTGGTGCTTTTTCATCAGAGCGATATACTCGTTGGCGCAGTACTGAGAGCCTTGGTCTGAGTGATGAATGAGTCCTTTACCTGGCTGACGTTTCTCAATCGCCAACTTGAGTGCCTGCAGAGGAAGATCTTGTGTCATCGTCGCGTCCATATACCATCCGACCACTTTCCGTGAAAACAGGTCGATGACCGAAGCCAGATACACCCATCCTGCCAGTGTCCGAATATAGGTCATATCTGTGACCCAGGCTTGATTCGGCGCCTTTTGTTGGAACTGACGATTCAATAGGTTAGGATAGACCTTCAGATCGTGTCTGGAATCAGTGGTTGCGACATATCGCTTCTTTGGCGTTGCCCTCAGTCCCATTGCTTTCATCTCGCGTGCAATCGTTTTTTGCGACACAATAAAACCTTGACGCAACAGGGCAATATGGATGCGTGGACTGCCATAGTGTCCGTGATTCTGATAAAAGATTTGCTTGATCCGACGCTGTAATTCTTTTCGTTTACGCATCCGCTGGGTATTCGTTTCCTGTCGCTCGCCCCGACTCCATTTATAATAACCGCTCTTCGATACGTTCAAGACAGTGCACATCAACACTACAGAATGTTCATCTCGATGAGCTTCAATGAATCTGTACCTCACTGACGGCCTTGAGTGAAGATGTGCATGGCTTTTTTTAAGATTTCGTTTTCCTCTTTAAGTCGTGCAATTTCTTTTAACTGTTCTTTCTGGAGTTGTTCTATTTCTTTTTGTGTCCGGTACGGTTGATGTTTCTGTTTTAACGACTCTCGGTAATCGCTCACCCAGCGACTGACCGTACTCTTGGACAGTTCCAATTCATAGGCAACTTCGCGGGCAACCCTCCCGTCATCCACAATCAATTTTGCGACATATTCCCGATACTCCCGATCGTATGCCATAGTTGAACACGCCCCTTTTTAGGATAGTTTAATCATACGAAATCCCATTTTGACATGTCCACTATTTAGACTAACTCTAAATAGACGGAAAAATTCCGCTTATCGCATCGAAAAACGGGAAAATGGAGGGCTTTTTCTGTGCTTAAGCGGAAAAATTCCCCTTATTTACCTGTGAAACAAGCGTCATGATGCATATAACCGGAAAATCTCCGCTTATTTTATTCCGGCCGTGTTACTTAATTAAGGATCCAAATGATTTATTAGAAAACTTGGCTTTGCCAAGCCTCTGGCGAAGGCGAAGACTTAGTTGCGACGGCCATGGACGGCCTAGTGTCCGGTGAACCGCAGGACGCGGCGTTTTTTCGGACCGCTTACACTCGTTTCCTTTAAATGGTTTTTTATACTTTCCTACCAGTGTGGAACAGAAATGTCTGTTCACGCACAAGGTTGATGATTCAAAACGGTATTTGGAGCAAAGGAATTTTCGTATGTAAGGAACCTCGCTAAGTGTAAGGGATCTTTCGCTAATGATGCATATGTCCTGCAAGCAACGCGAAAGTCATCACATCCTGTGAAAGCATGTCCTGTAAGCAACGCGAAAGCCACCGCATCCTGCGAAAGTCACCACATCCTGCGAAAGTAAAGACCAGGCGCTCTTTTCCCGGTTTTTCAAATCACAAAAATGACTTAAGCATAGTAACTAGGTAAATTATTTCATGTAGGTAATCTTATGATTCGGTTGCACTGTAATTGACAGTAAAAACCCTCGGAAATCGGATTTTATTGTCCGACTGCCAAGGGTCAGTTCATACTGAAACCTTTACTAATAATACGGTGCCATCATCACGTAGACAATAACCCCGGTCAGGCTTACATAGAGCCAGATCGGCATTGTCCAACGAACAATACGCTTGTGTTTTCCAATTTGCATGGTCCATCCCCAGATAAGGGAAAACAAAGCGAGGGGAACAACAAAAGCAGCCAGTATACTATGCGTAATCAGGATAAAGAAATAGATCGGACGAATAATACCATCGCCTCCATAGTGCGGGGGCGGTGCGAGGTAATGGAAAGATAAATAAGATACTAAGAACAGGAGCGTCGACGTAAATGCCGCGAGAATAAATCCACGGTGTACATTTATCTTCTTATTTTTTATCGCCACCAGAGCGGCGACGAGAAAAATAAACGTAAAACTATTAAAAACTGCGTTAAATCGTGGAAGCAAATAAACATCGAATCCGATATGCCCTTTGTAGCCGATGAACGGTGCAAAAAACAGCAGTAGGATAAATGCGTCGGCGACCACGGAAAAGGCGAGAATAGATAGGACATAGTGTTTGTTGCGCTTAGCTTTGTCCTTCTCGTCTTGCAAATTCATTTGTTTCTGCATAACCAGGCAACCCCTTTTGTCACAAAACGGACACATTTATTCTATCATAAGAGAGATTCAGAGGTTAATCAAGAAAAATGTTTGATCAAGAAGTCCGTTTAGTCCTTTGGTGATGGGGGATTTTTCTCTGCGCGCAGCAGCTGTTCAGTAATCGATTTTATTCGAGTATGAGAAGTAATTTCTTCTTCGATCATTTCTTTAAGAATCACAGTGATAAAATAACGAACGGACACCATATCGCTAAATTGAATGATTGAGGTAAGAGCTTCCTTATAAATTTGAAAAAACAGAGGTTCAGGATTGCCCTTTTGGATTTCTCCGTAGGCTTCATAGAGCAAATCAATTTTATCAGCGACGGCAAGTATCCGTCCTTCGAGTGATCGATCCTTTCCCTCTTTGAAGCGCGCTTCATAGACTTGACGGAACTCTTTTGGGAATTCTTTGTTTAGATATTCCTTCGTCATTGTCCCTTCAACTTGAGAAAATAGTTCTCTAAGTTTAGGCAGCGCATACTTTACCGGTGTTTTAATGTCACCTGTAAAAAGTTCTGAGTAATCATGGTTGATCGCTTTTTCGTAAACTGTTTTCCAGTCCACATTTTGTCCGTTCTCTGCCTCGACAGTTGCCAAAAATTGAACGATTGTGGCAACTTTAAATGAATGGCTGGCAACAGAGTGTTCTTGGTATTTAAAAACACCTGGACAGCGGTAAATGCCTTCCAGGTCAGATAAGCTTTGAAAGTATTTATGAATTCCCATAAATGTCTCCTCCCGCTTAAACATGTAGTTGATTTGTAATACGACACCAGATCACCGCGTAATCTCCATCCGTTGGTCAATAACCGATTTTTTCACGTTCCTCAGTGTTCAATCCGGAAGTAAAATTGATCAGTTTAGATATGCTGATCAACGGCAGAACTTTGTCCTCTAAGGTAACCTGTTTTGTTAAAAGTTGGTGTGGGTCCGCATCATCCTCGGTTATAGTGACCAGCTGACTGGCTTCGAAAGAAAATGTATCGCCAACGGCATCAATGTCCAATGCCACGGGCTCCGATCCTAAAGCACAAATCACATATTTTTTGTCTTTATTTGTGAATCGATTTTCCGAAGCATGGAAAATCTGTCTTAATGAGAGAACCGGAATAATCGTGCTTCTCAATGAAATCAAGCCTGCAAAAAAGGGATGAGTAACGGGTACGCTTAGAATTGAGATCGGTTCAATAATTTCTTGAACATCCTTAATTAGTACGCCGATTTCTTGAGTGCCAACAAATAATGTAATACCTGAATACTCTTCGGAATCCATTGCCAACATCCATCACCTCAATAAACTAATGAGAAAATGCCTCGACCAAAATGGTGAGAACGCAAACTCTCTTTATAATCTATTTCGAACTTTGATTAAGATTACTTAATAGTGTAAACGAAAAATACATGTTCGTCATTTGTTTTTCAGATGAGGCACCGAATCCGGTTCAACTAATTCTTTGCCTTCATACCATGGGTTGATGTGAATCAGTACCTCCTCTACATCCGGGTAAATACGAAGCATTTTTGTTCGGATTGCCTCGGTAAGGTCATCGCCTTCTTGAATAGTATAGGAGGCGGGAATACGAATCTGCGCGTCAATAAGTACTGCGTTTCCGTGTTCACGGGCACGTAGTATATCGATTTTTTTCACTTCGGGAAATGAAAGAAAGACTTCGCTGTATTTTTCCTGCGCGTTCTCATCGACACTGCTTTCCATTAACACATTTGTTGCTTTGATGATCATGACAATGGCAATTCTCAAGATCAAAATGGATACAACGATGCCGGCGACCGGGTCTCCAAAGTGTGTATAAGGGATATTGAGGACACTGCCGATCCAGCCGATGCCCAGACCAAGTGCCGCAGCGATCGACGCGTAAATATCTGCAAGGTGATCGGCGGCAGTTGCATGTAAACTTTTGCTGTGATAGCGATAAGCGGCTTTATTCGTGTACAGGTATAAGAGCCATTTCCACAGAGCAGAGACAAGGGCCGCGATGAATGCCCACAAGCTGACAGAAGATATGGGTCCAAATAACGCTTTGACAGCCTCGTATGAAAGAAACAAAGCGGCGACAATCAAGACGATTGAAATAAAGGCGGTTGAAATATCTTCCGCTTTTCCGTGACCGTAAGGGTGTTCGCGGTCGGCCGGATGGTTGGAGAGTTTCATTGAACCAATTGTGGCTATGGAAGCAATCACGTCGCCTCCGTTATGCACGCCATCGGCGACAAGAGCAGTACTATGGAAAATCAATCCGAAGATGATTTTTATTAAAGTTAAAAGTAAGTTGCTTACCAGACTGACCCATGCGGTAAGCAGTGCTTTTGGTCCTTCATAGGTCATAATGATTCACACTCCTTAAATTGTTTACCCAAGGCAAGTCGGGAAACAGAAAAGGCAATCCGCAAGCGGACCGCCTTTTTAAAAAAGTCTATTTTCACTGTTAAAGTATTCATAAGGATACCAACTCTCGTTGATAAAAGTAGTCAATAGCTTTGGTAAGGAAAACGGAAACAAGCCTGTAATCAAAAGGAGAGGCAAGTCATCCACTAAAAATAAAACGCTTTCTTTTGTTTTTAAGATAACATTTTAATTATATGAATATCTTTTATGAATTGCAAGGAAAAGATCACCTCTTTCAATAAAAAGTGCTTTTGTATTATAATGAAAATTATGGGGTTTCAAAGTCGTCCTATTCATTAAGACGAATAGCCTGCTTGTTCATAAGCGGAAGCAGGCAAATTTCGATTGTGACCAATTGTTTGCCGTTCATTGAGCTGTTAATCCAGTGAACTTATATTAGAAAACGTGGTTTCGCCAAGCTTTAGCAAAGGCCAAGCCGTCGCGGCCATAATGGTCAGGGTCCGATGAGCCGCAGGATGTGGTGGGCTTCGGCGTTGCTCATAGGAAGTGAGCGCCGTTAGTCGAAGATCCGTTATTCGCCTGACCGCTTGCACTCGTTTTCTTAACTTTTTTTATTTTTACCACTTTCTTACCAGCGTAAGAAAATGCGGGATTCTCCTGCAAAGCCCAAGCTTAAGAGGTGTTATTATGACTGATCGAAACGCTCTGATACGCGGAGCGCTTGCAACGATTTCATTATATCTTCTAATTGCTTTAACTTTTTTTATGCCTTATGTTTCATTGATTTCCGTGTGGTTTATTCCGTTGCCGCTTATGTTTCTTGCGGCCAAAGATGGCTGGAAGCACGCTCTATGCGGCTTTGGTCTCGGTGTTCTGTTTTTAGTGATCGTGGACCATTCGCTCTACTCATTGTTACCCATATTTTTTATGACTTTGGGTGCTGTACTTGGCTATGCGGTTTATTTGAAAAAATCTGCATTCGCACTCCTGCTTGTGGGGAGTCTGACCAACATTTCAGTGCTGATTGTTTATTTAGCAATGTCTGTTCTGATTTTTCACTTTAATCCGGTTACTGCCGTACAGTCCGCACTCAATGATTCGTTTCAGCAGGTTGCGAAGCAAATGGCACCGATATTGGAACAGAATACAGATGAATTGGCAACGCAATATCAGACGCAAATGGACAGTATTGTTCACCTCGCACCGGTGATTTTAATCGTAGTCGCCGTTACCTATGCTCTAATTGTTGCCTTAATTAGCTTGCCGGTTTTACGGAAATTTAAGGTTGATGTGCCGCGCTGGGTTCCGTTTCGTATGTGGCAAATGCCAAAAAGTATTATCTGGATCTATTTAATTGTCTTGTTTGCCGGTTGGTTTGGTATTGAGAAAGACACTCCTTTGTACACGGCGATGCTTAATATTGATGTTATCCTGCAGATATTGCTTGCAATTCAAGGGTTTAGTCTCATTTATTATTACGCCCATATTCGGAGATTTCCATTGATTGTGCCCATTTCGCTAACGCTATTAGCAGGCATTTTCGGATTCTTGTTACTGCAAATGGTACGTATATTAGGTATAATTGACCTAGGTTTCAATCTTCGGAAGAAAATTGATCAGAAGAAGTCCTAATATATACAATGGGACTGTATTTACACTGATAAGAAAGTATAAAAAAATTAAAGATTCAAGGAAACGAGTGTAAGCGGTCCGAAAAAACGCCGCGTCCTGCGGTTCACCGGACACTAGGCCGTCCATGGCTGTCGCAACTAAGTCTTCGCCTCCGCCAGAGGCTTGGCGAAGCCAAGTTTTCTAACAAGTAAAGAAAGTTTATTATTTTGCACGTTTTCAAACCAATAGACCAGTGTCTTGGCTGAGAATCAAAGCGGAGGTACGAGACGCCTGCGGGATTAGCGTGCTGGCGAGACCCCGCAGATTTCTACCTGTTTGAGGAGGCTCGCGGTGCGCCCGCGGCAAGCGAGTAACCGAAGCGACGATTCAGCACCGAAAAGACACAAAACCATCACACATGGCTGGAGATTAAGGACCGGGCTGTGCCCGTTTTTCTTATAGTGAATGAATTCCCTGAAAATTACTACATTCATAGGTGCAACAAGTGTATCTAATGTTGTGTTTACTCAATTTATGAACCATCTTCTCTCAGAATTATTGCGGAGAAATGCGGTTGCGGGAGCTGAATGATTTGGCGAACCAATTTAAACATCGATGGCGCAGTGATCTGCTCATAGTGATCGGGCTGCTGTTTCTTCTTTTTCTTGTATTCACAGCATTCTTAAATTGGTTGCTGTCCATTGCCGGACTTGTGCTTCTCGCCCTGTCCGTTTTGTGGTTCTTAGTTAATGAAAGACAATTCGATAAGGAATTAATTGAGTATGTGGCCGGTCTATCCTATCGGCTTAAGAAAGTCGGTAATGAAGCGCTGCTTAATATGCCGATTGGTATTCTTTTGTATGATGAGTCAGAACGGGTGGAATGGTGCAATCCTTATCTCAACCAAATCGCGGATGAGAGCCGAAAAACGGTCATCGGACGCCCGTTGCATGAGGTTTCGGAGCTGCTGAGCAAGCTGATTGCATCAGACAACGAATCAATGATCGTCGCATTGAACGAACGGCAATATCGTGTGCGCTTAAAGCGACCGGAACGTCTACTGTATTTTACCGATATTACGGATGTCTTGGAGATAAAGAAACAGTATTACAATGAAAAAACAGTGCTTGCTTTGATTTTTTTGGATAATTATGATGAAGTGACGCAAGGGCTCGAAGATCAGGTGCGAAGCACAATTAATAATGAAACAACGACAATCATTAAGACATGGGCGTCTGAGCACGGTATTTATTTGCGCCGAACGGCATCAGATCGTTTTCTTGCCATCTTGAACGAACGTCTGCTTCACTCTATAGAAGAAGAGCATTTCTCGATACTTGATAAGGTACGGGAAATTACGGTTCCGCTCAGCCATATTCCTTTGACTCTAAGTGTTGGCGTTGGTGCGGGTACAGCTTCACTAGAAGATTTGGGAAGCTATGCTCAATCTGCGTTGGACTTGGGGCTGGGACGAGGAGGAGACCAGGCGGTTATTAAACGTCCGGATGGAGATGTCCGTTTCTATGGAGGAAAATCGAATCCGGTGGAAAAGAGGACAAGGGTACGCGCGCGCGTTATTTCACACGCATTGTCTGAATTGATGTTGGAAAGTGATCAAGTGATGGTTATGGGACATCAGGCACCGGATTTGGATTCTATCGGCTCGTGTATCGGCATTTTGAAAATTGCTCATGCCAATGGACGAAGCGCAAAAATCATCATGGATCAGACACGTAATGTTTCCGGGGTCGCAAGGCTGATTGATGAACTCAAGAAGCAGAAGAACTTGTGGTCGAACTTCATCACCGAAGGTCAGGCTGCCGATCAGATAACGAGAAGGACATTGGTTGTTGTCGTTGATACACATCGTCCGTCTATGGTTGCTGATCCACCATTGCTCGCAAGCAGCCATCGTATTGTTGTCATTGACCATCATCGCAGGGCTGAAGAATTTATTAAAGATCCGGTTCTGGTGTATATGGAACCGTATGCCTCTTCGACAGCCGAATTGGTTACAGAGCTGCTCGAATATCAGCCGAATGAACGACCTTTAGATCTAATTGAGGCGACGGCGATGCTTGGCGGGATTGCCGTCGATACCAAGAATTTCACACTCAGAACTGGGTTCCGAACATTTGACGCAGCATCTTATTTACGCGCACATGGCGCAGATACAATTTTGGTACAGAAGTTTCTCTGTGATGATTTGGATCAGTTTAATCAGCGTGCAGAATTAATTCGAAGGACACATTTGTATAGGCAGAATGTTGCAATGGCGGCGGGCGACAGCGATCACATCTATGATCAAGTACTCCTTGCACAGACTGCTGACACGATGTTAATGCTCGAGGGGATTCGAACTTCGTTTGTCATCGGCAAACGGACAGACGGACTAATTGGCGTAAGTGCCCGTTCACTCGGTGATTTGAATGTACAGGTGATCATGGAGAGTATTGGAGGCGGTGGCCATTTGAATAACGCGGCGACGCAGATGGCAGACACGACCATTGAAGAAGCGACCACACGCGTGAAACGCGCCATCGACCTGTATCTTGAAGGAGGTTTATCCTAATGAAAGTGATCTTTTTAAAAGATGTTAAAGGTAAAGGAAGTTTAGGCGAAATCAAAGATGTATCAGAAGGTTATGCACGTAACTATCTCTTGCCCAAGAAACTTGCGGTTGAAGCAAATAGAAGCAGCTTGAGCCATCTGGAAGCTCAGAAGAAAAAGAAGCAAGAGCTTGAAGCGAATGAGCGGCATGAAGCGGAAGTACTTAAAGAAAAAATTGAAAAAATGACTATTGACATGAAGGCAAAGTCCGGCGAGGGAGGACGATTGTTTGGATCGATTACCAGCAAACAAATCGCCGCAGCCTTAAAGAAAGCGAATATTTCTATCGATAAACGAAAAATAGACTTGCCGGAACCCATCCGAACTTTAGGCTACACAGACGTAGCGTTGAAGCTTCACTCGGATGTCCTTGCAACTGTAAAGGTTCATGTCACGGAAGAATAAGCGCGTTTCATCCGCCTTGCGCACGTACTTGGCGGATTTTAACGTTTCAAACGAAGGAGGCGTGCCATGAGTGACTTATTCGCTGACCGAGTTCCACCCCATAATATGGAGGCAGAGCAGGCGGTTTTAGGCGCGATTTTTCTTGAACCGTCAACGGTAATTACTGCTTCAGAATTGCTGGTGCCCGAGGATTTTTATCGGACAAGTCACCAGTTGATTTTTTCCGTTATGCTGGACCTTTCAGAAAAAAATGAGCCGGTCGATGTGGTTACAGTGACGAACGCGCTTCAAACGTCAAAACGGCTTGAAGAGATTGGCGGCGTGTCCTATTTAGCTGAACTCGCCGGATCGGCGCCAACTGCCGCAAACATTGAATACTACTCCACGATTGTTGCGGAGAAAGCAACCCTCAGGCGCTTGATCCGAACGGCAACACAAATTGTCTCCGATGGATACACTCGTGAAGAGGGTGTTGAAGGCATTCTTGATGAAGCGGAGAGGAAGATTCTTGAAGTCGCCGAGCGAAAGCGCACCGGTGAATTTCAGTCAATTAAAGATGTGTTGATTGAGACTTACGACAACATCGAAATGCTGCAGAGCCGTCATGACGATGTCACCGGCACGCCAACGGGTTTTCTCGAGCTTGACCGAATGACGGCGGGTTTTCAGAAAAGTGATCTCATTATTGTTGCCGCACGTCCTTCCGTGGGTAAAACGGCGTTCGCCCTAAATATTGCGCAGAATGTCGCCATCAAAAATGAAGCAAATGTTGCCATTTTCAGCCTTGAAATGGGTGCGAAACAACTGGCCATGCGTATGTTGTGCGCGGAAGGGAATATTAATGCTCAGAAACTGCGAACCGGCAGCCTAGAGGATGAAGATTGGCAGAAGCTGACGATGGCTATGGGAAGTTTGTCACGCGCGGGCATCTATATTGATGATTCGCCGGGTATCCGTGTCAATGATATCCGTTCAAAATGCCGCAGACTGAAACAGGAAAAAGGGCTGGATATGGTTATTATTGACTATTTACAGCTGATTTTGGGCTCAGGAGGCGGAGGCAGACAAGAGAACCGCCAACAGGAAGTATCAGAAATTTCGCGAACACTGAAAGCGATGGCTAGAGAGCTTGACGTGCCGGTTATTGCACTTTCGCAGCTGTCTCGTGGCGTGGAAGCGCGTCAGGATAAGCGGCCGATGATGAGTGATATTCGTGAGTCGGGAAGTATTGAACAGGATGCCGATATTGTAGCGTTTCTTTATCGTGATGATTATTACAACAAAGAAAGTGAAAAACAGAATATCATCGAGATTATTATCGCAAAGCAGCGTAACGGTCCGGTGGGTACCGTCGAACTGGCTTTTGTCAAAGAATATAGTAAATTCGTTAATATTGATCGAAAACATAGTGATGACGATGTGCCAAGAGGTGCCTGATCCTTTTTGCCTGAATCCGAACGATAAACAATATATTTTCCGAAACGTTCGTTTCTTCATTGACTTTTAAAACGATTACCTGTTAGACTAAACAGTGGCTTTAGTGAACTAAAATATTATTTTGTAAAAGTAGGGGGCTAAATGAATGTCTTCTGTTGTTGTTGTTGGCGCACAGTGGGGCGATGAAGGAAAAGGAAAAATTACCGACTACCTTTCGGAGAACTCGGAAGTAGTGTCGCGTTATCAAGGTGGAGATAATGCCGGGCATACAATCGTCTGGAACGGTAAGACGTACAAATTACGATTAATGCCATCAGGAATTCTTTACAAAGAAAAGATCTGCGTCCTTGGGAACGGAATGGTTGTCAACCCTAAGTCCCTGTGCAGAGAATTGGACTACATGAAGGAGAGCGGTGTAAGCACGGATAATCTGCGTATCAGCAACCGCGCCCATGTGATCCTCCCTTATCACTTGAAGTTGGATCAACTTGAAGAAGAAAATAAGGGTGCGTCTAAAATTGGCACAACGCAGAAGGGCATCGGTCCTGCTTATATGGATAAGGCGGCACGTGTCGGTATCCGGATGGCCGATCTTCTGGAACCTGAGACCTTCCGTCAGAAACTGGAGAAGAATCTGAAAGAGAAGAATCGACTTCTTGAGAAGTTTTATGATACTGAGGGCTTCAATATTGATGATATATATGATGAATATCTTGAATACGGAGAGCGCCTGAGACCTCTCATATGTGATACTTCTGTGGTACTGAATGATGCGCTTGATGCAGGAAAACGTGTCCTGTTTGAAGGAGCGCAAGGCTGTATGCTGGATATTGATCAAGGAACGTACCCATTTGTTACTTCTTCCAATCCGGTAGCTGGCGGCGTCACAATCGGTGCGGGTGTTGGACCAACGAAGATCAATCACGTTGTGGGCTGCGCAAAAGCGTACACTACGCGTGTTGGCGATGGTCCGTTCCCAACAGAATTGACTAATGAAATTGGCGACAAGATTCGTGAAGTCGGCCATGAATATGGAACCGTTACAGGACGCGCGCGCCGCGTTGGCTGGTTTGACAGTGTGGTTGTCCGCCATTCGCGTCGTGTCAGCGGCTTGACCGATCTCTCTCTGAACTGTGTTGATGTGCTCACAGGTCTTGAAACTGTCAAAATTTGCAAGGCATATAAATATAAAGGCAAGTTGATCGAAGAGTTCCCTGCGAGCCTGAACGTTCTTGCTGAATGTGAACCGGTCTATGAAGAACTGCCGGGGTGGACTGAAGACATTACAGGAGCGAAATCACTATCAGAACTGCCGCAAAATGCGCGTCACTATATGGAACGCATCGCGCAGCTGACCGAAGTGGCACTGTCGCTGTTTTCTGTCGGTCCGGATCGGACGCAAACGATTGAAGTACGCAGTCCGTTTGCCTAACTTTAAATGATTTGAAAGCTTTGCTTATCAACCGTATAAAAGACAAAATGCCGTGGCGATTGCTGCGGTATTTTTTACATTGGCGCATTTAAGGAAACGAGCAGAAAGTATAGCGTTTTGCCTTGCCGGTACGACGATAAGGTCATAAGATTCGGTTGGACTAGGCGATCAGGTAAGCGCTCAATATGAGAAATAAACGGAAAAATTCCGCTTAATTAGAAAATGAGTGAAAAAATTGCTTTAATAGACGGAGAAATTCCGCCTATCGAATCGAAAACCGTGAAAATGGAGGGCTTTTCTGTGCATAAGCGGAAAAATTACCCTTATTTACCTGTGAAACAAGCGCCATGATGCATATAACCGGAAAATCTCCGCTTATTTTACTCCGGCCGCGATACTGAATTAAGGATCAAAATGATTTATGAACTAGAGATGTCTGTTCAAGACAAGGTTGATACTTCAAAACGGTATCTGGAGCAAAGGGGCTTTCGTATGTAAGGAACTTTCGCTAAGCACGCGTACGTCCTGCATGCAACGCGAAAGTCACCACATCCTGTGGAAGTACGTCCTGCATGCAACGCAAAAGCCACCGCATCCTGCGGAAGTAAGGATCGGGTTTTCACGGTTTTTCTCATTTACTCGCGGGTATAGGCCGCATGAGTTATGATTTTGATGCATGAAAAATTTAATTACAAAAAAAGGTTGCATTAATGAATTGACCATGATAAAATATTTCTTGTGCTGCAAAAAGACATGGTGTTGTATTGAAAATATCGCGGGGTGGAGCAGTCTGGTAGCTCGTCGGGCTCATAACCCGAAGGTCGTAGGTTCAAATCCTGCCCCCGCAACCAAATGGATCCGTGGTGTAGGGGTTAACATGCCTGCCTGTCACGCAGGAGATCGGCGGTTCAAATCCGCTCGGATCCGCCATTATTATTATGGCTCGGTAGCTCAGTCGGTAGAGCAGAGGACTGAAAATCCTCGTGTCGGTGGTTCGATTCCGCCTCGAGCCATGTTTTCGCCGCACATAAGCGATCATCGCTCTTAATAGAAAATATACTTAAACAGGACGAAGCCCTTGATCTAGCTCAGGGGCTTCGTTCTGTTTTCTTCCTTATGACATCATTATTGGGATTATGTTAAACTATAGAAGAAATGTCCGAGCACGTGTTATGGCGAAGATTCTATCACAAAACGCCATGAGCACAAATCGCGGAGCAAGTTGCGATCCGGATTACAAGATAAATGATGAGTACAGTAAAAAAAGCACACATTGCACGGGAAATAAATTCTATGGACTACAAAGGAGGCTGCACAAGTTGGAAAGTAAAATTCTAGTTGTTGATGATGAACAGCCAATTGCGGATATACTACAGTTTAATTTGGAAAAAGAAGGGTACGAAGTTGTATGTGCCTATGACGGTGAAGAAGCCCTTGAAAAGGTAGAGCAGGAAAATCCTGATATGATTCTGCTTGACGTGATGCTTCCGGTCAAAGATGGCATGGAAGTATGCCGCGAAATTCGAAAAACGCATAATATGCCGATCATTATGCTGACAGCCAAAGACTCGGAAATCGACAAAGTGCTTGGTCTTGAAATGGGTGCCGACGACTACGTCACAAAACCATTCAGCAACCGTGAACTGATCGCCCGAGTGAAAGCGAACCTGAGGCGGCACAGGCAGGAAGGCACCGAGGAAGAGAAGAAGCAAGGAAACAGTATTGAAATCGGCGATTTAGTTATTCACCTTGATGCCTACGTAGTGACCAAACGCGGGAAAATGGTCGAGCTCACCCATCGTGAATTCGAACTGCTTCACTATCTTGCGGATCATATCGGACAGGTTATGACTCGGGAAAATCTGCTTCAGACAGTCTGGGGTTATGATTATTTTGGTGATGTTCGAACCGTAGACGTAACAGTGCGCCGGCTGCGCGAGAAAATCGAAGATAATCCCAGTCGTCCGGCATGGATTATTACACGGCGCGGTGTTGGATACTATTTGAAAGAACCAAATCAGGAGACTAGTGATGAATAAGGTCGGTTTTTTTAAATCGATTCAATTTAAAATTGTATTAATCTATACGCTGCTTATTTTACTTGCCATGCAGCTGATTGGCGTCTACTTCTCCGATCGTGTTAAAACAATTACCTTGGACAGTTTTGAAAAATCGCTTGAGAGCCAGAGTCAGCTGATCTCTTGGAATGTCGGTGAAGCGATACGTGAGGCAAAGGAAACGAATGTGGATGATCCTGATCATGTGACGAACAAGATTCAGAACCAGCTGATTGAACTCGACAGCAATATTAGAGAAATTCAAGTGATAGATCCCAATATGGTCATTATTGCCGCAGATGAGAAACATGAGAACGTTGTTGGAAAGCGAACGACCAACCGGCTAATCATTCAGAATTTATCATCCAACGTAACCAATACAGATCGGTTTACCGATCAAAAAAACGGTGAACGCGTGGATGCTGTTACGACACCGATAAGAGTAGACAGTCAACATTATGGCACGCTCTATGTGGAGAAGAGTTTTGAAAGTGTCTATAGCCAGTTGCAGCAGATCAATCAAGTACTGGCCTCTGCGACAGCTTTCGCACTATTGGTTACCGCAGTTCTCGGTTTTTTCCTTGCGCGGACAATCACGCGGCCATTGGTGCAAATGCAGCGGCAGGTGCTTGCCGTATCACAGGGGAATTTTACGCGGAAGGTGAAAATGAGCGAGCCGGATGAAATTGGACAGCTTGCTACGTCATTTAACAATATGACCATGAAGCTCCGCGAGGCCAACGCGACGACTGAATCGGAACGCCGCAAATTGAAGTCGGTGCTGACCTACATGACCGACGGTGTCATCGCAACAGATCGTAAGGGAAATGTTATTTTAATGAATAACCGGGCCGAACAGCTTCTTAACGTATATCGTCATGATGTAACGGGAAACTCGATCTTGGATTTGCTGAAGATTCGTAAAGAACACAAGATCATGGATCTCTATGATTTGAACGATTCGATCGTACTCGATTTCAGTACGGACGATGAAACGATCCTTCTCAGGGCAAACTTCTCAGTTGTTAAGAAGGACAACGGTCTTGCGAATGGCTTAATCGCAGTCATACACGATGTGACGGAGCAGGAGCAGGTGGACATGGAACGTCGGGAATTTGTTGCCAATGTCTCGCATGAGCTCCGGACGCCGCTGACCACAATGAAGAGTTATCTGGAAGCATTACAAGACGGTGCGGTTGAAGACGCAGCGCTCGCAACGAAGTTTCTTGGTGTTACTCAGCGCGAAACGGAGCGTATGATCCGGTTGGTAAACGACTTGCTGCAGTTGTCTCGGTTGGACTCCAGGGATTATAAAATACAACTTGAACGGACTGACTATATCTCATTCTGTCAAAGTATCATTGATCGTTTTGAAATGTCCAAGAAGCAAAATATTGATTTTGTCCGCAACTTTCAAAAGGGATCCTTTTATGTCCAAATTGATCGTGATAAGCTGACTCAGGTAATTGATAATATTATATCCAATGCGATTAAATATTCACCGGAAGGAGGCACCATTACCTTCAAAATTACACGACGGGGTAGAAATGTCCGGACAATGATCAGCGATCAGGGTGTCGGTATTCCAAAAGAAAACTTGTCTAAAGTTTTTAATCGATTCTATCGTGTTGACCGCGCGCGTTCGCGTAAATTGGGCGGCACTGGACTGGGACTCGCCATTGCGAAGGAAATGATTGAAGCGCAGGGCGGAGAAATCTGGGCGGAGAGTGACTGGAACAGAGGAACGGCCATTCATTTTGTACTTCCGCTGGACAGAAGGGATCATTGAGATGCATCGTGAAGTATTCAAATCCTTATTGCTTGGTGCGCTCGTATTCGCAAGTGTCGCCATGACCTTCAACATACTATTCTATAAATCGGATTTTAAGAATTATAATCCAAATTCCACTAAAAAGGTAGCAATTGCCCAAGCGCGTAAGACTCCTGAAGTCATTCGTCCCAATCTAATGCTGGAACATAACAAAAATGGTGACTTTGGCCAAATCAGCCGTACCCAGATACAAAAGGCGTACACACTGCTTCGGGGGTCTGTTTTTAGTGTGCAGACGAACTATAGCTCTGGAATGGACAGTGGGGATAACGCTCTTTATAAACTCGTATTTCCAGGTCCGCTCACGTTCGGCGCGTTGAGCAAGGTATTTCAGTTTGACACCGGCGGCAAGTCATTAAGTGAGAACCACATACTTATTGACCGAGTTGAGGTCTTTCGCTCGACAAATGGCAGTATAACGGCAGTTTTCTATTCGCCAAATGAAAAAAGCAAGCTTTTTACGACAGTTGATCATTTGAATATTAATAATTTGAAAAATGTATATGCCAACGTAAATCTAAAACCATATGCTCGTCAGACTTTAAAAGGCAAGGTGGTCTATCTGCCACAAGAGAAAACGAAGATGCATTCCGAAGTGAGCTATTATGAGCAGCTCTCGCTGGAAGAATTCATTCCGATTCTTTTTACGACTGATCCCGATAATGTATTCCCTACAAAAGGAAAGACACAATATACCGATAGTGAACGGCAGATGGAGCGCACGAATAATATTGTCCAATTTGTAAATCCGGGTATTACAAGCACTGTGGAGGAGAGACAGGATCCAATCATCGGTAGTTTTGATTGGATGAACACTTATAAACTATGGACAGATGACTATATCTATCAAGGGACTTCATTGAAAAACTATCGTGGTGATGGAGCAGTCACTTTCCGTATGACTTTGGGAAATTATATGGTGTTCAATACGGAGGTTTATCCCAACTGGTATCTAAGTATGATTGAACTCACTTGGAAAAGCGGTGAATTAAGCAATTATAAGGGAACACTGCTTGATTTGAATCCGGTGGACAGTCAGGGGAGTATGGTGCTTGACTCAGGCAAGGAAATACTTGATCGTCTGAGCGATGCACATGTGGACGTGAATGCAATAGAAGATCTGTCCATAGGGTATGAATTGAAAAACCCTTCTTCTAACTCCGATCAATCCATTGTCGCAACGCCTGACTGGTTTTATAAAATGAATGGTCGCTGGAAATCTGTAAGTGACAAACTATTTCCTTCTCAGATAAACAATGGGAAGGAGGATCCGTCATGAATTGGAGCAGAACAAAATCAATTTTTATTATTTGTTTTCTTCTTCTCGATGTTTTTCTCGTTTTTGAGATGTATATGCGGCAGCAGGATGAAAATGTTGAACCTGTTGCGGATGGTAGCGCCATTACGCACAATTACAAAATGGAGACAATCATGCCTACCCTCCCTCAGAATGTCACATTCCTTCGAGGGACGCGGATTGATTTTAATTATCAAAAAGACGCGCTTGTTCAGCTCGCCAGCGGCAAGAATGACGC
Source organism: Sporolactobacillus caesalpiniae (assembly GCF_040513385.1). Taxonomy (NCBI): domain Bacteria; kingdom Bacillati; phylum Bacillota; class Bacilli; order Caryophanales; family Sporolactobacillaceae; genus Sporolactobacillus; species Sporolactobacillus caesalpiniae. Next base: position 72,241 of record NZ_JBEVCB010000003.1, read on the forward strand.
GAAAAAACAGAAAGTCAATTTAGAAGAAAATGGTCGGCAATTGACAGGGATGCTTGTGAATCCTATGATGCTTGGCGATGTTAAGAATGAGGATGTACAAAAATCCTTGCTTAACATGGTTTACCAAGGACATGAGTATAAGTTTTGGCGACTTGATCAAGGCAAAGAAACGATAAAATTCGCTCAAACCTATCAAAGTCGACCAGTATATGTCAGCACTCGAAATAAAGTGCAGATGCTTGATTTCATTGTTCAGAAAAACCAGGTAACGGGTTTCCGCCAAAGTTATTTAAAATTGAGCTCGAACAAACACAATAAAGTCGATCTCATTAACGCGGAACAAGCGATAAACTACCTGGCGGATCGGACGGATCTGGTTGGCTACAGCATGTTGCACATCAAGGCCATTGAACTGTGTTACTTGAATACGGTCGGTGTTGAGAGCACAGAGCCATTGATTTTTGTACCAGCTTGGCATATTGTCGCGCGTATCGACAGCAGAACGAACGATTACTTTGTTAATGCGGTAACTGGCAATGTTCAATCCATCAATTAAATAAGAAAGAATGGATAATTGGCCACCCTTGGGAGGGGGAGAAATGACGTTTAACTTTAGTGTACTGGCGAGCGGTAGTACGGGGAACTCGCTTTATATTGAGACAGAGCAGCAACGACTACTTATCGATTGTGGGCTGAGCGGTAAGAAAATGATTGAATTACTTGGACAAATTGGTCGCTGTCCGGAAGATATTGACGGAATTTTGGTCACGCATGAACATAGTGACCATATTAAAGGTCTTGGCGTCTTCGCGCGCCGATTCCATACACCTGTTTACGCGAATCGAAAAACATGGCAGGCCATGTCTTCAGGTATCGGGGAAATTCCTACGGAACAAAAATTTGAATTTGCGCCAAACACAACGCAGGATTTCGGTGGTTTAGCCATTGAATCATTCTCTGTTTCACATGATGCGGCGGATCCGATGTTTTATGTCGTGCATGACCATGAGAAACAATTGACGATTTTGACTGATCTCGGCTATGTTTCAACACATATTAAAGGATTAATTAAGAACTCGGATGCGTATATTATGGAAGCGAATCACGACACGGAAATGTTAATGATGGGGCGCTATCCGTGGAGCGTCAAGAGACGTATTTTAGGCGATACCGGTCATATCTCAAATGATGAATCCGGTCTTGCACTGACTGAGATGTTCGGAGACCGGACGAAAAAGATTTATCTCGCGCATCTTAGCAAGGACAATAATATGAAAGAGCTGGCGAGAATGAGCGTCGGACAGCGTCTGGAAAGCATCGGGCTCAAGCCGGGACGTGAAGTAGGTCTTTATGACACGGATCCTGACCACGCGACGATATTGACCGCAATTTAAGGTTTATTCGCGCGGAATTGTGGCTATTCTTTACATAGAACAATGGCAAATTTGCGATGCTTATAGAAATAGTCACATAATTTTTATAAGAGAGATTATCGGTGGTAAATTATTCATAAAGGACGTAACGTGAATAACTAAGGCCTCATAGGTATTTATACGGGTAGGAAAGTATAAAAGACAGAGAATTTAAGAAAACGAGTACAAGCGCCCGGCGAATGAAGCTTCTTCGCGAGAGGTTTAGCGAAGCTAAGTTTTCTAATTCTGATGAAGCCATGTGTTCTCAAGCTCCGAACATTTTTCATGAATTCAAAAGAGGAGGAATAGGTATGGGGTTCTATGATGACAACCATATAGGGAGCGATCCGGAATCCGACGGCAACTCCCAGCACCCACGTGAAACGCGTATGCACGGCGGATGGTTTTTTTCAGGCTTTATTGGCGCTATTGTCGGAATGGTCTGCCTTTTGATCTTTGCTCCAATACTATCGGATCTAGGCGTCTTCCCTTATCAGGTCTCAACGGGGTCGCAGAATACCAATAATGTGAGTAATCCGACCTTCAACCGGCAAGTGAATGTTAATGTAACTTCATCGGTTACCGAGGCCGTAGATAAAGTATCGCCTGCCGTTGTCGCCGTTATCAATCTGCAAAAGGCGAACTTCTTTGATAACAAGTATACCGAATCAGGAATTGGTTCAGGCATTATTTATAAAAAGGATAATCAGTATGCATACGTGGTTACGAACAACCATGTGGTGTCCGGAGCGGAGAAAGTGGAGGTTCGCTTGAATGACGAGTTGAAAACGAATGCCACTGTTTTGGGTAAAGACGCTCTCTATGACTTAGCGGTACTTCGAATTCCGGCAAAGAATGTTAAATCAGTCGCTGAATTTGGCAATTCGACAAAATTGAAACGCGGTGAACCTGCCATCGCGATCGGCAATCCACTTGGTTTCTCCGGATCCGTGACTGAGGGCATCATCAGTTCAACAAGTCGAACAATTCCCGTGGAGAGCAATAACGCCTCAATCGAAGCGCAGGTATTGCAGACCGACGCGGCGATTAATCCCGGCAACAGTGGTGGGGCTCTTGTAAATATTGCAGGACAGGTTATTGGCATTAACTCATCCAAGATTGCTACAACGGGAAGCGGCACGGATGAAGGCGTCGAAGGTATCGGGTTTGCGATCCCAATTAACGTTGCGAAACTGGTGATCAACAAGCTTGAGACAGGCGGTAAAATTGAACGGCCGATGCTTGGTGTCAGCATTGTCGACCTTTCAATGGTTCCGAATGAAGAAGCCAAACAGCTGCAGCTGCCGTCTGACGTAAAGACCGGGCTGGTTGTTACTGATGTTCAAAGCTCAAGTCCTGCTGCCAAGAGCGGACTGGAAGCAGGCGACGTGATTACGGAAATCAATGGACATAAAATTAAAAGCTACATTGAATTCTCCACATATATGTATACACAGCTTCGTGCGGGCCAAACAGTGACTATCAAGTATTACCGAATGGGCAAAGTGCATGATGCAAAGTTAAAGCTTGGAAGCAAAACCTTTTCTTAACACGTAAGAGCAGAACGAGTCAAAGGACTGAAACAATAGCCCTTTGACTTGTTTTTTTATGCACATGTGACTAAGTTTTCAGGGCATAGAAGTGAGAACAAGTTATGCGTGATTGTGGACAATTTGTGCACAGCAATAAACATTTATCCACAAGTTATGCACGTTTGAGGAAAAACTGTTCATAACTCTGAAAATTCATCACATTCAATTATGGTAAAATGAAGATATTTCGTAGGAGCAGCCTAGTTAATAGAAGTGAAAAGCGCGATAGTACAGGGGAAATCGCTATACGCAGAGAGTAGTGCATCACATAATTAGAGCAATGCGAATAAATAGTGAATTTCGACAAATAGTGACTTTTTATGATGAAAATAGTTATCCACATTCACCAAAATACATCATTTTTCGGTACGTATATCTTGTGGCAAACGAATGATTCCATACAGAATATAGAATTTGCCTGTGGATATGTGCATAAGTTCTGTGTATAACTCTAAATAAGGTTGGGATAAGTTGTGAATATCAGTATTTTAGTCGTGGGAAAGTTGAAAGAAAAATATTTTAAACAAGGGATTGAGGAATATGTAAAGCGGATGGGGCCCTATGCGAAAGTCGCGATCATTGAGGTGCCGGATGAAAAAGCACCTGAGAATCTCTCCGCAGCAGAAATCGAGCAGGTCAAGCAGGCAGAAGGCGCGCGGCTACTGAAGAAGTTGGCTGACAATGCCTATGCCATCGCACTCGCAATACAGGGGAAGCAAATGCCTTCCGAGGATTTCGCTGCAAAGATTCAAGAACTTGCGACCTATGGACACAGCGATATTGCCTTCATCATCGGCGGTTCGAACGGTTTGAGCGATGAAGTTCTAAGGAGGGCTGATTTCCAGCTCTCCTTCTCCAAATTCACGTTTCCGCACCAGCTCATGCGCCTAATTCTGATCGAGCAGATTTACCGCGCGTTTAAAATCATGCGGGGTGAGCCGTATCATAAGTAAATGAGGTTTTTTGGGGGGAGTCAGTGAATAAATATACATAAAGAAATTTTCGTAATGCGTAGTAGACAGCAACCGCCAAACTTCTGCCGACCTCTGCGCCCCGCGTCCAGCGACTTTCTAACGTGCCGATAGATAATAGGCATCGATCAATTCGGCGCTTGTGAGAAGCAGCTGCATACGGCGTGATGGACAATGCGTACATAGGCCAGCTTTTCGATCCGTCGGTAATCCTTTTCCAAAAACCGCACTGTCGTCCGTACACGGCCGAACGAACGCACCACCGAATATGTCGGATGGTTGTAATGACCGGCATACAAATGAGCAGATGACGCCCAATAATTGCGCTTAAAATACGGCGTAAGGGACTGAATGACCGGCGTCGTAATCAGCGCACTCCGGCAAAGATATTCAGCGAATCTTTCATGGGTGTGTCCGTGATATAGCTGACACGCGCCAGGCATTCGTTCTGCGTGACCGACAACACGGGTCGTATCCAATGGCGTTTGTTCGATCGTGTTTTTCGCGTGCGCTCTCCCTTGATTTCCTGCATCGATGCATCCTTCTCTCCTTTTAAGTCTGCGACACATTCTCATGGTCGCAGACTTAAAAGGAGAGGGACAGCCAAATAGAACCATGCGACACTTATTTCTTGCGCGAAGGCAGTCCATATTTCTTTTGGTGCTCTAAGATTTTTTGGATGAGTTTGTCCCGTTCCTGTTTAGTGAGCTTCTTCGCCATGGGTTATATCTCCTTTTAAAATTGGCATGGCAAAAAAGGTCAACAATTAGTCACATTAACTAATTGTTGACCTTTTTTAATAGGAGCATAGTGTACAAGGGTGCAAAATGGAGGGATAATGCTATGATCCAAACAAGATTTAAAGTTATTCTAGACTGGCCAAATTGCATATCAGGGGTTGATAATAACCAAAATATGTTGCTTGGCGCGTTACTTAGTCATGTGGTAATTATCTATTGACTATCGTTCGGCAATTATAGACTAGCTTGTCAGTAATATGACCAACACAGCAAAGGAAGGCTCTAAGAGAGCGGATAAATATACTTATCCAAATCCATCTCCATCACTCTGCTTTTCATGCGACGGTTATCAATTTATTTCGTAATTTTGAAAGGCCCATTGTTGCATCCTTGAAAGAATAAGTATTTTCGTGTATTTTAAATAACACGAACGTATGTTCCTGATTATGTGGATGACAGTATTTAGGCATGTTTTTGGCAAGGTTTAACAGATATAACGATTTATGATGGGAATAAGCACCCGGCACATCCCCTTTCACTCCTCTTGATGACATAGAAAACACATCATGTCATACTATCTTGAATTTTATGTATCTGAACATATGGAAAATACTAATTGAATCAGGTGGGCGAAATGAAAAGTGTTAGAAATCCTAGTGAAAAACAAGCGGTTATCGATCTAAAAGATTATCTTTATCGTTGCCAGTTGTTATTTGTGAAGATGACGCAATCGCCTTTTTTGTTTGATGATTATCATATTGAAATCAGTCGAGAATATTTTCATTTTCTTGAATTTGATGAAGTCAATCAGTTATTGAAAATTTATGCGGCACTTCAGGCTTTGGATATCGATGAACAGTCTATTGTGTTTTATAAATATCTTAGAAAGGCGTCATCTATGGATTTTGAAATACAAAACCGTCTGGCTATGTCTGAACGCACGTATTATCGAAAGAAAAAACGGGCTTTGACTAAATTGGCCATTGCTCTCCATTTACTTCCAATCAGTAATATTCATTGTTCTCTTTTGTAATAAAATTTTTATGTGGCAACAGTAGCGCTCCCTCAAGCAGAAAGTTGGGAGACCTGAAGCCAGAAAATCAGATAGCATGGGTTTTAGTTAAAACAGGCCATGTGTCTTGCGTGTCTATAAAAGAGGAGGGGTGAAATGAGTATGCAGGGTATGACTGTATATGTTTTTCTGGTCCTGTTAATGGGGCTGGATGTCATAGCAGGATTATTAAAAGCTATTAAAAAGAGAACGCTTCAATCGGATGCCGTTCGAGATGGACTGCTAAAAAAGTCAGGAATATTTCTGGCTCTGATTCTATCCTATGTCCTAGATCGTCTCGTAAATAACGGTTCGCCCGTTTTTCAAACAATGATGGTCATCATGGCCGTTTGTGACGAAAGTCTTTCGATTATAGAAAATCTGAGCTTTCTTGGCGTTCCTTTTCCAAAGGGAATTACAAGCCGGTTAAATAGTTTGAAGGAAAAATCAAGTGATATAGGCACGGACAATCAGGATGATCTTACTAAAATAAATAAGAAGAATAACACGGAATTATAACAATGGCAGTCTTTGCTCTACGCCGATATCTGGGAAGGTGGTGTCGGCCCAGGGTATGGCCTTGTTCAGTGGACACCCGCCAGCAAACTTATCAGCTGGTGTGATGCGCAAGGGCTGGATTACAAGGATATCGGTTCGCAGTGCGCGCGTATTGAATATGAAATGATGAACGGCATTCAATTCTATCCTTCATATTCTTATTCAATGACTTCGACCCAATTCATCACGAGTACAGAATCAGCTGAAACGTTAAGATTAGTGTTCCTTGCAAATTACGAGCGACCTAAGAATCCCGATCAGCCCCAACGTGGAGATCAGGCGCAGTATTGGTACAATCAGTTAGCCGAAGGCGGAAAACCATCAGCGCCAACCGAACCAACGCCAAGCAAACCTACGGATACCAACACGTATACTGTTGAATCCGGCGATACACTGAGTGGCATTGCGCTAAAATTCGGCGTCACGGTTTCGCAGCTACAATCATGGAATAGCATTTCTGATCCAAATAAAATCTACGTTGGACAAGTATTAAAGCTTAAACCGGATGAAAGCGATAATTCGGAGACGTCAAATACGTATGTCATCAAATCAGGAGATACACTGAGCGGCATTGCACAGCAATTTAATGTTACAGTATCGCAGTTGCAATCGTGGAACAATATTTCTGATCCAAACAAGATATATGTCGGTCAAAAAATTATTGTGTATAAAAACGGCGGGGGAACGGGTACAATGGTATACACTGTAAAATCCGGGGATACATTGAGCGCCATTGCGGAACGTTTTGGCGTAAGTTTAAGCAATATCGAGCAGTGGAATGACATTTCCGATCCCGACAAAATATACGTTGGACAAACTTTGAAAATGTACAGTTCCGGTGGCGGTGGTGGCAGTGAGATTTCTTATACCATTCAATCCGGCGATACGCTGAGTGGAATTGCGGCCAAGTTTGGTGTATCTGTCTCACAACTGCAGGCGTGGAATAGTATTGCTGACGCCAATAAGATTTATGCTGGAGAGGTGCTTTCCATTTTTACTTCGGGAGCCGGTGGTGGCGGATCACGGACTTATACCGTGGAATCTGGCGATACGCTGAGTGGAATTGCGGCCAAGTTTGGTGTATCTGTTTCACAACTTCAGTCGTGGAATAATGTTGCCAATGCCAACAAAATATACGCTGGTCAGGTATTGGTGGTCTGATATCGAAAGATCAGAAACCCATACAATTATTCTGAAGACAGAAGAAGATTAAAATTCATCGTGCTTAATTTAAAGGTGGTCTTAACAGGCAACCCCCGAATATAAAAACTGAGAGGAGTTCACCTCTCAGTTTTTATATTTCTGTGGGTTCTTTCAGAAGAAATCCATCTTTCCTTTTGTAATGTAAATGACCAGTCCACATTATTCGAAGACGACTTTTAGGATAACGAGGGGGATCTGTTAACCGTGAAAATTGCCTGTATATTGATCAACGGTTACATAAGGATTCTGCCCTGTATTATATTCTTTTACCCAGACCTCCCAAAGACCATTGCCTATATATTTATAGCGGCTGGGTGTTACGTGATAACCTTTATATAGGTCTTGTTCAAATTTTTTAACCCAAGCTCCCGTCGGTTTACTGGCAGGTTGAATTGCACTCGTTTGTCCGCTTGTAGTATTTGTACTTTCAGATGCCGCAGAATGGCTTGTTGATGATTCATTTGACTGGGTTTTGGTTGCAGTCCGACTTGATGATGCAGCGGAGGGGCTCACTGATTCTGTTACGCTGCTTGTTGAACTATCTGTTATCGGCTGGCTCGAACTCTCCGTAATCTCGTGACTCGACGAAGATGACACGTGAGATTGACCCGCAGGGGCTTGACTTTCTGTGTGTTTGCCGCTAGATGATCTGTTCGAATCTGAGTTATGATTCAAAAAAATAAACAATCCTCCAATTACAATCAGAATCGCTAACGATACTACCAGAACTCTTTTCATTTTTTCGACCTGCCTCCAAATGAACTACTAATTGCTAAATCTGGTTTGCAAGGAAGTTAGAATAGCCTGAACATGAGAGTGGTTTTAAAGAGAGAATCTTACCCGAGGATGTATGATTATTCATTGAATGATGAGGTTCCTGTCTTCAAAACATTATTAGTTTAGCATTCTCTGAATCGTAATGCAAAAATTCAAGGACAGTGAGCTTGACCAGAATTTCATTACAGTGAAAACAACAATATCCTAGTCGAGTTGTTCTAATTAGGTTTATCCTTTTTAATAGGAAGGTGTCGTTGCTATGATTATGTCCATACGTAATCCCTCCATAGCATGTGGATAGAGTAAATTAAAAGTAATAATGCCTTCAGAAAGCACTGAGATCTGGGCTTGTTTTGAAGAATAATCAACGTGAATGTCCGCAATTTTATGTGCGCCCACTGCAAACTGGCTGCCTTCCATGAACGGTGGCCCATGAAAGAGCGCGAGATGCCCGTAGCGCGCCGTTACCGCATCCATTGCGGCAGAGAGCCGCTCCTTTGCGCAGCAATGACCCGGAATAGGTCGAGTTGGTAAACAGACGCGTCCTAGAGCAGAGGGCGTCAGGCCGACACTACGCACCGGTTGGCCGTCCCACTCATTTCTGGAGCACTTGAAGCTTCGAATGTTGATCTAACCGATGAAATGACGGAGCTGATCAATGCGCAAAGAGCTTATCAATCCAACGCAAGAGCATTACTAGTGCAGATCAAATCCTACAAGAATTGGTACAGTTGAAAAGGTAAACATCAATCAAAATCCGGTGACGAGCAAACACATAATGCTTGTCACTTTTTTTCTTTAGTTTGTTTGGTCTCGTAGATGTGAAGAAGTATAGGATTTCAACCGCAGGAATCAACTTTAGGCGTTAGAGGTTTCGCAAATTTCTTGGTTTTAGCGAATAATGTAAGATATATTGGTGAAATTGGTCTAGATTTTTCCTCAAGTAGATATTTACCTAAGAATCAACAATTAGATTATTTCGAACAAATAGTTAAATTGTGTGCAGAAAATGATAAACTAATGTCTGTACATTTACGTAAATCCTAGAAGGCGGCGATAGACATTATAAAGAAATATAAACCATCAAAATGCATAATTCATTGGTTTACTGGTTCATCTACGCAACTAAATGCCGTTGTAGCCTTAAATTGTTATTTTTCCACAAATACTATAATACGACACACAGTAAGAAAGCAAAACCAAAGCTCTCACTTATTCCTACTAACAGACTCCTAGTAGAAAGTGATGGTCCCTTTACAAAAGTTCAAAGTTAATGGTAATAAATTCACATCCAAATTACTTTCATCAGCCTATCAATCAATAGCTGAATACTATGCGAACATTCTTGTTGAAAGAAGAAGATCTCAAAAAACACACCCCTTTGCCAAGCCAGTGAGAAACATGGAAAATTCGTTTCTCTTCCCATCTTTCATACTGACTCTCACCGGGACAATGCTATTTGTTGCAAGATACCTCTTTTCTATGAAACTTTTAAGTATTGAAAAAAAGCCTGAGCGGACCTCATCATCCGTACAGATTTTTGAATAAGTACATATAGCTCTAAAAAATAAAGCCATCGCTAAAATAAACTTTTTTATCTCTGTAATTCTATCTCCTATAATTGTGTCGTGATACTTTGAACGATATTATTCGATATTCAGACTGCACTACTGACGAAATACAGAGAGATGCATCAGTACATCAGCGACTCCATTTACATCACTAGAGGTTGTGACATAGATGGGACTCTTTGATTTCAACATCCGCATACGTCATTACAATCGGGATTCTTGTCAATTTGATGCCATGGGTACACCATGGCATCACTGAACGCGGCTGTTTGGTTCCCATAGAATTGTTCACTTGCCATATCGGTGCATGGCCTGATACAAGTTTAAGCAGGATTTTATGTCCCGAATTACTTGAACTGTAGTTGGAATGATATGTCCATGACTGTTAAGAAGAGTCCCGTCCGTATCCGAAAAAATGTCTCTAATCATATTTCAGCGTTCCTTTATTCAATACTTCAAATATTTTACAGCCGTTTGTCTCCTCTACTATTCTCATCTTAGTCTATCATTTATTCTTCTCCATATGAGGTTGCAGCACTCGGATCCATATGCATCCTGTAATCACAAGTAGACTACCAGTCACCCATAGTAAAGCATTTCCAGTAACATCATTCGGGCCGAGGTTGCCGAGAAAATTCCATACCACCGGTGCAAAGAAGGCACTAATCACAGTGGCAATCGTCAGATAACTACTCAAAGTATCGACCTGATCATCAGCAAGCCCAAGATTACTGCGAAATACCAGATATGGTCCGGTGTACGAATAGATATAGTTGAAAAAGACTGCGGCGAGGATTGCAACTACTTGGTTCTTAGCAAGTAAGAGCACCGCAACAGAAACCGCAGCACCGCCATAACCCAAAACGAGCGTATATTGACGCAGTCGGCGGTAGACCAAGCCAAAGGATAGGCCAGCAATCAGGCCGCCAATATTCATTGCAGCAAGCGTCCAATTAACTACCGACGCATCTCCGAATCCTCTCGTCAAAAATAGACTGGGCAGTTTTAGCTGAACGCCCCAAATCAACAAATATGTGATAAAAGCCAGTCTGATAAAACGCCAACGTTCATTGTTTAAGTGACTACGTACATGCTCATGTGTATCCGTCTCCCCGACTGCTGGGACAAAGCGCCATACACCAACTGCAACAACGCCCAAAAGCAGATATATAAGGAATACTGATCGCCAGTTCAACGCCACCACAACGCCAGCCAACGCAAGCAACAATGCATTTCCTAAAGCGGATAGCCCCGTCTGATAACCAAGCAATCGTGTGCGAAACTCCCCGGTGTATACATGAGCAATCAGCCCAATGGCATGTGGTGAAAACAGACCAATGCCCAATCCGAGCGCAAGGCGGCTGACCATAATCAGTGTAAAATTTTTGATCAATAGGGGAATGACTCCGGCCCAAGCAGCAATCAGCAACCCCGTGATCACAACACTGCGACTGCCGTAGCGATAGGTCAACTTTGGATTCAGTAAAAGTGTCGCCAGAGCGCTAAGATTCGCTGCTGTTACAAGCCATTCAATCATAGTCGTCGGCATCTGCGGGTATGCATGTTCCAGTTGAGGAATTATCCCGGTGATAATCGTTGAAACGCCACCAACCATCGAAATGCTTAAAATGCTGACCGTTGTCGTGAACCGAGATTGACTCAAAATTGTTTCTCCAGCAGTTGGTCAATAAAGCTGAGAACGCCTTGCGACTGATTATCGGTCGTCTTTGCCTTCGCTACAGCGGTAACAGCCGGTTGAGCATTTTGCATCGAAACGCCGAGTCCAACTTCTCTAATCATTTCAAGATCGTTCCCACCATCACCAAATGCACACATTTCACTCAGATCGATTCCAAGAACTGTTCCCAATTCCCTTAGCCCTGCAGCTTTGTTCATCCCTAACTGAATGACATCAATATCGCCATGTCCGCTACTTGTCGGTTCAGCTAATCCGATTAACATGATTCGCAGACGTGCGACAATATCCTCAGTCAGTTCAGGCGGGCAAGTGATCGCGAACTTCAAAACATTATCGTCGATATGGTCAAAATCTTCTACAACAGTCAATTGATGGTAGTAGCGATGCACAAACTGAATGTGCGCTTCACCTTCGCTTGCTCGTGCATAGGCACTCTTCTGCCCACATACGAGTATCTTCAATTCTGGGATCTCAATCAACTTAGGCAAGATTTGCTTGACGGCTAGAGAACTGAAGGCATGCAGCGCATAGACTTGCTTTTCATCAAGAATGTACGCACCATTCTCAGCAACATAAATTGTATCGGGATAATCTTCAAAAAAGGACTTCAATTGAAAGTATTGGTTCCCACTCGCAACAACAAAGTGAACGCCTTGTCGTTGCATTTCCGTATACAGCTTCGAAAAATGGAGACGATCATAACTCATGTCGTCGCGTAAGAATGTGCCATCCATATCAGTTGCAATCAACTTAATCATTTACGTTCTCCTCAGATAGGCGCGCTGCTCAGCTTTCCAATACGCTTCATCATTATCGGTAATCGGTCGAATGACGCGTGCGGGGTTTCCTGCAACAACCACGTTATCAGGAACATCTTTTGTCACGATTGATCCGGCACCGATCACAACGTTACTGCCGATCGTGATACCTGGACAAATTACCGTATTTCCGCCGATCCAGACGTCATTTCCAATTGTGATTGGATGTCCATATTCAAGATATTCGTTCCGTACACTTGCAACAATTGGGTGTCCAGCAGTATATAGCGAGACGCGTGGTCCCAGCATAACATTATCTCCAATGATGATCGGCGCAATGTCTAAGAAAATGCAGTCATAATTTGCATAAAATCGTCTTCCCACATGCAAGTTGGAACCATAGTCCGCTCGCATCGGCGGTTCGATGTAAGCGTCATTGGTCGGACAGTCAATCATTAAGTTAAGTAACTCGTCACGTTCTTCACTCTGCTCCGGTTGTGTGCCGTTATAACGCCAAGTCAACTGCTTCGCCTTCAGTCTCATTTGCACCAATTCAGTATCGTTTGAGTCGTATAACTTGCCCGCGAGCATTAATTCACGTTCTGTTGGCATAAAAAAACCTCCTGTAAAATCGATTACAGGAAGTAGATTAGCATATTTATCAAGCCCTTAAGGGACAATTTCAAAGGCAACTGGTATCATTTTTGTGATAACGTGCATACGCCTGTCGATACTCAGTCGGCGTCATGCCTTTCCATGATTTAAAGTTGCGATTAAATGTCTTACCATTGGTGAATCCGGATTCGGCGGCAATATAGTCAACCGTTTTATCCGTTTCGAGAAGTAGACGCCGCGAGTTCATTAAGCGAACCAAACGAATATAGCGATTTACTGACATCTGCAGATTGATATTGAACTGTTGATTAAGTGTTGTCAACGAGACATGGAATTGTTCAGCCAGCATTGTTCCAGTCAGCTGTTGTGCATAATCCCTATTGATTGCGTTCATGACAGTATCAATTAGAGGTGGATTAGGATTGGCGTCTTGCGCAATCATGGGAACCGTAAAAGACTCTCCCAATATTGCCAATATCATGAAAAAATGACCTAAAATCGACATCCGTGAAAGGTCTGTTACCTGAGAACTGATAAGATCGTGAATCGCGATAAGATGCTCCCGAATTGCTCCATAGGAAGCCCGATTGGTCTGTGACGAGCGACTGCCCTGTAGGGTAATCTGCCAGTTAGTACTGGCCGGAAACTGTGACTGGAGAATGTTATCATCGATGATAAAGCCAAACTCTGACCAGTTTGCCTTTGAAGGACCAGTGACACTATGAATAACGCGACGGTTAACTGCCCATACATCTCCTGGATGGTATTCATTTGTCACACCATTTGTCACGAACTTCAATGTTGCACCGGACATCAGGCAATTCAGTTCGATTCCTTGATGCCAATGTGGAGAAACATTAATACTCGTTAACGGATCGTGTTTATAGTATTTGAACGGCAGTCTAGGCGTGAGTTGAACATTTTCATGCTGTATTGTCATGTCTTATCACCTCGCTTGAAGATATAGGGTCACCGGAGCATTAAGAGCCTTGCATAACATTAAAAGCATAGCACATTCGAGCTTTGAACGATTAATCAACCGTTTTACCAGTAAGCGATAGAACAATAATAGTTCTAATTACTTTCAATAATAACTCCTGAGTCAGCAAGTTACTAAGACAGGTGTTATGGTAAACGTTTATTTTTTTTATAATACCGCATTTCTTGGACCACATTACAGAGAACAATTTTTTGAGAATCCCATGCAACGGTTGCATGAATTTCTGCTATAATGAAGTACACGGGAGGAATATTGATGGTAACCATTCGGGATGTAGCAAAATATGCTGGTGTATCTGCATCAACGGCATCACGCGCCATACGGAATAGTTCACTAATCAGCCCAGAAACACGAAAAAAAGTGCAACTTGTTGCAAAAAAAATGAACTATGTTCCAAATTTCAACGCACATAATCTAGCAACTAACGCCAATAACACTGTTGGTATTGTTTTCCCAGTTGATAAGGATGATTTGTACCAAAACCCCTTTTATACTGAATTAATTGAAGGCATTAATCAGGAGTTAACACCAAAGCATTTTTTCATGACGGTGGCTTTAGGTGGTACCATAAAGGAATTGAAGCAAACTATCAAAATAATGATTGAAAATAGTAAAATTGAGCAATTCATTTTATTGTATTCTATTGAAAATGATCCTATTTTGAAATATTTGCAGCAACGAAAAGCAAAGTATGCTGTCATTGGAAAGCCCTATACTAACGCCAATAGCATCCCCTATGTCGACAATGATAATGTCAATGCTGGATTAGATGCAACGGAATATTTGATAAACAAAGGACATCGTCAGTTAGGTTATGCTTTTACTAGTAGATACCGATTGGTACAAACAGACCGAATGCTTGGTTTTCATGAAGCAATTCGTCGCAATGATTCTTATGGTTATGATCTGGAACTGTGCAGTGAACGTTTTGGTACCGCCATTAAGGAATACTTGCAACGCTATCCAGACATTTCTGCCATTTTGGCGAGTGATGATATTTTAGCCTTTCAAGTCCAAAAAGCTGTGCAGCGAATTGTCCCTGAAAGGCAGATTGAACTGATGGGATTCAACGATTCTTTATTTGCTAAATTAGCCGAACCGAAAATCAGCACCGTACAAATTTATCCGAAACGACTTGGCAAGGCAGCCGCACAGTTGATTATTCAGCAACTCGAGCAGGAATCGAATGAACCTTTCGAAAAAATGATTGTACCCTATAAAATCATCGAACAAAATTAATTAAAAAATGTACTGGCGGATTTGGTTCGCCAATCGAGCAGTTAGTTCGCCTAAACCGCGAAGGAGCTGCTTTTTTGTTGGCTTTTTGATACACTCGACTGTCCCTTCGTAAAAAAATCTTTAAAAAATTAGTTGCAACCGGTTGCATTTTTTTGTAAGCCGTTACATAATAGATTATGCAAGTAACGAACATTATCCTTTTTAAGGCATTGTTGTTCGATTATGAAGGAGGAGAAAGAATGATGTATCAAGAACAACCCGTTAAGACCGATGTACAAAGCACCGAACAGAAATTACCAAGTCTCCCGTTCAGTACGATTTGGATGATTAGTTTTGGGTTTTTGGGCGTTCAAATGGCATTCTCATTACAAAGTTCAAATATGGGACGGATCTTCCAGACGATCGGCGCAGATCCTACTAAACTCGGTTTCTTCTTTATCTTGCCTCCGCTGGCAGGTTTAGTTGTTCAACCCTTAGTTGGTTATTTTTCCGATCGCACGTGGATACCAAAACTTGGCCGTCGTATCCCTTATCTGCTCATCGGAGCTATTGTTGCCGTCGTTGTCATGTGCCTATTGCCTAATTCAGGCAGTTTTGGTTTTGGTTTTGGTTCAATGACAGCACTGACATTTGGAGCCATCACGATTCTGTTCATGGATCTGTCATCGAACGTTGCTATGCAACCGTTTAAAATGATGGTTGGCGATATGGTTAACGAGGAGCAAAAAGGGTTTGCCTATTCTATTCAAAGCTTTCTCTCAAACAGCGGCGCTGTGCTGGCTTGTATTTTCCCCTTTGTTTTAACCGTGCTGGGCACGTCAAACAGTGCACCAAAGGGCGTTGTTCCTCAATCAGTTGTTATTTCATTTTATGCGGGAGCAATTATTTTAATTGTCTGCAGTTTAATTACGATATTCAAGGTTAAAGAGTATTCACCTTCTGAGTATGCATTCTATCACGGGATCACAAATAAACCTGCTCAGAGAGAAAGTAACATTTTCAAACTGCTTGTCCATGCACCAAAAGTTTTCTGGACCGTTAGTATCGTGCAACTCTTTTGCTGGATGGGTTTTCAGTATTTGTGGACTTACGGCGCAGGTGCCGTTGCTAAGAATGTTTGGCAGACGATTGATCCAACAAGCGCAGCTTATCAAGACGCCGGGAACTGGTTTGGTATTTTATCAGCTGTGTATTCATTTGCTGCCGTTTTGTGGTCACTTGTCTTGTCGCGCCTGCCAAATGATAAACGCAAATCGGCTTATGCCTTCAGCCTGTTGCTAGGCGGTATCGGTTTTGGCTCAGTATTCTTCATTCATAATCAATGGACGTTGATCGTTTCATTTATCTTGATCGGTATAACCTGGGCTGCTATGATGACATTCCCATTCACAATACTGACTAATGCTTTGTCTGGCGAGAATATGGGAACGTATCTCGGACTGTTCAATGGAAGCATTTGTTTGCCGCAAATTATTGCATCCTGTGCAAGCTTTGCCTTATTCCCGACTTTTGGATCATCGATGCCGTCAATGATTTTATTTTCAGGTGTTATGCTGATTATCGGTGCATTCTCTGTTTCAATTATCAAAGAAACCTATGCAGAATAAGTTAACCAGCAATATTATGAGTAACCAACCTTTTATATAAGTGTCAATATTAAGTGAAACCGTTTAACTTTTTGCTTGACAAATGCAACCGGTTGCATTTAATATAGGGCATGGAAGAGCATTAAAAATGGACAGAGGAGGAATTGGCATGCAGCGAATTTTTGAAATTGACCCTTGGGAAGTCGTTACTCATAAATTAGACAAAGAAAACAAACGGGTGCAAGAAAGTATGACTAGTATTGGAAACGGCTACATGGGCATGCGTGGGTTTTTTGAAGAAAGTTATAGCGGAGACACACTGCAAGGGATTTACATCGGGGGTGTTTGGTTCCCTGACAAGACACGCGTTGGATGGTGGAAGAACGGCTATCCAAAGTACTTCGGCAAAGCGATCAATGCTGTTAACTTCATCAAAACAAACGTATTGATTAACAGTGAACCGATTGATTTAGCCAGTGATTCGATCAGCGGCTTTAAATTACAGTTGGACATGAGACGTTCCATACTATCACGGGAATTCATTGTTGAAAAGGGCGACGCTAAATTAAAAGTATCCATTAATCGCTTTGTCAGCGCCGCACAAAAAGAATTATTCGTGGATGCTTATCAATTTGAAAATGAGGGTTCAACGCCTTTTAAATTAACCGTAAATACCCAAATTGACGCTGATGTTCAAAATGAAGATGCAAATTACGGAGAACACTTCTGGAAAGTTTTAGATAAGTCCCAAAGTAATACCAAAGGTCATGTTGTAGCGATCACTAAAGAAAATCAGTTCGGTACTCCTCGATTTATCGTTGGTAATGAGATGGTCAACAAAACGGATTTGACTGCTGAAAAGACGGATGAATTAGAATTAGCCGTTCAAAACCAGTTCAGTAAAAAACTTGTACCAGGTGACACAGCTTATTTTGAAAAACGTGTCGTTGTCATTACTTCACGCGATTACGATGACCAAGCGAGTTTAATCAAAGCCATGCATGAATTAGCTGCCAAAATCGCGGATGAAAAGTTAGCCGATTTACAGGCGGCTCACACACATGTTTGGGCACAACGTTGGAAAAAATCCGATGTTGAAATTGACGGCGATGCTGCTGCACAACAAGGAATTCGTTTCAACCTGTATCAATTATTCTCTACGTACTATGGTGAAGATGATCGGCTGAACATTGGCCCTAAGGGTTTTACTGGCGAAAAGTATGGTGGTGCCACCTATTGGGATACCGAAGCATTTGCCGTTCCAATGTACTTAGGAGTTACCGATTCTACAGTGACCCGAAACTTGTTAATGTACCGTTATAAGCAGCTCGATGGTGCTTATGTCAACGCTAAAGAACAAGGCTTAAAGGGTGCGCTATATCCGATGGTGACGTTCAACGGAATTGAATGCCATAATGAATGGGAAATTACCTTTGAAGAAATTCATCGAAACGGCGATATCGCATTTGCCATTTACAACTACACCCGATATACCGGTGATAAATCTTATGTATTAAACGAAGGCAGCAAGGTCTTAACCGAAATTTCTCGCTTCTGGGCAGATCGGGTACATTATTCAAAACGTAAGGATCAATACATGATTCACGGTGTAACCGGTCCAGATGAATACCAAAACAACATCAATAACAACTGGTATACGAACTACCTGGCACAATGGACTTTGAAATACACACTTGAAATATTGGATGAAGTTTCATCCGAACAAGCAGTTCAATTAAATGTTTCTAATGAAGAAAAGAAACAATGGAAAGAGATCATCAACAAGATGTACTTACCAGAAGACAAGAAACTTGGCATCTTTGTTCAGGACGACGGATTCCTGGATAAAGATTTAAAACCGGTCAGTGAACTTCCAGCTGATCAATTGCCGATTAACCAGCATTGGTCATGGGATAAAATTTTACGTTCGCCATACATCAAGCAAGGTGACGTCCTTCAAGGAATATGGGATTTTATCGATGAATTCACACCGGAACAAAAGAAAGCCAACTTTGACTTCTATGAGCCTTTAACCGTTCATGAATCAAGTTTATCTGCTTCGATTCATTCGATTTTAGCTGCCGACCTGCATTACGAAGATAAGGCAGTTGAAATGTATGAACGGACCTCCCGCTTAGACTTGGATAACTATAACAACGATACTGCCGATGGACTGCATATTACCTCAATGACCGGCAGCTGGCTCGCCATCGTGCAAGGCTTTGCAGGCATGCGTGTTCGCAATAATCATCTACACTTTGATCCATTCTTACCGAAGAAATGGGAAGGGTATCGCTTCCGGATCAACTTCCGTGGACGGATCATCCAAGTTGCTATCGATCATGTGGGAACACGGATTACATTAGTTTCTGGTGAACCGCTCACCATTGATGTTAAAGGACAAAACGTTCAACTGGATTCAAAAACCGTCACGGCTTAAATTCATATTGAGTGAGTTTCTGCATTTATCCCTAAAGTATAGAGGAAAGTTAGGGGGGAGTAACGGTGAAAATTACGCAAGCAACGATTGGTTCAATTGCTGATGAGCTAATTACACAATATACCTTAGAAAACGATCACCATGTACAAGTCGTATGTATGTCCTATGCAGCAACTTGGCAAGGATTTATGGTTCCAGATCAAAATGTCAAATTACACAATTTGATTTTACGATTCGATGACATCAACACTTATTTGACGAATCCATTTCATGTTGGTAATACCATCGGTCGCGTAGGTGGCCGACTTAAAAATAGCAGCTTCGCCATTAAAGGCATTAAATACCACGTTCCTGCAAATGAAGGTCCGAATTTAATTCATGGCGGCAACCATGGCTTTTCCAGTTGGAATTGGCATGCCGCTACGGAAAGCCTTCAAAATGCAGTGAACGTGACATTTAGTCGGAAGATAGCAACTCAAGATGATGGTTTTCCGGGAAATATTGAGGTGAAAATCTCATACACCCT
The DNA here is from genome assembly GCF_040513385.1 of Sporolactobacillus caesalpiniae. Taxonomy (NCBI): domain Bacteria; kingdom Bacillati; phylum Bacillota; class Bacilli; order Caryophanales; family Sporolactobacillaceae; genus Sporolactobacillus; species Sporolactobacillus caesalpiniae. Next base: position 91,979 of record NZ_JBEVCB010000003.1, read on the forward strand.
AGACAATCAAAACAAAGTCACCATTCAATTTTTTGGTCAAAGTGATGCAGATACGCTCTTCAATCCGATGACGCATGTATATTTTAATTTGAGCGATGATCAGAAAACGATTATGAATCATGAATTGCAGATCAATAGCCTGCAACACGTTGAAGTTGATGATCAAAAACTGCCGACCGGTCGTTTACTTGAACATAGTGGAACGGCATTTGATTTTTCGAAACCTGTAATGATGCGAAAGGCGGTCGCGCAACTACAAAAAGAAATGGGTAAAAACCAATTTGACGACGCATTCAAATTGGTCGGCCAAGAACATCCAGCTGTTGTGATTCGGGATAACGCTTCCCACCGTCAAGTTCGCGTTTATTCTGACCGAAATGGTATCGTGATGTTCACGGCCAATCCTGAAGTGATTGGAAAACCGAAGGAATGGGAAGCAAGCCATCCCTATAATGGTGTGGCAATTGAAGCACAGACGCTTCCGGATGCCATTCATCATCCGGAATTTGGCGATATCGTATTAAAAGCGAATCAGCCTAAAGTATATACCGTACACTATCAATACGAAGAAATTTAATGAGAGGGGAAAATTACTTGACAAACTTTAATGACATTAAGGGGTTCATCTTTGATTTGGATGGCGTAATCGCGCTGACATCTAAGTATCACAGTCAGGCTTGGCATCAGATTGCCGATGAGTTGGATGCGACATGGACAAAATCACTTGAAGATGGGCTCAAAGGGATCAGCCGAATGGACTCTTTAGAAATGATTTTGAAAGCTGGCAATAAAGAAAACGACTATACCGAAGAAGAAAAAATCAAATTAGCGGCAAAGAAAAATGACAATTATTTGGCGCTTATTGGAAATATGAATATTGATGATCTTTTACCTGGAATACCGGAGTTCTTAGAAGATTTAATGGCCCACAATTATAAGATTTGTTTGGCATCTGCTTCAAAGAATTCTCCAATTATTCTTAAAAAGTTAAACCTGGCAAGATATTTTCCAGCTGTTGTCGATCCATCTAAACTGAAAAAAGGAAAGCCAGATCCTGAAATTTATATTCGTGGAGCTGAACTGTTGAACTTGAAGCCTGAAGAATGCATTGGAATTGAAGATGCCGCTGCAGGGATTCAATCCATTAATGGAGCCGGCGAAACATCAATTGGTATTGGTGATACACAAGAACTAAGTGCCGCTGATATTCTTTTCTCAAGCACAAAAGACATTACATTAGCGAACATTGAAGCTGCAATGAAAGTTAACGCATAAATCGATCATTTAAATTGTTTTCAGTGTAAGAGGCTGTCTCAAAAGGTCAGCAGATGAAAGACGAGAGGGAATTTTTATCCCTCTCGTTTTTTCGCGTTTCTGGATAAAAATCATAGAAAAAAATCGCCAATTCTCTTTAAATGAAATTATCCCGAGTCTCAATGAATGAAGACGATTTTTTTGAAAAACATTATCTTCGAAAAGTATAACATGCATCAACTCATTCTTCCAATGGATTTCAGCGACAGTATTCCCAAAAGCCATATATGACAGGACTGCTATAAGAGAGCAATTTATTAGGAGTATGCCTTGCTTCAGCATTTTTTCTCAGTGGCTTAAATTTCTTGCCATCTAAATGATTTTTCAGGTCCATTTTATTGACAAAGAGAAGTTGTGCCGGATTTTTATTGCCATCTTCATCATAACCGCCGACAATAACTTTTTCTACGATGCTCTCAAAAGTGAACCAATCAAATTGATTCAACGCCTTATTCTGTTCCAGGGTCTTCTTGAATTGCTCCAACCTAGCTGGCTAATTTGATTTTACAACTGGCCAATATAAACAAATTCATTCAAGAAACGGAGAATTTTCAATGTCTTCTTTTCAAGTATTACATTCTATTATAAAAAGGAAATAGATAATGGTCTAGAAGATTTTTAGTTTGTGTAATAAAACCTCACTTACACCCATTACGGAGAACCGTATCATAAGTGAGTGAGGTTCCCATAATGAGCGCTGTACGTGCACGATTTCTGACTGCCGGTAGGTTCGGAAAGGGTGCAATCCAGATCGAAAATCAGTGTTTTCGACGTTCTAAGTCGATGCACCTGATCAAGCAGTGCCTGATTCGTGAATACGCCAGTACATCCCTCATCTGAATGAAATTGTGCAAATCGCACCTGTCATATATACCGTCCATAATTTGCTCCCAGCAATATAATGTATTATCAAAACAATTAGGAGTGGTTATGAATGAGTTACGATATGTTTGAAAATGACACCCATCAAAAAGACCCATGTGATAAATTCAAACATGATTGTTGCGATGATCCATGCAAAGATTTCAAAAAGAAAGAGAAAAAATGCTGTAAAAAAGAAGAAAAGGGCTTGCTGACTGAACTTCAGGCCGATCAATTTCCGACCATCGTTCCAACACGCAAAACACCAAATCTGAGAAATAAATTTGCGAATGTAGACGTGTGCATCGATGACTGTAAGGAGCGCGTCGTTGTGGACTTAACTGTGGAATGGGGTCCTAAGTTTTATCCGGAATTGGGACCTGCTGTAGAAGCAAAGGCACTCCCATATCCTATCTTAGTTCCATTTCCGGCGATATTCAAAATCTGGAGAAAAGGCGATTCAGGTCCTGTACTCATCTCGGAGAAAAGAGATTCCAGCTTTGGCATCGCTTACTATTATCACGAAGAAATTATTGCCAACACGACGACAACGATTCACGCAGTGGATTCGGACCCAACTCTTTGTAAAAACAAATACTTTGCCACAATTGAACCTGATGAAACGACGATTGCGCCAACAGTCTTAACAGAACTGTCAGGCTTTTTGGGCTATAGTCTGCCGAAATTGAGCGTAAAAAATGTTCACAGCTACACCCTTACCGCAGAAGTAATTGAGGCCAACAAAAAGAAATGCAAGTAAAGCAATTTTCTATCAGCCTGCTCACGAGTATGGGCGGGTTTTGCTTTTCTATATAGAGTATGCTTGCCAATCAAACGGGGTGCTAACGTGTACTCAAAAGTATAGTGATGCGCGTATTACCGGCATTGCTTGACTGTTTGAGCCGCCTCGTGATGCTGAACTATGGGAAAATAAGCACGAGCAATGCGCCGAGCCGCGCCAGCGGATTAAGGAAAAACTAAAAAACAGCCTGCACCTAATCAAAGGTGCGGGCTGCATGGAAAAAATTTAGTTACTTAACAAGCCGATCCCAAATCACAACGTGTCCGTTTTTCAGTGATTTTTGAACATCAATGATGCGCTGGTTGGCGCTGCCGCGGAATTGCAAGGTCAAGTCTTTCTGAGTGAGTTCGAAGCGGCCGTCAACTAAAATATCAATTTTTGACAGAAGTTCGCGCTTGTCTTCAGAGTCTTGCTGTAATTCTCCCCAAGTATAGCCTGTCCATGACCAGACATCTTTGGTTTGTCCAAATTCACTGCGGAGACGGTCCACCAGGGACAAGCAGACTTCCGTGTTTAAGAAGGGTTCGCCGCCAAGCAGAGTCAGTCCTTGGACATAGGGCTGTCCAATATCCTTAATAATTTGATCCTCTAACTCCCTGGTGTACGGATGCCCATAGCGGAAGTTCTGAGCGGCTTTATTGTAGCATCCTGGGCAGTCGAATGGACAGCCGCTGACATAGAGACTGCAACGCACGCCCTCGCCATCGACAAAATTAAATGGCTTATAGCTGGCAACGTAGCGTTGACTTAATTTCTCAGCACGCCATGTCTTTGGGTTCGGGTTTCGCGGACCGGTTGATTCCGGATTTTGGACCATCAGACGCCCTCCCTTATTGCCGAGCGATCGTGTTGCTGTCATTGCCCGCAGTCAAATGCTTGACACGCGAGGCGATTTCAACGTGGCGGCCGTGAATCATCGGACGCTGCTGCGGGTTCCCTAGATAACCGCATGTGCGTTTTACGACGTCGCAGCTCTGCGGATCATTGTTGCCGCATTCCGGACACTCAAAGCCGCGTTCAGTCGGCTTGAATTCACCCTTGAATCCGCATTTGAAGCATTGGTCGATCGGAGTATTGGTACCTAGATAGCCAATTCGATCATAGGCATAATCCCAAACAGCTTCCAAAGCTTTCGGATTTTGTTTCAGATTCGGATACTCGCAGTAATGAATGAACCCACCGGAGCAGTAAGGCGGAAAATCCTTTTCAAAATCTAATTTTTCAAATGGTGTCGGTGCTTTTCGAACATCATAGTGAAAACTGTTTGTATAGTACTCTTTGTCGGTAATATCCTTCACTTTGCCGAATTTCTCAGTGTCTCGGCGGCAGAATTTATCGGTCAGGCTTTCACTAGGTGTACTGTACACACTAAAATGGTAGCCGTATTCGTTTTCCCAGTCTTGGCAGTGTTCCCAAAGGTTTTTCACAACGCTGATTGCAAAATCCTTTGCTTCCGGATTGCTTTCCCATGTACTGCCGTAAAAAACAGTGCCGACTTCATACAGGCCGATGTAGCCTAGAGAGACGGTGGCACGTCGATTTTTGAATAGTTCATCAACCGAGTCCGTACGCTTCAATCGTTTACCGAATGCGCCATACTGGTAAAGAATCGGTGCGTTTTCCGGTGTTGCCTGCTTTGCGCGTTCCACTTTAAAGACCAGTGCTTCTTTGCAGATTTGCAGACGTTCTTCAAGAATCTTCCAGAAGGTGTCTTTGTCGCCTTTTGACTCCATGGCGATACGAGGCAGATTAACGGTTACGACACCGAGATTCATTCGCCCGGAGTTTACCTCTTTGCCGTTCTCATCATGCCAGCCTTGCAAAAAGGAGCGGCAACCCATCGGCGCTTTAAAGCTTCCCGTCAGCTCGATCAGCTTGTCATACATCAGTACATCCGGATACATACGTTTGGTTGCGCATTCCACAGCCAGCTGCTTGATATCGTAATTCGGATCACCCGAATTAAGGTTGAGGCCGCGTTTCAAACTGAATACCAGCTTAGGAAAAATTGCGGTGCGGTGTTCTTTACCCAAACCATCAATACGGATGCGCAGAATCGCCTTTTGAATGGCCCGTTCGATCCAATTCGTTCCGAGTCCGAATCCTAAAGTCGTAAAGGGTGTTTGTCCCTGGGAAGAGTACAACGTATTAATTTCATACTCTAACGCTTGCATTGCGTCATAGATGTCTTTCTTTGTTTTTTTGCGGGCAAAGGCCTGCTGACGTTCAGCGCCTTCAACCCACTCTTTAGCGTCAGTTAAATGTTTGTCGTAATTTTTTTGAGCGAAAGGAGCAAGAAGTTCGTCCACACGGTCCGCTGAGCATCCGCCGTATTGACTGGAAGCAACGTTGGCAATAATTTGTGCCATTTGAGCAGTTGCCGTCTGGATGGAGTGCGGCGGCTCGACATCGGCGTTACCTATTTTAAAACCATGATTTAGCATCTCATTAAAGTCAATCAAGCAGCAATTAGTCATTGGGCTGTATGGCTGATAATCCAAATCATGCCAATGAATATCGCCCTTTAGCTGTGCATTGGCTACCTTCGGCGGGAGCATTTTCAGTCCAATGGCCTTAGCAACGGTACCCGCAGTCAAATCTCTTTGCGTATTAAATACGTGACTGTCCTTGTTCGCATTTTCGTTCACAATCGTTTTATCTTTATGTAGCAATTTGCGAATCGTGAAATTAATGTCGGTTGCCTGATTGCGCGAAAAATCGCGTTGGGTCCGATAGTTAATGTATTCCTGAGCAATGTCATATTGGTGATGGGTCAGAAGCGTCTGTTCAACAATATTTTGAATCTCGTAAATTTTAACGTCATTGTGGAATCGTGATCTGATTTCAGTAATGACATCATTGGTAATTTCATTAATTAATTGATAGGTCAACGGATCTAATTCACCGAGGACATGTTTCGCCGCTTTTAAAAGAGCGGTTGTGATCTTTTCCGTATTAAAATCTATAATCCGACCATCGCGCTTCTGCACGTTGATCGCCAGCGTGTTCGCTGCTGTCTTTTGTTTCATCTCTAGCATCATGAAATGCCCCCCCATGAACGATTACTCAATCTATAATAGGAGATTATCGGGCATGTTTCAATCAATATATAGGAACGAATAGTTTGAAAAACTCATAGAAGATACTATATATTGTGTTGTAATGGGATAAATTCAAATTGTGACAAGCCTGTGAAAGATGTGGTAGGTACACAAATCTTACAGCTTGCCGTAATCCTCTATAATAATACTGGAAAATCACTAGCGTTATAGCTATCAAAACAGTTGATTCAAAATACTCGAATTTTAGAGTGCTATCCACTAAAAACATCCGTTACAATGGAGACAAGAAAGAAGTCATGTATGTCAGAAATCCAAAGCATCCTAATTTTAGTCGTTGAAACATGGATGAATGCAGAGAAATGGCGATACAGCTTGTAAATCAATAGGTTAACGTAGGAGGATTATTTTTAATGAACCCAGGAGAACAGATTTATCAAAATTACATGAATATTTTAAAAGAAGAGCTGGTTCCTGCTACTGGCTGCACTGAGCCGATAGCGGTTGCTTATGCGGCCGCGAAGGCTCGAGAAGTGCTGAACGCGGTGCCTGAGAGCTGCATCATTGCGGCAAGCGGAAATATCATTAAGAATGTAAAAAGTGTCGTTGTTCCCAATACAAATGGTTTGAAAGGCATTAAAGCAGCTGCCGCAGCCGGTATTGTCGCCGGAGATGCATCGAAAAAGCTGGAAGTGTTGGCAGATAGTGAAGAAAAGGCGAAGGCATCCATACAGGGCTACATTGACGCGCATCCGATCACTGTCGCCCCTGCGGACAAGGATATCGTTTTTTATATTGCAGCGACCGTTAAAAAAGGGAACAATGAAGCAACGGTTGTCATTGAACAGTATCATACCAATATTGTCCGCATCACGCGAAATGAAAAAGTACTGTATGAATCGGGCAGCGGTTCCGATGAAGGCGGAGGGCTGACGGATCGGAGCCGCCTCACGGTTCGGGACATTCTCGATTTTGCGACTAGTGTACGCTTTGAGGATATTTCAGAAGTTATCGGAAGACAGGTCACCTTTAATTCCGCTGTCTCTGAAGAAGGGCTGACCCACGAGTGGGGTGCCAATATAGGAAAAGTTCTGTTGCGTGCCTATGGCAATGATGTCAAGACGCGTGCTCGAGCCGCCGCGGCAGCGGGATCCGATGCGCGAATGGGCGGTTGTGAAAAACCGGTTGTGATTGTTTCGGGAAGCGGGAACCAGGGGATGACAGCCTCTCTTCCTGTCATTGAATATGCTAGGGAATTACGTGTGTCGCGTGATAAGCTCTATCGTGCTCTGGTTCTGTCCAACTTGGTTACCATTTACCAGAAAACGGGCATTGGGCGTCTCTCTGCATATTGCGGTGCGGTCAGTGCCGGATGCGGCGCGGGGGCCGGCATTGCCTATTTGCAGGGTGGAGATTATGAAGATATTGCCCATACCATTGTCAATGCTTTGGCGATCACCTCAGGCATTATCTGTGACGGCGCGAAGCCATCATGCGCCGCCAAAATCTCCTCGGCAGTTGATGCCGGCATTCTTGGCTATCACATGTATAAAAATAACCAGCAGTTCTTCGGCGGCGACGGCATCGTCACCAAAGGCGTGGACAACACGATTCATAATGTGGGCATTCTGGCTAAAAAAGGGATGCGGCAAACAGATCGTGAAATCATTAATATCATGCTTGAACATACCAGCAAAGATGCTGTCGCTGACGAACAAAACGAAACATAACATAACAAGACTCAGATCGTGCCGAATAGAATGGATAAGTTCATAGTTATAAGTCCACATCTTTTTGCCGCGTCAGCAGCTCGATTGTTGATTTTTGCAGTGAAGTCAGCAGATGGTTCGATCGGTAGACGAGCTGAATTAGGAATTCCGGCTGCGGTTGATCTTTTAAGGACAGTACAGCGACAGGGTCCTGCGGAAGGAGTGCGGTTTCGCTAAGCATACTAATCCCGACACCACATGCGACCATGCCTTTAATAATTTGCACATCGTTGGTCTGATAGATGAGTTTCGGTTTAATCCCTGCGTGCTCAGTCAACTCGCGAAAGGCGATTGAATGAACAAAGCGTTCGTTGAGCTGAATGAACGATTCGTGCTTCAAATCATGAATGTACAGTGAACCACTTTGTGCCATTGGGTGGCTCTGGCCGACGATAATTTTAAAGTGTTTTCGTGCAAGTAAGTGAACGGACAGTTTGGGGTCCTTGATGGGCTTGGTGGAGCTCAAAAGGGCCAAATCCAACTGTCCGTTTTTCAGTTGGTTTAAAAGCGAGTTCGAACCGTCCTCGCGTGTGTCTAGATGGGAGAGCAGGTTCTTTTTCGAGAGTTTTGCTGAAAGCGCTGGGAAGAATGAGCTGCCAATTATAGGCGGCAGACCGAATCGAATCTTTTCCTGCTTAATTGCCGTGATCTCTAACTTGGCTGTTTTAAGCTCTAGCAGGATTTGCGTGACATGAGTCTGAAATTGTCTGCCGCTTTCTGTGAAAATCAAATCTTTATGCGATTGATCGCGAATAACAAGCTGAGTTTCTAACTCTTTTTCCAGTCTCTGAATGGCGGCCGTAATTGTCGGTTGACTAACATTAAAGTAATGAGCGACCCTTGTAAAATTTTTTTCTTGAAACAGCTGTTCAAAATAATAGAGATCCCGTATATTCATGAGCAGTTTCGCCTCGCATCTTTCAGCTTCAGTTCGTTGCCTTTAGTGTACCATTAAGATGCCTTTGTGCGTCATAAGCAAAACAAAAGCCACTGAATCCTATGTGATTCAGTGGCTTTTGACCTTAGATTAATACAGATAATTAATTTTTTTGTAGTGTCACAACCGACCGTCTAGATCTTGGTATTCAGGCACCCATTTTTCCTTCTCGATGGCATCGGCAACGCTGGTAATCGGTTCTTTAGTCAGGCCTTGATTAACGGCGCTCTGAGCGACAGCCAAGGCGACGGTCTGCGAGAAAGCATCGAGTTTTGAAACGGGCGGAAGAACCGCAGCGCCAGGCTGATTCGGGTCGACAATCCCGCCAAGCGAGTGGGCTGCCTTTGAAATCATTTCGTCATTTAATAATTTTGCTGTGGATGCAATGACACCGAGTCCAAGTCCTGGATAAACCAGCGCATTGTTCGCTTGGCCGATTTGGTAGACAACCCCTTTGTAGGAAACGTCTGGAGCGGGAATGCCTGTTGCAACGAGCGCGCGACCATCTGTCCATTTAATCAGATCTTCCGCCTTTGCTTCAGCCAGCTTGGTTGGATTGGAAAGTGGGAAGATGATTGGACGCTCGGTATGCGCGGCCATTTCTTTTACAATGGCTTCGGTAAACGTGCCGGGCTGTGTTGATGTTCCCACCAGAATGCTTGGATGAATGGCTGCGACGGCTGCCTCTAAATTGGTCAGTTTTTCCGGATGTGCAAACTCAGATCGCTTGCGCGCGAACGGTTTCTGTTCCGGCGTCAGCGTCGGATCGTCATCGAAGAGCAGTCCTTGTTTATCAACCATGTAGAAGTGTTTTTTTGCCTCCTCTTTTGACAATCCTTGTTGCAGAAATTCATCATAAATACGCTTTGTGATGCCCGCACCTGCGGTACCTGCACCAAAGCACAGATAGATTTGATCCGTCATTTTCTGTTTTGAAATATTCAGCGCTCCTAAGATACCGGCCAGAACGATAATTCCCGTACCTTGAATATCATCATTGAAGGTTGTGATTTTATCCTTATAGTTGTTTAAGATATTTGCTGCGTGATCGCGACCGAAATCCTCAAAGTGCAGGTAAAGATTTGGAAAAAGTCGTTCCGCACTTTCAACGAATTGATCGACGAATGTATAGTAACGATCACCCTTAATGCGTTCGTGGCGATTGCCAAGATACATCGGATTCTCAAGCAGTTTCTGATTATTAGTGCCGACATCGAGGACAACCGGCATGACTTGACTTGGATCAATGCCGGCAGCAACGGTATAAACCATCAGCTTGCCAACCGAAATGTCAACGCCTTGCGTTCCCCAGTCGCCGATGCCAAGGATGCCTTCAGCATCGGTAACAACAATTAGACGAATGTCGCGGCCTTCTGCTGCATTTTTTAGTGCACCTTCGATCATCGCCGGTTCATCAATCGATAAAAATACGGCATTTTGCGGCTGAACGAACAGATCGCTATAATTTTCAATCGTGTCCGCAATCGTTGGATCATACACAATCGGCATGAATTCAACGACATGCTGGCTGAACAGTTTAAAGAATAAAACGCGATTCTCGTTGAAAATATCCATTAAAAAAAGCCGTTTTTCCAAATCGGATGTTTTGGTTTGAAAATGAGCGTAGGTTTGTTTTGCCTGCTCCTCGAGGCATTGCACTTTAGGAGGGAGCAGTCCGGCCAATCCGTACTTTTGGCGTTCTTCTTTCGTAAAAGCCGTTCCTTTGTTCAAGAAGGGATCATTTAGAATGCTTACTGGATTCATGAGAAGATCTCCTTAATCTCTAGTTTCATTTACCTGTCCATCATAGTAATAGGTGTTCATTATAGTCAAACAGTGCCATTGCAATAGGTTCTGTTTATATGACTAGCGGTTAAGCAAAGGCTTGCGGTGATTAGCAGTATAAAATACTTTAGTGAATAAACGCGTTGCATTGCGAAATGCAATGTGTTAAAATAGCAACACTCACTATTAACGTGAAAAAACAGAGACAGAAAACAGGAGAGGATGTTGACGTTGGAAAGGGAAAAGCTGACGGTGAAAGCATTCGTAAACCATGTCCTTGTCGGCCATGCGATTGGAATTGTTGCAGCATTGATTCCATCGGCATTACTCGGTGAATTAAGCAAGGCGCTGATGGGAAGGTATCCGGTTTTCGGAAGCATTTATCAATTGGTCACCATTTTCATGCTCGCCGTTCCTTTGCTTATTGGCGCGGCGGTGGCACATCAATTCAAATTAAAACCGATTCCGATGGCCTGCGTGGCTGCGGCGGCATGGGCCGGGTCCGGAGCCTTACAATTCACACCAAACGGCATTGTGATCAACGGCATGGGCGATTTAGTGAATATATTAGTGACGATCAGTTTGACATGCGGATTGGTCCTGCTTATTGGCGGGCGTCTGAAGTCGTTTGAACCGCTCGCAATGCCGCCGATTATTTGTATCGTCGGAGGCGGTATGGGGCTGATTGTTTATCCGATTGTGCATACGGTTACGACCGGACTTGGCGGGATGATCAACAGTTTCACAGCATTGCAGCCGGTTCTAATGGGCGTATTGATTGCGGTTGCTTTCTCGGTAATTATGATCTCACCCGTTTCGACTGTGGCGATTGCATCGGCGATCGGCATGAGCGGTATTGCTTCAGGTGCGGGCAATCTGGGCTGTGTTGCTGCAGCTGTAGGTATGTTTGTCGGAGGGCTGCATGTCAATAAAATTGGTCTTTCGTTATCTATTGTTCTCGGAACACCTAAGATCATGATCGCGGCGATGGTCCGCCAACCGAAAATTTTGGTGCCGATTATGCTTAATGGAGCTCTGTTGGGCGCACTAGGTGCTATTTTCCAAATTAAAGGTACACCGATCAGTGCCGGGTTTGGATTTTCAGGCATGGTCGGTCCTATTAATGCCATTCATTTTATGCCTGGCGGAGCAACACTTGCTAACCTGTTGATCATTGGTCTCGTATTCATTGCGGTGCCTTTCGCAGGCGGATTTTTCTTCGAATGGTTCTGTCGAAGGGTGCTCCATCTCTATGCTCCGGAAGATTACAGTACAGAGATGGCGGAATTTAAGAAAGAAAAACCGGAATCGCAGCCTAAACTTGTCTTGGAAAATGCTTAATATAATAATAAAAACGTCACGCGTTCCAATGCGTGGCGTTTTTTTGCCTATCAGCACCACACGATGAGTTTGTATGGCGCGGTCTGTGCGGGGATACTTTTTGTCGAAGGGCCGTAAATCACAATCAGATTGTGATTAGCGGGATTGTGTGTAAAATATTGTCCGTTCGGCAGTAAAATTTGTGTGAAAGGCGCTAAGGTCAAACGTAACTGCCCATCACCGCTCACAAGTTGATCGTTGAAAAAGTCGACCTTTACATTGTGATCCGGATTATCCTTGACCATAATAAGCGCTCGATACTGTGGCGGATAAATCAGCGGGACAGGTGCGTTACCGTCATAATAACCAGTGACCCGATCACCCACGGCTACGCGGGCATGACCCACAAAGTAGGTAGTAGGCGATATGACAAAATTTACAGTGCCTGAATTATTTTCTAGGGTAAATAACTTGTAACAGCCCTGTCCTTCTTCACTTGGTCCGATCATAAAATCACTGATCAGTGTGACTACGCCTTGAAATGCTTGCCAGTTTATGTTCATTTTTAATCACCCGGACCTTTGCGGATTTCTTCAATTTAGACTATGTAAATGGCCTAAATCTGTGATTTGTATCTGCGAATTTAAGGACATAAAAAACCGTGTTCAGATTCCTGAACACGGTTGGTACAGCCTGTTTTTCCTGTTAAGAATTCAGTATATTTTCAATTTGATTTAATGTTTCTGTATCTAGCGCAACATCGGCCGACTTAGCGTTATCGACGATTTGATCGGGCTTGCTGGCGCCGACTACGACACTGGCAACATTTTCTTGACGAAGAATCCAGGCCAGTGCCAACTGCGCCATGCTGATGCCAAGTTCGGCGGCGATTTTCTTGAGCGCAGCGACTTTAGTCAAGTTTTCTTCCGTCAGATATTCACGGATGCCGCCTTTGTTTTCAGCCGCCCGGCTTCCTGATGGAAAATCATTTAGTGACGCATATTTTCCGGTCAGCACACCTTGGGCGAGCGGAGACCAGCATACTTGGCTGACTCCGTGCGCGCAGCTCGCGGGGATAACTTGGTCTTCAATATTCCGGGCAAACATATTGTACTTCGATTGATTGGCGACAAAATGATTGAGCAGCTTCTGATCGGCAAGCTGCGCGGCCTCGGAGATCTGATCCGCGGTCCATTCACTGACGCCGATATAGTTGACCTTGCCCTGATGGATCAGGTCATCGAACGCGCGCAAGGTTTCTTCAATCGGTGTTTCTTTATCAAATCGGTGGCAGTAGTACAGATCAATGTAATCGACATCCAGACGTTTCAGGCTGGCGTTTGCTTGTTCCATAATATGCTTTCTGGACAGACCGTGGTCATTGGGTCCGTCACCCATTGGAAAGTAGACTTTTGTTGAAAGTACGATTGATTCACGTGGGAAGGCTTTGATTGCCTTGCCAACGACCTTCTCGGCCTCACCACGCATATAAACGTTCGCTGTGTCGAAGAAATTAATTCCGAGATCATAAGCTTTTAAAATCGTATTCACTGCATTTTCATTAGCGACATAGCCGCCGTACGTCAGCCAGCTGCCGAGACTGACAGTGCTGACCTTGAGACCTGTGTTGCCAAGACGACGATAGTTCATGGGAAAAACCTCCTCTTACCCTTTTCGCTCAGGCATGTTCGAGCCCGGAGCATGTCCGCAAGCTGCAATTTAATGATAGGCTTCTTCTTTTGTAAGCGTCAAATAATAGAATTAGAGATTTTCATATGGGGGAGACGAGCATTAAAGATTATTAATTACACAAAATGAAATTAAGCTGTGATTTTCGGCTGCACAGTAAAGACGAACGACGCAGCAAATTCGTTACATTGATCGGCAATTTGATACGAGTTTCGGAATTCGTTACGATTTTTCGCGATTGGTTACGAGTCTGGAAATTGGTTACAACTTTCGATGATTTCGCTACGACTTTGGGTTCATTCGTTACTACTCGTTCGGTTGAACTTCTGTTCTTCGGCTGAACTTTTCCTCTCTTCGTTCTAATTTTCCGCGGGTTCGGTTTAACCTCAAACTCGGCTGCTTTCCTGATTTAGCAGGTGACCGCCATCTGTAGTTTTTTCATACAGGTTGCTGCGCATCTCACGTCTATTTTTCATTATTGTATAGCGGTTGTTTTTACCATTTTTATAGAAAAATTCATTGTTTGAACCTGAATGAGTCCCGAGATAATGACACCACCAATCACAACCCAATCTGGGTAATTCTTAAAGTGTTTATCAAGGAGACTCTCGAAGATAAGTGATGAGAATCCGTCTCTAGGAGGAGGTCATTCCCCGCCCTGAGCTCATTATAAAAAAAGTCAATTTAAATTATAGTGAGACAAAGAGGGAGGAATGGAAATGGACGACAGGATTATCCGAAAAAAAATGCCGGACACTGGTGATTGGGCTGTTGAGGCAGAAGGATTGGTCAAAACGTTTGGTGACAATCGTGCTGTTGACGGCGTTAATCTGAACGTGCGTGCCGGTACGATCTACGGCGTTCTGGGCCCGAATGGAGCGGGAAAGACGACCACAATAAGAATGCTCGCGACATTATTACGACCGGAAGCAGGTTCTGCGCGCATCTTCGGACATGATGTGGTGCGTGAATCGCAAATTGTACGTCAATTAATTGGCGTGACCGGTCAATACGCATCGGTGGATGAGGCGCTCAGTGCTACCGAGAATCTGGTGATCTTCTCACGGCTGCTCGGGTTGGGACGTGCTGAGGCCCGGCGTAAAGCGGCGGAGCTTCTAGAGGAGTTCGGCTTAACAGAAGCCGCGAAACGGCCGCTGAAAAATTTCTCCGGTGGGATGCGCCGACGATTGGATCTGGCGGCGAGTCTAATTGCGCAGCCACCGCTTATTTTTCTGGATGAACCGACAACCGGATTGGATCCGCGCACACGTAATCAAATGTGGCAAACGATCCGGCGGTTGGTAAGGACGGGTTCAACTGTATTGCTAACAACGCAGTATCTTCAAGAAGCGGATGAACTGGCTGACCGCATTGCGGTAATTGATCATGGCCAAGTTGTTGCTGAGGGAACCGGTGATGATTTGAAAGCGTCGATTGGCAGCTCATCGCTGCAATTGAAAATTCAAAATCCACTGGAACTTGAGGAAACGTGCCAGACTGTTGAACATGTGCTCAAAGTCAAGGCAACTGTATCACCGGAGGGCGGGAAAATAACCGCTCCGATGGCGGATGCCGACCGGGTGACAGACCTGTTGATTGTTCTTCGAAACGCGGGCATTCATCTTGCTGAGTTGAGTGTGCAGAAACCAACCCTGGATGAAGTCTTTTTAACAATTACCGGTCATACTGCAAAGGAAGACACATCAAAAGCAACGGATGAATCGAACAGAATGAGAGGTGCGCAGCGATGAAAAGTACGATGATTAAACCGGTTGCCGACAGGCAATTGACTAACTATGTGAGCTTCGGTCAATCGGTGCGCAACTCATTTACAATGGCCTATCGAGGAATACTTAAGATTCGGCGCACGCCCGAGCAATTGTTTGACGTTACGCTGCAGCCCATCATCTTTACTTTGATGTTTACTTATATCTTTGGAGGGGCAATCTCTGGGAATGTGCAGAGCTATCTGCCGGTCATCATTCCGGGCATCCTTGTGCAAACTGTGATCACGACCTCAATCGTCACGGGAGTTCAGCTGCGTGAGGATATGGATAAAGGCGTATTCGATCGATTTAAATCGCTGCCGATTGCGCGAATTGCTCCGCTTGCAGGCGCATTACTTGCAGACACCATCCGCTATACCATTGCAACGGTACTCACTTTTACTATGGGCTATATCATGGGCTACCGGCCTGATGGGGGGCTTGCTTATGTGGCAATCGCGGGCATTCTCGTAATTGTGTGCTCCTGGGCAATCAGTTGGATCTTCGCCTTTTTTGGTGTGATCGCGCGTACGGCATCAAGCGTACAAGGAATCTCAATGCTTGCCCTGTTTCCACTTACATTCCTCTCCAATGCTTTTGTGCCGGTGAACACGATGCCTGACTGGCTCCAGTGGTTCGTTAAAATCAATCCGGTTTCGCATTTAGTCACAGCTGTTCGAAATCTGGCTAATTCCGGAACTTTTGGCTGGGACTTTGCCATCTCTCTTATTGGAGCGGCTGTGATTGTAGCTGTATTTGCGCCGGTCACCGTGCGCGCATACATGCGCCGTACGTGAAATTAATCTTTAAAACGAAGCCAGGCGATCATTTGATTCGTTTTTTCGCGCGAGCAATTGAATCCGTGAAAATAAGTCTTAAGACGTAGTAAATTCCCCGCCTTGCGCTCATTATCAAAACGTCCGTCGTGCATTATAGTAAGCTTATAGAGTTAGAGTTGCATAAGCAAATCGATCATCTTTCTACTCATCACGCTTGTGCACAGCTTACGAATGTGTCACGAAAGGAACGAATTTAATGGGACTTATCTTTGGATTAATTGCAGCAATTATTATTTTTGTTGTGCTGATTGCGGTTGGCGGCGTGTTGATTACAGCTTTTGCATGGGTTGCGGTCGGTATTCTCGCACTGATTTTATTTCTTTTTTTCGGTTTTATGTTGAAATGGTTAGTGATCATTCTGCTCATCATAGGTATCTGCAAGCTATTGAAATGGATGTTCACAAGATAAGATAGTACCGACAGCAGTTAAGAAGACGTGAGAAGATTATTCGCAAGAACCATAATGAAAGAGCAGACATGCGTGAGGCGATCTGCTCTTTTTTCGTATTCCTGATTTACATATTAAGCCAATACCAACTGGTACGCCCAACGTTTGCCATTCGGCATATCCAAACGAACAACTCCGCGATAATCAAAGCCTGCTTTTTTAATTACATGCTGCATGCGCGGGTTTTCGGGATGGGTATCGATTCTGAGGTCGGTGTATCCTTTTAATGATGCCGCAGTGATGAGATGACTCATCAAAGTTGACGATAAGCGGCGGCCGCGAAAGTCGGGGGAGATGGCTAACCGATGAAGCGAAGCATACGCGGGTGCTTTGGTCTTGATCCAGGTGCCTTCCTCGATCGCTTCATAGGCTTGCTCTTTTTTTTCAAAAATAACGCCTGTAGCGGCAATCTTTTCATCAACAATGAGTACGTAGTTTATTTCTTGGGCAATATCGTTGCGTATAACGGCATCGTCCGGATAGCCATCCTGCCATTGATCAATACCGTCGGCTTTCAGCAATTGTTTGGCTTGTTCAATGATTTTTTTAATCTCTGGAAAATCATGGTTTGTCGCTTTACGTAAGTAAGTAGTCACTACAGGCCCTCCTCAAGTGGACGTCAACATCCAAACGGCAAAAATATGTGTACTTGTATTATATATGGAGCCTGAGTAGGTGGCAATAAAATAAAATCCCTCTAATCAAACGGCTGATTAGGGGGCAAGAGAATAACGCCATTTAGTTTAGCGGCGTCCATTTCCAATCGGCTACTTCCGGCAGGTCTGCACCTTCATCGCGAATGTAGCGATTGTGTTTGGCAATCATACGATCCATCTGCGCGATGAACGCGTCACCTTTTTCCGAGAAACGCGACTGCAAAGTGATTGCGGTTTTGGCTAAGTGAAAACGATCCAAGTGGTTCAGCACACGCATATCAAAAGGTGTGGTAATATCCCCGTTTTCACGATAGCCATGCACGGTCAGATTCGTGTTGTGGCGACCAAAGAACAGATCCTCAATCAAGTCTTCATAGCCGTGGAAAACGAAAAGGACCGGCTTATTTTTTGTGAAATAGTGGTCGAACGATTCATCGGACAACCCTCTAGGACTTTTCTTCGGGCTTTTCAGTTTCAGCAAATCCACCACATTGATGAAGCGGATTTTCATTTCAGGGAATGCCTGGTGAAGCAGGTGAACTGCAGCGAGGCTCTCCAATGTCGGCTCGGTGCCGGCACTGGCCAAGACAAGATCCGGTTCTGATCCTTGGTCGGTGCTTGCCCAGTCAATGATCCCGAGTCCGTTGTCGACCAGTTCCGATGCTTCCTCGATAGAAAACCATTGCGCGCGCGGGTGCTTGGATGTTACGACCAAATTGATCTTATCGCGGCTTCTAAAAATTTTGTTTGCAACTGCGAGCAATGTGTTTGCGTCTGCCGGCAGATATTCACGAATAAAATCATGCTTCTTCTCCGCAAGATGGGTGAGCATGCCCGGATCTTGATGCGTGTAGCCATTATGGTCCTGCTGGAAAACGGTAGATGACGCGATAAGATTTAATGATGGATAAGATTTTCTCCATGCGAGTTCACTCGCTTTGCGCAGCCACTTGAAGTGTTGCGTGAGCATTGAATCGACCACTCTCAGGAACGCTTCATAGCTTGCAAAAAAGCCATGGCGGCCGGTCAGTGTATAGCCCTCGAGCCAGCCCTCTGCTTGGTGTTCAGACAATTGTGCATCCAGAACGCGACCGGACGCAGCGACAAATTCATCGCGAGGTTCATCAATTTCGCCCAACCATTGCCGATTGGTCACTTCAAAAACAGCTCCTAACCGATTCGAGGCGGTTTCGTCAGGACCGAAAATGCGGAAGTTAGTCGGATTGAGCGGAAGGATATCGCGAATATAGTCGCCAAAGATGACCATATCTTGAGCGACCTGTTTGCCCCGCTCTTTGGTGTCGACGGCGTAGTTTCGATAATCCGGAAGGCGCAGGTCACGCGGATTAATGCCGCCGTTTGCTATTGGATTGGTCGCCATACGCTTAGGCCCTTTAGGGATTATTTGAACAACATCGGATTTTAACGTGCCATCCGAATTGAAAAATTCTTCCGGTTTATAGGATTTTAACCAGTGCATCAGGTCATCGATATGTTCCATGTGCTGTTGATCAACAGGGATCGGGATCTGATGCGACCGAAACGAATCTTCAACCGGCTTGCCTTCCCAGACTTTCGGACCGGTCCAACCCTTAGGACTCCGGAAGATAATCACAGGCCATTGAGGCATCGTCGCATCGTTATTTTTTCTGGCATTTTTTTGAATGCTAATAATTTTTTCGATGGCTTGATCCATGGCTTCGGCCATTGCCGGATGGACAAGTTCCGGATCACTGCCTGCGACAAAGAAAGGATCCCAGCCCATGCCTTCAAAATAATGCTTTAGATCCTCATCGGATGTTCGAGAGAAGAGGGTTGGGTTGCTTAATTTATAGCCATTAATGTAAACGATGGGTAGAATTGCTCCGTCATGAATGGGGTTAATAAAATGATTCGAGTACCACGAGGCGGCAAGCGGCCCGGTTTCGGCTTCACCATCGCCAACCACAACAGCGGCAATTTGATCAGGATTATCCAAAATGGCGCCGACGCCGTGAGAGATGGAGTAGCCGAGTTCGCCGCCTTCATGGATGGATCCTGGTGTTACCGGCGCTGCGTGCGAAGCAACCCCGCCCGGCCAAGAGAACTGCTTAAATAATCGCTGCATCCCTTGTTTATCCTGAGATATATCCGGATAAATCTCGCTGTAGCTGCCGTCAAGATAGGCGTTGGATACCATGACTTGCCCGCCATGTCCCGGTCCTTCAATATAGAACATGTTGACATCGTACTTGTTGATGACTCGATTCAAATGCGCATAAATAAAATTTTGCCCCGCAATCGTGCCCCAATGTCCGATCGGATGCACCTTAATATCGTTGGGTACAATCGGGCGGTCGAGAAGCGGGTTGTCCTTCAAGTAAATCTGTCCGACTGATAGATAGTTGGCAGCGCGCCAGAATTTATCCACTTTATCCATGTAGCTCTTTGATGAATAGTCCGGCCCTTTTTCTGTTGCTTCATGCATGGTGCAGCACCCCTTCTATAGAAAAAATAATTTTGTCCGATCAGATAACAGGCATCTAACTATAGTATTCGTTATGCAAAGGAAAAAAATAAGAAGAAAGAGAAAATGCGCGGCTTTCAATCGTATTAATTGCAATTATCTCATAAATGAGCGGGGATGTCAGAGTATACAAAAGTAAATGTGCCCATGAAAACGAATTTCTTTGTCGGCAAACAATCACGAAAAATCTACAAACCGCTTAAGGTAATAGCTATAATGGTAAAGGGGCATTATGGTACCCAACAGAACCCTGATCGATGTACCGGCCCTTTGTCCGCAACTGCATGTGCAAAACCCAAAAATATGTAAAGCTTGATGGCTGATCATTAAGTATTGGAGGTTATTTAAGTGAGTGTTGAGCAGCTGAAACTGAGCTATTTTTTTGAGAATACGGAAAACTTTGCTGTTCCTGAAGTCTTTGAAGGTGTTGCGTATCCTTGGGAAGCGTTAGAAAAAGCAACGCAAATTATTGAAGAACGGGTTGAAACGAAAAATCTGAAAGTTAATGAAGGCAGTTTAGCTGAAGGCAGTTATCTGCATGGTAATTACTCGATTGGCAAAGGCACACAGATCCATTCGCAGGTTACCATTGAAGGACCGGTCATTATCGGGGAGAACGTAACCATTCAATCGGGCGCACTCGTTCGTCCCTATACGATTATCGGCAATAACTGCGTCATCGGTCACGGATGCGAGGTTAAGCATGCCATCGTGGGGAACGGTGCGAAGGTGCAAAGCTTTACTTTTGCCGGCGATTCAGTGCTGGGCCAAGGTGCGCGTGTCGGTTCGGGAACGATTATTGCCAACCGCCGCTTCGACCAAGGCATCATCGGTGTCAAAGTCGGTGACACGTATACGAAATTCGGCACCGATTTCTTCGGCTGCGTGCTCGGTGATTTCAGCAGAATCGGTGCCAACTCGGCGACGCTGCCGGGCACATGCATCGGACCGTATACTTGGGTGTTCCCGCTGACGCGTGTGCGTGGATTTGTCCCGAAGGAAACGCGCGTGTCAACGAGTAAAGAGCTTGAGTTTACTCCGAATAAGAAAATGAAGTTGAAGCCGTAAAAGGTGAAAGAGTAGACTATGATGAGATGTGGAGTGTTCCCGATTGGGTGCGCTCTTTTTGTTTTTGCGAGCTTGAGGCTGCTGACGAATGGAACTGCCGATAAATGACATGCATAGTTGCTTTAGCTACATAAGGAGCAATTCTGCTGTTACATTTCGTGATCTGGTTTTGGGAATGCTATAATTAACTCT
Source organism: Sporolactobacillus caesalpiniae (assembly GCF_040513385.1). Taxonomy (NCBI): domain Bacteria; kingdom Bacillati; phylum Bacillota; class Bacilli; order Caryophanales; family Sporolactobacillaceae; genus Sporolactobacillus; species Sporolactobacillus caesalpiniae. The sequence continues at coordinate 112,990 of NZ_JBEVCB010000003.1, forward strand.
AACCGATTTCACGTGAACGAATGCGCTCTATATTGGGGGGATTTGAATGAGTCGAACGGAAAAAGCGACATTTGCCGGCGGTTGTTTTTGGTGCATGGTACAGCCCTTTGATCAAGAACCCGGAATCATCGACGTTCTGTCCGGCTATACGGGTGGCCAGACGGAGAATCCGACCTATAGTGACGTATGCGGCGGCAGTACCGGTCACACAGAAGCCGTTCAGATTACTTTTGATCCGGATATCTTTCCTTACGAAAAATTGCTGGAGCTCTATTGGCAGCAGATTGACCCGACTGATCGCAAAGGACAGTTTCATGACCGCGGATCTCAATATCGGACAGCGATCTTTTACCATAATGAAGAACAGAAGGCGCTTGCCGAAGCGTCAAAGAAAGCACTTGAGCAGAGTGGGCGCTTTCGGAAACCGATTGTGACAGAAATAGTTCCGGCAGAAACTTTTTATCCGGCAGAGGACGTTCATCAAAACTACTATCGCAAGGATCCGATGAGTTATCGGATTTACCGGCAAAACTCCGGCCGGGAGGATTTTATTGCGAAGCACTGGAGCGTCAAAAAGGATCGCAAGCAGCTCAAGGAAAAGCTGACGCCACGTCAGTATAAGGTGACCCAGGAGAAGGGCACAGAACCGCCGTTTCAAAATGAGTACTGGGACAATAAAAGACCCGGAATCTATGTAGATATTGTTTCCGGTGAGCCGCTGTTTTCGACAATCGACCAGTATGATGCCGGCTGCGGCTGGCCAAGTTTCACCCGGCCAATCAGCACCAATCGTATGATGGACGTACCGGATCACACATTCGGCATGTTTCGCACTGAAGTGCGCAGCAAGCTTGGTGATTCGCATTTAGGGCATGTATTTCCTGAGCCTTCAGTCCCGACCAAGCAGCGTTTTTGCATCAATTCCGCTGCGCTGCGATTTATCCCGAAAGAAGATTTGGAAGCCGGCGGTTACGGCGAGTATCGAGCACTTTTTAAATAGAATGATGCACAAAGAGCGGTCCCGGGACTGCTCTTTTTTTCTTCAAGAAACTCGTCTAAACTGAAGAGGAAAAAGGAGCGGTTGATTCATGTTGCAAAAGAACGCGGATGAACAGGATTACAACCAGGCGGTAGTTAAGCTTTCGCCGTTTAAAAAACTTTCCGCACAGCAAGTACAACTGAAGCAAAAAATTGAAGCGTTTTGCCGAGCGCATATAAAAAATGACACACCGGGGCTATTTATTATTCACGGTGATGCGGGAACCGGTAAAAGCGTGGTGCTCAGCTCTATTTTTAATGAGGTTCAGAACGTTTCACGAGCAGGCAGCGCTGCCGATCCGCTTCTACATACGAGCAATTACCTCATTGTCAATCATCCGGAAATGATCAAGCTGTACAAAGAAATTGCCGAGCAGCTGCCTCATGTTCAAAAAAAGGATTTTGTCCGGCCGACAACCTTCATCAACCGGATGCAAAAGCAAGGGGCGCGAGCGGATGTGGTGTTCATCGATGAAGCGCATCTCTTGCTCACCAAGAGTGATCGATACAACCGATTCAACCAAGACAATCAACTTGAGGAGATTCTGAAATGCAGCCGTGTTGTTGTGATGGTCTTTGATGAAAAGCAGGTTTTGAAGTTAAAGAGTTACTGGAATGAGACGTATGTGCAGGCATTTAGGGAACGGATTCCAAGCGAGATTTTCTACCTAACGAATCAATTCCGTGTCCGGGCAAATGCTGATGTTTCCGAATGGATTCACGCATTTGTTCATAAAAAAGTTTTGCCGCTCCCGAAGAAACAGTCTTTTGATTTTCGTATTTTCGGGGATGCGGGTGAACTGTATCAAGCAATCAAAGAGCGAAACGACCACTACCATCTTTCACGATTGACCGCAACCTATGACTATCCCTATTCGCTGGACGGCAACGATCATTATATTGATGAGCCGAATTTTCATATGCGGTGGGACCGTTCGAAACCCACTGAGAAACAGGCGTGGGCGGAGCGCGCCGATACGATCGACGAAGTGGGCTCTGTGTACACAGTTCAAGGATTTGATTTAAACTACGCGGGTGTGATCCTCGGTCCTTCCGTAACGTACGACGAGGACAATGATCAGATCACCATTCGCATTGAAAACTATGAGGACGGCGCCGCATTCGTGAAGCGTGATGACTTAAAAAACCTTGAAGCGATCAAGGAGCAGATCATTCTGAATTCAATCAACGTGCTCATGACTCGAGGTGTCTGCGGACTTTATATTTATGCCAGTGATCCGAACCTGCGTCACAGGCTTATGCTGCTGCAAAAAGAAAGACGCTGAGCATAAAGCCCAGCGTCTCAATGGTGCATTCAGAGTGAAGTTACGCTTTCCCGCGTCTTAGCGTCACCGGTAGACTATAATTTTTCTTAATGTCGCTGAATTGGTTATTTATTTCTTTTAACAAAAGATCAACAGCCAGTTGCGCCATTGCCCGAAGAGGCTGGACGATCGTGGTTAGTTCCGGAACACAGGTGGTGACTGTTTCCGTTCCGTCAAAACCGACGATACGGATATCTCTCTTCATTTTTCTAACCATACTGAGCGCGATTGCTGCCGTCATATCATCACTGATGAACATGCCGTCAATAGCTGGGTTTTGCGCAAAGATTGATGACAAGATTTGTATCTTCGCTTCTCGATCAAATGGATAGTCAAGTTCATAGGTTTTAAAAGGGAGCCCATGCTCTTTCATTACATCTTCGTAGCCTTTTCTCCGCTGCAAGCTAGATGGAGCTTCTTCACACGGCACGCTGTTGATGTGGATGATCTTGGTGAGCCCTTGATTAAGCAAATCTTCAGTGGCAAGCCGCCCGCCCCCGTAGTTATCGCTGCTGACGACGGCAATCGTATCTGAAACTTTACGGTCAATCGCGACAATGGGCAGGTGCGCCCGCTGGTAGGTTTCTATACCAATGTTATGGGCACCGACAATCATGCCGTCCACTTGATTGGCAAGAAGCATATCCAGATATTTTTTCTCTTTCTCTGCTTGATCCATTGTATTGCATATGAGTACCTTGTAATTTTTCTCGGATAGTATATTTTCAATTTGAAAGATCAGTTCGCCATAAAAGGGATGACCAGTAGTTGGAAAAACGAGACCGATAAAATGGGTCTTGCTGACAAATAAAGAACGTGCGATCTCGTTTGGGTGGTAGTTCAATTGCGCGATCGCGTCGTTTACTCTGCGTCTTGTCTTATCGCTTATCGCTCCGCGGTTGTTCAGCACACGCGAGACAGTTGTTGGCGAAACGCCGGCAAATCTTGCTACATCTTCTAGTTTCGGTTTTCCTGCCAAAATCAAAATCCTCCCCATCAGTCACGAGTGTATGGTATGAAATAAATTACTTTATTTCCACCTTTTACAAGTATTATAGCTTAATTGCCATAAAAGCAATGCATATCCTCACATTTTCCAACGCTGGAAAATAATGAGAAAAATAAAAAGTTCCTGCATAAACACACAGGAACCTTTTATAATCAGCAAAGTTTATTTTTTACGACGCATGAGGTATGCACTGACAAGGATCAGGAACCAAACCGGTGTTACGAAAAGCGCGACACGTGTATCGGCAGCCAGACCGATCAGTACGAGAAGAAATACAAAGAACACGAGAACTACCCAGTTAATGAAAGGAGCAAGCGGTGCCTTGAATTTCGAAGCGGCTGCCAGTTTAGGACGCTTTTTCAAATAAATGATATGCGAGACAAGGATAATTCCCCATACCCAAATAAAACAAATGGCGCTGATGCTGGTGACGAGTGTAAACACGAAATCCGGCAGAAAGTAGTTCAGCACAACACCTACGGAAAGTGCCAGCGTGGAGCTGATCAATGCGGTGCTTGGCACTGAGCTTCTTCCTAAAATAGAGAAGCTTTTCGGCGCGTTGCCTTCACGTCCGAGTGAATAAAGCATGCGGCTTGTCGAGAAAAGACCACTGTTGCATGCAGAAGCAGCTGACGTCAGGACAACGAAATTGATAATACCGGCGGCCGCGGGTATGCCGACCAATGTAAAGACCTTCACAAACGGACTGTTATCGGCACTCAATTGTGTCCATGGAATGATGCAGAGAATGACAAATAAGGCGCCAATGTAAAAAAGAAGGACACGAACAGGAAGACTGTTGATTGCACGCGGCAGATTCTTTTCCGGATCAGCGGTTTCTGCAGCAGTTACGCCGACAAGCTCAATGCCGACGAATGAGAAGACGGCCATTTGGAAGCCGAGAAAGAAGCCGTTAATGCCGTGCGGGAACAAACCGCCGTATGACCACAAGTTTTGTATCGAAGCATGTCCCGTGTCCGTTTTGAAACCAACAACGATCATAACTAACCCGAGAACAATGAGCGCGATAATCGTGATCACTTTAATAATCGCAAACCAAAATTCAATTTCGCCAAACATTTTTACAGTAAGCAGATTTAAGATAGTTAGAACAATCAAGCAAAGAAAGGCAGGAATCCATTGCGGAATGTTGAACCAGAACTGCATGTATTTTCCCACAGCGGTAATATCAGCCATGGCGGTCATAATCCAGCAGAACCAGTAGGTCCAACCGGTCACAAAGCCGGCCCATGGGCCGATATACTCGACCGTGAAATCTGTGAATGAAGCGTAACCGGTGTTCGACAGCAGCAGTTCACCAAGTGAGCGCATGACAAAAAACAAAGCGACACCAATAATGAGGTAGGCGAACAAAATGGATGGACCGGCAAGATGAATTGCTTTTCCGGATCCCAAGAAAAGACCGGTTCCGATCGCGCCGCCGATGGCGATTAGCTGAATATGTCTGTTTTTTAGTTTTCTTTCTAGCTGTTGTTTCACTACTTCATATCCTTTCTGTTTGCAGTCTCTATTTTTTGTATATCTTCCAACGTTTATGTAAGAAGACAGTGTTTTTTCATTATAACAAATAAAGCAAGGAATTTAGCGTGATAATGTGAGAAAGCATTTATTTACATCGTAACAGTGTTATGTTATATTGGGGGCGTCATAAAAGAGAGGAAGGAAGATCTTATGGAAGAGCAATTAATCGCAAAAAAGGATCTTCTGGAGTTGACCGGTATTTCCTATGGGCAGCTCTACCGTTGGAAAAGGAAGCAGCTGATTCCAGAAGATTGGTTTATCAGAAAGTCGACATTTACCGGTCAGGAGACCTTTTTTCCAAAAGAAAAAATACTCAAACGCGTTCAAACGATTTCTGAAATGAAAGATACGCAGTCGCTTGATGAGCTGGCGGAGCGATTTTCTCCTCAATCGGTCACAAAAATCATTCTATCCGAACAAGAATTGCTTGACCGAAACATTGTTTCGAACCTTACGTTGCAGATTTATAAAGAACTCGTACCGCATAAGCAGAACTACCCGTTTGACGCTGTTCTTGCGTTATTTCTTCTCGATCAGATGTTAAAAGACGGACGAATGAATCGCACCGAGGCAAGGGATTTGCTCGATGTGCTCACAACGAACAGTCATAAAGTTTATGACAAGAACAGCTGTCTCTATTTTATTCGAAAGATGGGTGTTTCAATGGTTCTCCTTGCAGCGGAGGATGTTGCCCTCTATTTTGATGATGGGGTGAACGTGATTGAGGCGCAATCCATTTCCTCAAGTATGGAGGCACTGAAAAGGTTGATTGAACGAAATTAAGAGGAGAAATTCAAAGGAGGATTGCGAGAATGATTCATGAATCAAAGCAGAATTTAAAAGTTATGGGTGAAACGCAGTCAAACGGCGGCACATTTGACAAGGTGAGCATCATGGGTGAATGCAGCGTTACCGGTTCCATCGAAGCAAACACATGCAAGGTGATGGGGGAATGCTCAGTATCTGAGGATCTGTCCTGCGACTATTTTCGAAATATGGGCGAGGTGACCATTGGAGGAAGGCTGGCTGCCGCGGAATCACGCTTAATCGGCGAGACGCATGTGAAAGGGGACTGCGCACTCCAGCAAGCATCGATCTATGGCGAATTGTTCGCCGCTCGGAACCTTACAGGTGAAGAGATGAAAGTGCGCGGTGCACTCCATGCAGAAGGGAATGTATCATTGGAAACACTAGATATGCAAGGCGGTATTAACGTTGAGGGGTTGCTGAATTGTGATGCCATTGATATTGTTCTTAAATTTAATACGCAAAATTATGTGAAGGAAATTGGCGCAGGACATGTGTCGGTCAAAAGACGACGTACGCTATTCAATACCGCACTGACGAATATGTTTCGCGCGGAAACGATTGAAGGCGACCGTGTCTCTCTTGAATACACTGAGGCAAAAGTGGTTCGCGGCATCGACGTTGAAATCGGTGAGGGATGTACGATTGATCGTGTTGAGTATTCAGGTTCTTATAAAACAAGTGGTAAGTTTACGGTTGGTCAAGCTGTTCGATTGGCGGATGAAAACTAACTAGTGAAGCGGAGGATCTTCAGATGATTGAGGAGAAGAAAAATCTATCAATTTCTGGTTCAGGCACTGCACCGGGGGGATGCTATGAAGACGTCAGAATCAATGGAAGCGGAAAAATTCACGGTGATTTGATTTGCAGCAGCATTGATATTAACGGATCAGGACGTATTGGCGGAGATGTCAAGGCAGCGCGTGTTATGATCAGCGGTTCAGGGGTGATTGAAAAACAGTTGATTGCGGAGTCGCTGACTATCAATGGCACATGCCGGGCAGAAGGAAATGTCTCCGGGGAGCGCATTCAGATCAACGGAAGGGCGAAGGTTCTTGGAAGCGTTCATGGGGATAACGTACGCGTCGCAGGAATCTTGTCGGTTGGCGGCGATTTAGAGGGCGAGGAGATCGTTTCGGAAGGGCCGCTCACCGTAGGCGGGCTCTGCAGCGCTGAGCGGATTGACATCACGTTATCCGGTCACACCTCACGTATTAAAGAAATTGGATGCGGTACGTTGATGGTTCACCGCCGGTTTACGCATTTCTTTTTTGACCAGCTTTTAAGCGCATTCGGCTGTAAAAAGTTGTTTGTGGATTCTATAGAAGGCGATGAAATCTATCTTGAATACACGGAAGCAAAAGTAGTCAGGGGTAATCATGTCACGATTGGTCCCGGCTGCTCCATCGGCCGTGTCACTTATAAAATGCACTGTGAACTACATCGGTACTAAAGTACCGAGCTTCTGGGAACACTGCTTACTTACTCCTGATCTTTCAATCAGGAGCAGAGGTTACAGTTCTTTACCAAGGCTTATACCAAGCCCAATGTTTAAGATGTTTTTCGCTGCATTTATGTCGCGGTCATGATGTGTTTGGCACGAAGGGCACGTCCATTCCCGGATGTCTAACGTGTGTTTCCCATCATCACGCCCACAATGAGAACAGATTTGTGAGGTTTTGTGGGGATTAACAACTACTAACTTCTTCCCATACCAAGCACATTTGTACTCAAGCATCCGGCGTAGTTCCCGCCAGGCTTGGTTTGCGATTGCCCGTGCCAACTTGTGATTGTGCAGCATGCTTTTGGTTTTCAAATCTTCGATAACAAGCACATCATAGTTTTTCACCAGCTGCGTCGTGATGTGATGTAAATAATTCTGGCGTTGATTCGCGATTTTTTCATGAAGTTTAGCCACCATTAACTTAGCTTTTTGAACGTTCTTAAAGTCGGAAAGCTGCCTTGGATGGAGCACTTGATTGTGTTTGTCCCAAGCCATTTCTTTTTCCGCTCGCAATCGTCTTCGGGCGAACTGTTTTTCCCAATAGCGCTTCTTTTGGGCGAGCTCTTTATCAAAACGAATGCTGGGGAATTTAGTGCCCTCCGAACCGATGAGCAAATCACTGACGCCCATATCTAAGCCGATTTGCTTATTTGTTTTATCAAATGCTTGGTTTTCGCATTCGACAAGTAAGACGGCATAGTATTTGCCAGTAAACGATTGTTTGATCGTCACTGATTTAATGGTATCGGGGATGGGTTTTCCTGTTTTAAAACGCATCACGCCCAGTTTGGAGTATTTCATGTAATGGGGTGCGACCTGCCTGATGTTCTGATTGATGCATTTCGATTGATAGGATTGCTTTAAAAACTTCTTTGACTTGAACTTTGGGAACCCGCGCTTCTCTTTAAAGAATTTTTTATAGGCCTCAATTAAATCATGATTGGTGGCCTGAAGGCTTGTACTTTCTGCTTCTTTTAACCAGGGGAATTCGCTCTTCAATGCCGGAAGCAAACGGTTTAAGTCATAGGCATTTAAAAATTTGGCTTTCGAATTATTATGATACCGCTCAATCAGCAGGTTCAGCATTTGATTTCAAACAAAACGATTATAGCCAAAGTTTAAGTGAATCATTACTTTCTGTTTTTCGTTTGGATAGATACGTACTTTAAGTCCTTTTAAGGTCATGGATTCACCTCTTTTATAGTTTGATTATAGCACATATGTTCGTTTTTGGCAACGATTCAAATAGTTACCAAACAAAGGACGGAGACCCTAGACACTGATTCATCTCGGTAATGAATGGCCGAGTTTTCTCAGGATGGTCTCCTCTATAAAAAAGATGAAAAAGCAGTTGTTCAATCGGCAGTCAAAGAATAACCATTGATTAACTACCGGCGTATCCTTCGCCATGATAATAAGGAGAATAAGATGGAAGCAAATGAACGTATTTACTCAATGCCTCACATTATTGGGGAAGATGCCCGAGTTCTCATACTAGGTTCAATGCCCGGCCGAGAGTCTTTGGCAAAGCAACAGTATTACGCCAATCCGAGAAACCAGTTCTGGATGATCATGTACGCACTCTTTGATAAAGAATATGATCAGCCGTCCTATGAGGAAAAGGTTGATTTCATTAAGATACATCGGATCGCTTTGTGGGATTCAATTCACTATTGCGTTCGCAAGGGCAGTTTGGATTCGGCAATTAAGGACGAAAAGCCAAATGATGTCGCTGGCTTGTTGAATGCTAACCCCGGAATACGAGTAATCGCCTTTAACGGCAGTAAGTCCTTTGCCGTTTTTAAAAAATATTTTAAGTTGGTGATTCCACCGACCATTGAATTACTTAAAATGCCGTCAACCAGCCCAACACCTTCTCGTTATCCAAAGTCAGTGGATGAGAAGATCAACGATTGGTCACAAATAAAAAAATTCTTATAGAATAACACTGCCTCAGAGTGGAAGGATGCGCATCGCGCTAACAGTGCAAAAGAAGATGATTAAATAAATGGCTGAGAACAGGAAAAGAACATATCTTTTTTTCTCACGTTCGTATTTCCATTCCATATAGGCGCGAAACCCATTGAGAACAGGGAGATAGGCAATGAGACCATAGATCGGATGTCTAAAAAGGCCTGAGGTAATAAGAAAAAACAGAGCCAAAATGATTTCCGTTCGGTACTGGAGTTTATTTATGTGGTGATAGGTCCAACCATAGTTCTTTGCGACCACGTATTTTTTCTTCAAGTAATGATCAAAAAACAGACCAGCAACAAAGAAAATGATGCCGGTAATAAGAAAAGGAACTAGTCTGTCCATTGTGCACACCTCTTTATTGGATCTTACTGTTCAAAAACAATGCGCTCGTTCACAATCGTTTTCCGAACCTTTATGCCCGGCAAATCCGCGGTATCAATTTGAAAGGGGTCTTGATCGAGAACGGTGAAGTCGGCAACTTTTCCGATGCTGATAGTGCCGCGCGATTCTGAATGCGCGCAGGCGTCGGCACTGCCGGAAGTATATAAGGCAATTGCCTCAAACACGGTTAATGCTTCTTTAGGAAAGTAGCGTTTGCCGTTTAAATCCGCACGGCAGGTTCGGGTAACAGCTGCATGAATGCCAAGCATAGGGTTCGGTACTTCAATTGGCGCATCACTGCCCCCGGCAATCGTAAAGCCGCTGTCTTGAATCGTTTTCCAGGCAAAAGCAAGAGGCGGGTAATCCGGTCCGAGCACCTTGAGTGCCCAGGGCATATCGCTGCTCATGAACTGTGGTTGACTATCAAAAACAAGCGGCATCCCGTGCGCTTCATCTAACATATTCGGACGGAGCCACGGTGTGTGAATCATGCGATCCTTTTGCCCAAGCAGCGGCGGATATTTTTTTAAAACGCGAATAACATTTTGAAATGCGCGATCACCGATCATATGCACGGCGACCGGCAGTTTTGCCGCACGTGCTTGTCGCACAAGATCCTCGAATTCTTTATCACTGTGAAATTGCAGGCCGTAGTTGTTCGGCTCGCCTTCATAGGGTTGCGTCATGAATGCGGTATGAGAACCAACTGTTCCATCGTAGAAAATTTTCATCGCGCCAAGTTCGACAAAATCACTTGCCGTTTTGAGGGATTCGGGCGTATTCAGATAAGCATTAAGTTCCTTGTGATGGACGAGCAGATGAGCACGAAACGGGAACTGTTCACAAAGCGCGTGGCGGAATGCCTGAACGGTTCCTTCCAGGCCGTTAAAGTAATGAAGATCTTCGGAATGCGCGCCGGTCAGGCCTTTTTTCCAAAGGTCTTGAACAGCGATCTTCAAAAGACGTTCCAACTCGGCAGTACTTTCGGTTGGAAATCGTTCGATAGCGAGCATTGAGGCCTCATCCCGTAATACGCCGGTCGGGAATCCCGCGCTATCAAGGTCAATCTTGCCGCCACCGGCAAAAATCTGATGGCGAGTCAGCCCGATTTTATTAATGAACGGGCTGTTCACGCTCACGGTATGGTAGTCAATCCGACGTACGAGGATCGGATGCGTATCGCTGATCGGGTCGAGGTCCTCTCGCGTCAAGAGCTGATCACTGTCGCTCAAATTGTTGTCGTCATAGCCTTCGACAAACAGCCATTCTCCGTTCTTCAAGTTCGCCGAACGCTCGGCGATTGCCATAAGACAAGCCTTTTTTGTCTTGTATCCTGAGAGGTTCAACCGATCCAGGGCCTGCCCATACCAAAGTAAATGAAGATGGCTGTCGACAAATCCGGGGAAGACGATGCCGCTTTGAAGATCGACAGACTCTGCCTTCTGTTCGTGGGCAATTGTCTGCGCTTGCTCATCGAAAGCAATAATTTTTCCATGATCCGTAAGTACGCAAGCAGCGGTTTCGCCGGGCTTGTTCATAGTATAGAATGTACCGTTTTTCCACAATTTCATTTCAATTGCCTCGCTTCTATTCAGCTGACTAACCGTGAATTTTCAAAATCGTTTATCCTAAACATACGTTAAAATCAGCGTAATCACAATAAATCAATTGTATTTACTACTTTTTTGATTAAAGGTGCTAGAATCGTTCTTTGGATCTTCATAGAAATTGTCCACCAATATAGGTATAATAGCAGTACTGCAAGCCGAATGGCGTCACTCTGCCGCTATGCTAAGAAAAGGTCTACGAAAAAGAGAGGGATTACTTTATGATTGTTGAAGAATTTAAGCAAATGCTCAGTCAAAAGTCAGTCATTCGAGAACTGTCTGAATATGCCACGGAACGAGCGAAACAAATTGGCTACGAAAATGTTTTTGACTATAGTCTTGGTAATCCGTCCGTGCCCGTACCCCAAGCATTTACCGATAAACTGGTGGGACTAGCCTCAAGTAACGACTCGATGGCTGTGCACGGATACAGCCCAAGCCTTGGTATCACCTCAGTTCGTGAAAAGGTTGCCGCCTCGCTTTCGAGAAGATTCGGTGTTGACTACAAAACAGAACATATTTTCATGACATCCGGCGCAGCCGGCGCTTTGGCACACGCAATGCGTGCTGTGGCGACAGCTGGGGATGAAGTGATCACGTTCGCGCCCTATTTTCCGGAATATACGCCATACGTGCATGGGTTAGGCGCTATTCTAAAAGTAGTTCCGCCGGATACGGAAACGTTGCAGATTAACTTTGAAGCATTTGAGCGCATGTTCTCCCCAAAGGTCGCAGTGGTGCTGATCAATACGCCGAACAATCCGTCGGGTGCCGTTTATTCGACCGAAACGATTAAGAAATTAGCTGCCTTTTTAGCGCAAAAGGAGAAAGAATATGGTCATGATATCTATTTGATTTCCGACGAACCGTACCGTGAAATTGTTTTCAATCATGTAGATGCGCCATTTGTCGCTAAGTATTACACACACACCATCACCTGCTATTCTTTCAGCAAGTCGCTGTCTCTGCCAGGTGAGCGCATTGGCTACGTCGCTGTCAATCCGAATAACCCGGATGCGGCTTTAATCGTGAACATGTGCGGCCAAATTTCTCGCGGCATCGGTCATAATTGTCCGCCGTCATTGATCCAACTCGCCGTAGCTGAAGTGATCGATATGACTGCCGATTTATCGGTATACGAAACGAACATGAACATCCTGTATGAAGGTCTGACAAAACTAGGTTTCTCGTGTGTGAAGCCTGGGGGCACGTTCTATATTTTCCCGAAGGCATTGGAGGACGATGCAGTTGCGTTCTGCAAGCGCGCGTTGAACTATGATTTGATCCTTGTACCGGCAGACAGTTTCGGCTGCCCAGGCTACTTCCGCATGGCCTATTGCATCCCGACGGAAAAAGTAGAGCGATCCCTTGCCGCATTTGAAAAACTTGCGAAGGATTATCAGTAATCGCTCCATGTGTTGACAAACGAAATCATCATAAAGCTCCGGTTTAGAAGGATCAGGCAGCAATGCCTGATCCTTTTCGATTCTGTCTGCAGGATTCGTAAGACTGCTCAGCTCTTTTCATTGCATTGGTTTGGCAGTATTCGCGGATCAAGAGGCAGGCTGGAGCGGTGTCTCTATTGGCTCCGATACGCATACATCAATTGTCTGGCTGTTTGCCTGTTAATACGTGCACGAAATGCGGCGATAAACAGAGAAAGAAGTCAAAAAAAGGAGAAAACATGATATGATAGAGATGTTACAACGTCACTCGAAACTGGAGGCAGGCATGAAAAAAACACTGTTAATTTTATTTGCGATTGCAGCCCTTGTCTTGAGCGGCTGCGCTAATCAAGAAGACAATGCATATGAACAGGCAATGAAAAAAGGACAGGCTGCTCTTGTCTCTAAGGATTATGATGCTGCGGCAAGTTATTTTAAAAAGGCTTTGACGTATAAGAAAAAGGATAAGAAAGCAACACGATTAGCGGCTCAAACCACAAATTTTCTGGTTGCTAAATCGGTGACGGATCATCCGGAACAAGCCATAAAAGCATTGAATATGGTCATTCTTCAAAAAAATGGATCAGGCATATTGAGAAAAGATGCAAGGGAGTTAAGAGAACAAGTGATAACGGCACAACAAAAGAATGCTGAAAAAACGTCATCCAATCAATCTTCCCAGAGCTCCTCGGAATCATCATCCGGCAGTTCGCCTGATACGCAAATGAGCAGTTCAGATGATTCATCATCGGTATCATCTTCTTCCGGTTCATCCGCGACTTCATCCAACAGCTCGGGTGTTGCGGTGTCTCAGGAAAAAGCAGAGACAGCCGTGATTAAGGCAGCCGGATATACGCCGGATGAAGTCTATGTAGACACGACCGACAATGGTACCTATTATTCAATGGAACTGCGTGAAAATCATACAAATGACAGTGCGGCGGATCCTAATACCGCTCCGTCCGCCGGATTTTTCCGCTATTACAAAGAGTCAGGGAAAATCACGCAGCTCGATCTTCTGAGCAACTCGTATAAAGATGTGAATCATTGATCGGACCATTTGCAAGATTAACGGGACTCGTATGCGCTATGAGTGAAGTGAAGAGTTTATACTTATTGTGCCTTCGCCAAACCCTTAGGCGAAACCGTCGATGCACCGGACAAGGTCGGCCTAGGTCCGGTGTATCATCTCCTCAAGCGGGTAAAGGATTGTACCAGTGAAAAAAGACTTGCCGGATTATTGATCCCGGCAGGTCTTTAGTTTATACAACAAAAACGTATCAAAGCTTAGCGGAAGCCAGCATAGGCGAGACTTCGCCAAGTTTGGCTAGTCACAATTCTTGTCTCTGTTCCTCTTTTTATTCAGTACTTCTGCCTCATACGTTTCTCGTAATCCATCTACGATATCGTATGACGGTACAAAGTTCAGTAATTTTCTCGCTTTCCCGTTATCCAAACAGCTGTGCCGGATATCTGCGGCTTTCGCGTCAAGATAGATGGTCTTGGGTTCTGATCCATACACGTTCCGCAGGTGGTTAATCAACTGGTTGATGGATGTCGTTTGAGCGGTACTTGCATGAATAATTTCCCCATCCCCGTGATTGATTGCGGCAAGATTTGCTTTAACTATATCCTTCACATAGATAAAATCACGGGTCTGATTGCCATCGCCATAAATTTTTAAGGGTTCACCTTTTTTTAATTGATTTAAAAAGATGGCAATAACCCCGCCTGCTTCTTCGGCGGCTTTTCTGGGTCCAAAAACATTGGCATATCTGAGAATGGTGTAAGGAAGTTGATAAATTCGACTAAAAAGCCGGATATAAGACTCCTCCGTCAGTTTTGACAACCCGTAACAGGATATCGGTGCTGTCGGATCTTTTTCTGATACTAGATCCTTTTGATTTTCACCATAGACGGCTGCTGATGAGGCGAAAATAAACTTTTTGGTTTGGGCAAGACAACACCCATCCAGAATATTGATAGTTCCGTCAATTGTGAGTTCAGTATCGTTATTCGGTGTCTGTACGGAAGCCGCCGCTTCTGCTTGATCCGCTAAATGGAAGACCACATCAGGCTTGATGTGTACAATCATATCTTTAACCTCCGGGTTCGAGATGTCCATCACGTGCAGAGTGGCGCACGGGTGAATATTTTCGATACGGCCAGAGTGCAGATTATCAATAATGTGAACGTCATCGCCGCGGTCAATTAAGGCATCCACAAGATGAGAGCCGATGAATCCCGCACCGCCTGAAACAATTGCTTTCATCATGCTCCCTCCCTCAGTTCATAATTACTTTATGAAAACAAATTTATAGTGGTCGTTTTGCGTAACGTCATCCTTCCGTTCAGCAGGCTTAATAATCTTCTTTTTTGATTGCAGCGGTGTGATGCGGAGTGCTGGGTCAGATACCGCTTCCTGCTTGGTACTGTGTTCGTTCCGATCTAACGATGAAATGTGCGCAAGTTCGGGAGTGACATTGGGTGTGAATGGTTTTATACGGCTGATGTGTTGCTTGGTCGGCTCAGACGGTCGGCTCGTTTTTTTTATGAACGGTTGAGACAGTGTACGGACGGTCGGATGCGTTGTCTTTATTTTGTTGAGAACCGGGGAATCATTGTGCTGCGGTTCTTCTTGTATCGTTTCATGCTGGTTATAGATGTCTGTGACAATTTTTAGTGTTTCAAGATCCGGCAGTACGTAATTCGTTGGAAGCAAATGAACAATTTTCTCAAAAATGGGTTTCGACATGAAAATCGTTGCGTCCCGGGGCGGAGAAGCAAATAGTGAATGCGTGTCTTCAATGTTTAAAAGAGTAGGATTAGTACGTTGCTCACTCATAAAGTCAGAAATGTTGCTTGGTTTCTTCCCCCGTGCCTTTTTCCAAAGATCGGCAACCTTCCAATAGCAGACGAGAAAAATATACTTGAAGAATTCAATCAGCTTATACAAGCTTCTCACCCTTTCCTTTGGCGTATATGGCCTGAAGATAGATGTTCAGAAGATCCTGAGTGCCTCGATCAATTGACCAGTGTGTCAAGCCCCACTTTCGAGCATTAATTCCGAGTTTTTTTCTTAACTGGTCATCAGAGAGAAGTTGGTTGATCGTACTGAACAGAGCGTCAGCGTTTTCTGGCGGCGTCAACATGCCGGTCACGCCATGCTGAATCATTTCCAAGATTCCACCGACATTGCTTGCAATAACCGCTTTGCCCGCTATTTGTGCTTCGATCACCGACAGGGGCTGGTTTTCGATCAATGTCGGCAGAACAAGCATATCTGCTTGATTGAGCAGACTTGGCACATCCTCTCTTTTTCCTAAAAATCGAACGGAATCACCTAGGCCAAGTGACAGCGCTTGGCTTTTGAGTTCCGACTCTTTTTCACCAGTACCGACGATCCAGCCTACCCAATCGTTTCTAATCTGTTTCAGTTTGGCAAATGCATCGATGAGATAATTGACTCCTTTAAGTTCGACGAGCCGTCCAGTGTAAATAATGACTTTTTTATCCTTTGGTGCCTTAAGTGTTGCCTCTTGGTGTACTTTTTTAATGAAGGCCTCAGTATCAAAACCGTAATGCAGCACTCTAAGCTGATCTTTCGGTACGTGGAACTCGTTGGTCAGCATCGTTTGCAACCACTGATTGCAGACGATGGTTGTGTCTGCCGATACGGCTCCGTCATGTTCCAATTTATCGTAGTACGTTCTGGCGAGATAATCCGTTGCCGACTTGTGAACGCTTTTCAACTGACGTCTGATCTCATGGGCAACTGATCCGTGCAGGGTGGCAATTAATGGTGTATTCGGATCTTTGATTCGGCTCATTGCAACGGTTGAGAGCACATCTTGAGTGTGGATGATGTCGTAATCCTTAACACCGAAATAAGAGGCGCTCAATTCATATACATAACGCTGCATCTCTGTCCATTTCACTAAGAAATTAGCATGCATTGCTGGATAATTTTCTTGCGTAAAATGGGTATCGATTAACGGAGTGACTTTCTCTCTTGACAGAACCAATCCTTTATTGAACACTGTGACATTAAGGTTGGATTGATCATAGCCAAGCAGATCAACTTCATGACCATACGACTCCAGCTTTTTTTTCAGCTGGGTCATATATTGCCAAACTCCGCCCACATGGGGAATGGACCAGTAAGTGGCTAGCAAAATTTTCATTTTCCGCATCTCTCCTATGGATGATATATTGTTACTGTATTGTGCAGTCAATATATTGTGTAGGCATGTTTCTTTCTTTTTGACAAAAAAATATTTTAATTGTCTATTTTTTGGGGTTTGGCTCTGAAAGAAGTAATGATTGCGTCCATTTATCTCATTGCTTTCGACCATTTCCCCGGCGCGTTGCACCCGTAGACGGTCGCCCCCTGTGTGTCGCAAACTGTTGAAAAAATTCCGCTTCTCCGAGTATCAGAAAGGCCCAATCAAGCACATTTTTTGCGAACAAAAAAACAACGCCAAAGTGGTATGCTTAATCGGCAGCTTTAGCGTTGTACGGATTGAGGGGGATTGAACCGCTAACTGCAGCTTATCTAATATGAACCCCTTTTAGGACTTGGGCCCAAAGCGCGTTATTTCCTTCCCATCTTTCACCATTAGGGAACTCCAGTGAAAGGACATTTTCCAGCGGCCAGTTTTTGACAACGATCCCGGCAACGTTTGTATGGTTGATCACAAGAATGCGGAAGTCGCCCTTAACCAGTTCAGATAAGGTATCTTCCAATGCTAAAATTTCATCAAATGTCCCCTCGGTTCGAACAAAAAGAATCCGTTTGCTTGTTTCACATTTGGTTAAGAATCGCTTAATTCGACGATCGAATTTTGCTTTTACTTCCGGATAGGTTGCCAAATAGGCTAAGCTATTTCTTTCTGCATCGAAGTCATGATTTGACATAATATTATACTGCTCATCAGCGACTAGTAAATTTTGTGCAGTGGCATAGCCTCTGATTGACAGATGTGACGCGTCCATAAACCCTTCAAACCTATTTTTAAGCAAGCGATTGACATCATTAAGAGAGGGCGATCCCATCCAGTCGATAACGCCGGCAAATGGCCGCAGATTGAGCCTTCTTAATTGAATACTGGCTAAGCATAAGTCTCCTAAACTGAAAATCGCATCATAGGTTCCATTGATCGTTTTAAAACTCATGGTGCACCTCTTCTTCCTTTTTATATGGATTTTTTTCTTCGCTTGTTCAATTTCCCGCACCTTTCGAAATTGATGGATTTTAAAGAGGGTTCTTGAAAACCAATGCGATAGTTTGTATTTAATGATAAACAGAGTAGTCCATTTCATTGTTTAATCCGGTCCTCCTTGCACTTAACCTGTTCATAGACACGCACTAAATTTTGTACAGCACATTTTTGAGACCAATGACTGCGCCCCCATTTGCTTGCATTGGTTCCTAGTTTTTCTCTGAGTCGGTCGTTGTCTAACAGAAGATCAAGCGTTTTAAATAGCGCCCGAGGATCATGCTCAGGCACAATAATTCCGGTGACGCCATCGTCAACCATTTCGGGCAGTCCGCCTGAACGGCTCACTACAACTGCTTTTCCGGCAAGCTGGGCTTCGATGACGGATAGGGGCTGGTTGTCAAGAAGGCTGGGTGAAACATGGATATCGGCCTGAGAGAGCAGATAGGGAACATCTTGTCGGGTTCCGAAAAAGATGACATCGTTGATTAATCCCAGCTTTTTTGCTTGTGCCGTTAATTGCTTGCTCATATCGCCATCGCCAACGATCCAACAGACCCAATCATTCTCTGCTCTTTGCTGTTTCAGTCGACCCAGTGCGCTCAGCAGAAAGTCAACACCCTTTAACATAACCAGTCTGCCCGTATAAATAATTACTTTTTTCTTGGTTCTTAAGGATGTTTTTGTATTTAACTGTTTTACGAAATGAGTGCAATTATAACCGTAATGGTGTACTTGAATTTGTTCTGCAGGGACATCAAATTCATGGATTAAGACGTTCTTCAGCCAGTGGTTCGCAACGATCGTTATGTCGGCACAGGTTGCGCCAAAGTGCTCCAGATTTTTAAAATACTCTTTTGCTGTGGATGTCGAAGAAGACTGGTGGGGCGCTTCGAGCTCGTAGAACGTTTTGAGTGCGACGGATCCATGCAATGTTGCAACGAGCGGCACATGCTTCGGCTTGATACGGCTCATGGCGGCCGTTGACAACACATCTTGTGTGTGGATGAGATCATAGTCGCTTAATCCAAAAGATGCTGCTGCCGCTTCATAAAAATTCATATGACGTTCGGTTTGTGCAACGCGTTCGTTTGCGTTGTTTTGTTGATGATCCGTTCTGCTTTTTGCCGGATGCAGCGCATCAATAGATATTTTTTTCTTTTTGTTAACGAGATGAATATAGGCTTTGTCTTCGCCATACCCCAATAAGTCAACGTTATGCCCCATTTTCTCCAAGCTTTCCTTTAATTGAACCATGTAGTTCCAAACCCCACCGACATGTGGAATCACCCAAAAGGTGGCAAGCAGTATCTTCAAAAGTCAATCATCCCGCTTTCGCTATATGACATAATGTATTGTTCCATCCCGTGTTTGGTTTGGATGGATGACCTAGAGATCGAAATATCTCCTCTGTTACTCTGTAAAAATAGCATCAGCGGGCGAGTCTCATTTGTCTTCAATACACCTGCATTTATTCCTATTTCGCTTTAAATTAAATAGACTGCCTATGACAATGAAACTAGGATTGCATAGGTTATAAGAGTCGGCGCTTGATCAGCCAAGTAGTTCGATACACCACATGCTCATAGAGAAGCAACTAAACATTTTTCCTTACAAAAATAAAAAAAACCGAACGGCGACGGATGATATTAATAGCGTAATGTTGAATATAGGAGGCATAGGACGTGTTGAACAATCAGACCATCCTTGTAACGGGTGGAACGGGATCGTGGGGCTATGAGTTAGTAAAGCAACTATTAGATAAAGGACCAAAGGAAATTAGGATTTTTTCACGCAATGAAAACAATCAATTCATTATGAAACAAGTATTCGATGGAGAATCCCGATTGCGTTTTATTATAGGCGATATACGAGAAAAGGACGCGCTTATTGAAGCTTGCCGAGGAGTGGATTATATCTTTCACCTGGCAGCATTAAAGCATGTCCCTGTTTGTGAAGAGCAACCGCTTGATGCGTTAAAAACAAATGTGATCGGTACGCAGCATGTCATTGATGCAGCGATTCATTGCGGCGTGAGAAAAGTGGTGTATATCTCAACAGACAAGGCTTCAGATCCACTAAATTTTTACGGGTTTTCAAAAGCAATGGGCGAGCGGTTAATTATTCATGCAAATACATTGACAGGGCAAACGAAATTTGTCTGTGTCCGTGGCGGAAACGTATTAGGAACAAACGGGAGTGTCATCCATGTCTTTAAAAGCCAGATGGAACAAAGAAATAAGATTGGCATTACCGATCCTCAAATGACGCGCTTTTTCATGTCTGTGCAAGACGCAATTAAGCTTGTTTTGAAGGCCACTTATGAAAGCGTTGGCGGAGAAACCTTTGTCATGAAAATGCCTTCCTGTAAAATTAGTGATCTGGCACAGGTGCTGATTGACGCTTCAGGGAGAACAAAGATAACGATTGAGACACTTGGTGTTCGTCCGGGAGAAAAAATTCATGAGCTGCTGCTTTCTTTAAATGAAAGTAGGAAAACCATTGTTTACAGCGATCAGTATTATGTGATTCTTCCAACCCTCCCGATTGAGGGTGTGGAAGAACACTACGCAAGCTATCCCGCGGCAAAAATTGCAGAATACAGTTCCAAAGAGGGGTTAATGAGTAAACAAGAGATCAAAGCGATGTTAGAGAAAGACGGATTCATATAATAAACGTGTTGCCCGCTGATAATGGAAGGACAAACGAGTTACCGATCTCGTCAACGACCATAAAAGTGCAGGGAGAACTATGCTCCCTGCACTTTTAATTGTGTTAAAGACCCAGTTTATTTGTCTCATGAAATGGGAAATGGCTGGTGCCGGATGACTAATGAAAAAGCTGAAAAATTCTTTACTTTTGATGACCTTTTAAATGGTTTAAGAGTTCGACTACTCTTCGCTTTTCATCGTTAGAATAATCGAGTTCACGTTTCACTCCGCCTAATCCGTCCGCAACGCCGACAACTTGAGTGGGCTTTATCACTTGATCAACAATAACATCACCGTTATTGCCGATAACTCCCCCGGATACTAGATCATATCCTTTACTCGGATCCTTTATGCGGCCCATTACTTTTGAAAAAAATAACTCGACTTCATCGCTGAGAAGAAGCAGATTATATAAAAAAGCAATTCGGACATCTAGTCGGTAACACGTGATACCTTTTTCCAGAGCCCCTTGAATGAATGCCGATTTAAAATTATTTATTCCGCCATCAATCACTAATGAATGCTCATTTAATAGTGACAAATAGTCCTCACCAATAATTTCTTCGGCAGACAAAAAAGATAGAATGATCGTATACTTCTCATTAGGTTTTTTAATTGCTTGGATTTTGGGAGAAAATTTAGGGATAATTAAATTTAATGAGTCGGCAATTTTAACGGACTTTTGATAGTTTCTACTATGCAAATACACGTTTGCTTGGCGCTCAGCCAGCCTTAAGGCTATTTTTGTACTTAAATTTCCGGAACCAATAACCAGCACGGATTTATTTTCCAATGTGTCTTGATAGTGATGCCGTATAAGCAGATCACAGGACTCTATCGTTGCATCGTTCGGTTTGCAGGTAATAACTTTAGATAGTTTTATGATTTGTCTTGCTTCACGAATAAGAGACAAGCCCTGCTTCTCTTCAATATCAATTAATATATAGTCGACCCGACCATCTAAGGCGGATAGGCAAGTGCGTGCTTGTTCTACTTCTGTTACCAAAAAGCTTATCGCCGTAAAGCCCATTGCGGATCTTCTTGGCAATGTACGTAATCCATTTGATTTTCTAGCCGTTGTACTAATAATTCCTACTGATTTGTTTTTTATGCCCTTTAGATAATCTAATTCTCTCTGGATAAGTTGACCGTTGTCCGTCATGTAGATAAATCATCCCCATTGTGATCTTTTTTACTAGGATCCATGTTGTGAAAAGATGTGTTTTTCAAGCGCAGAGCTATTAAGGATATAATAAAATAGATAGTTGTATCCTATTCAAGATATGGGCTTTTTGTGACGCTCATGAACACCTTTTCGTGTATGTATTTGGTTTTCATGCAGAAAGGGTGGAATGAAAAGTGTGTATGATTTTCTTTATCTCGAAGGTGATCGAAAAGAAACACCATTCGCAAAAAAGTATGGAATCTGGAGCCTAATCCACTGGGTTTTATGTTAACGAATCGACAGCATCTGCAGAATAATAGGGGTACCTTTAATGGGGATGTCTTCAGTATGGATCACCAACTGTCCGTTAATTACGTCATAACTCTGTTTGGATTGTAAAATGCCATTAATGAACAAATTCATGTAAGACACTTCATCAGGGTTTAAAATAATGTTTGTGCCATGTCCATGCAGTGCGTCAACGGATGTGTAAACTCTTTTTTGTCCGTCGGATAATGTATAAAATGTGAGCGCATCCACCTGTTGCGGATGGATAAAAAGCCGTTTCGGACCGCATTGTGCTTTCGGGAGTGACAGAAACGGCTGAGGAATGAATGATGCCTTTTTTGAAGAAAACATATTTTCCATCTTTATTTTCCCCCCCTCGTATTAAAGTATATGAACCGCGTCGGATAAAGTGAGTACCATTTGACATTCAGACGAAGAGGTAAAAGCTGAGCGGGTGGCGTTAGCGGATACTGGCCACAAAACGCTGTCTTATTTGTTGCATGAACTGTGTTTTCTTTGGGTTATTTTCTTATCTTTTCGCTTAATTGGCTTTCGTGGATAGCCCTTTTCCTCCTCAAGCATATGGTGTAATAAATCGGTAAGTATGAGGGATTAGGCAGATTCAGTTATGCGACAACTTCTCAAGGTTAGCTGATATCTATCGATCAAAGGGGGAAATAAGATGGGTCTTAAAATCATTAAGCCCGTTTTTGAGGCGAAAAGCAGCATCAAGGTAGCACCATCGGTTACTCGTTTTTTCTATGAACTGGAGCAAGTGATACCCGAGGAAACCGTAGTGAAAATTGATACGACTAAGTTCTTTGATGACGAGGGCGCGCCTGTTGAATCGTTTCCGGCATTAGAGCTTGATAATAGTTATCTCAATGTTTATATTAATGGTGTTGTTCAAATGGCGGACAATTTTGCGTATACAGCTGGTGAGAACGGAGTTGGAAATCTATTAATTACAGTGCCCGAAGGATCGGATATTGCCAAAGGAACACCGATCATCATAGAAGTCATTAACTTTGATCCAATTATAAATACATCTTCTTTTGAAAAGGAATAATTAAATAAGCACGTATTTGCTGAAGTTATTCATGGAACCAACACCGTGAATAACTTTTTTCATGGGTAAGAAAGTATACACAAGAGGTTTGTTGAATCCAAATTATCTAATCACTGGGCTTATTGAATGAAAAAAAGGACGAATTTGGGGCGGGTTTTTCAATTGCCTTAGGAAACATTTTTTCATTTATTTTCATACAGCAATCCGAATGACGGCGCTGTTTTCAAAGGCCGTAACAGGAGAAGCAGGCACTCAAAAGTTCATCATTCACAAAAAGATCACTTTTTTTGCACATTAGCAGATTGTCGCTAACAGAGTGTGGTGTTATAATTTTATGTGAAAAAAGATTCCCTAATCATTCACACTTTTGTGTCTAAACGAAGACGCGTTGAATAAATTGTGAAGAGAAAGAGAAAACTTTTTTTGTATATTGTGAAACGAATCACGAATAAATTAAGCTGTTCCGGTTACATCCCCGATGTTCAGAAATATCGGGTGTAGAATAAACTTTCTTTAGGAGGATGTTTGAGCATGGCTTTTAAAATCATTGCGTACGGTGTAGAACCTTACGAAGAACATTTGTACAGTGAATTGAACAAATACGGTTACGAATTGACTTTGGTTAATGATTTGTTGACTGCCGACAATGGCGATCTCGCACAAGGTCACGACGGCGTGCTGCTTTTCGTTAACTGTCTTGCAGACCGCGCAAACCTCGAAAAATTCAGCGAATACGGTATTAAATACGTATTTACGCGTACTGCCGGATTCAACCATATCGACCTGCAAGCAGCTTCCGATCTCGGATTGAAGGTGGCCCGCGTTCCTGCTTACTCACCGAACGCGATTGCGGAACTGGCTGTTTATCTTGGTACAGCACTCCTTCGTCACACAGTTTATACGACTGCCCGCACTTCTAAATTGAACTTCAAGGTAACAGAAACGAACTTCAGCCACGAAGTTCATAAAATTACTGTTGGTATCGTCGGAACCGGCCATATCGGCTGTGTCGAAGCAGAGCTGTATAAAGGTCTTGGCGCGAAATTGCTCGGCTATGATATCTTCCAAAGCGACTTCGCCAAGAAATTGGTTGAATTCAAGGAATTGGATGAACTGCTTGCTGAATCTGATATCGTCAGCCTGCACCTTCCATACTTCCCTGGCAAAAATGAAAACTTTGTTGGTGAAGACTTCATCAGCAAAATGAAAGACGGCGCAATTCTGATCAACACTGCTCGCGGCGAAATCGTTGACGAAGCTGCTGTTGTTAAAGGAATCAAGAGCGGCAAGCTCGAAGGTTTCGGCGCCGACGTATTGACTGACGAAGCACGCTTCTTCGGCAAAGACTTCTCCGACGGCACTGAATTCCCGGATGCTACGATCAAAGAATTGATCGAATTGTATCCTAAGGTATTGATCACGCCGCACGTTGCTGCGATGACCGATGTAGCCGTTTCAAACATGATTTCAACAAGCTACGACAACTTCAATGCCGCAGTCAATGGCGAAAGCCTCGGCCGCGCTGAAGTTGAACTTCCTCAGCCAGCTGCAAAATAAATAATAGAGTCTGTTCAAAAAGGAGGACAAAAAGAGCCGAGAAGATCCTCATTACCTTTTTCCCGGACTTTTTGAACACCTTCTAAATAGTCAGTCTTGAATAAATATAAAAAGCAGTTCCGTTGTCAAAAGCGGAGCTGCTTTTTTGGTGCGTCGCAAGGATGACAGCTATACGGTGGAATGAATAGTAATACGTTCGAATGAACAGACTAAACACGCGTTGTCTCAGAAACAACGGAGGTATGCGTACTGCCGCAGCCTCAGATAGTATACCCAGTAGGGCAAATTAAAGAAAAGTACACCTGCATACCACTGTATTCGCGGATGTAGGTGCACGGCATTGGTTTTGTTTGAATTAGATTGTGTTGAGGACGAACATCGCTCAGAGTTAAATTATTGGTCATCGTTCGCTTTTTTCTTAATTATTTCAAAAAGTTCATCACTTTCAAGAAAATCAAACAGACGATTTAACCATTCGTAATAATTCAAGATATATTGGTATTTATCAATATCTGTCTGGATCAGCTGTTTTTCGGATTCAGTGAGATCCTGATTTTTCATTAAATCGTTTAGTTCTTTAAGCGATTGACGTACAGCTTTAGCGTTCAATGAGGTGACTTTGCGCCACTGATTTGAGAAGAAATCGGTAAAAATCTGATACCAATCTTCTTGAGCTTCATAAAGATCTTTTCGAACCCCTTTTTTCCAAACACGTTCAACCATATTCAATTCAGTAAGTGTACGAACTGAGGTGCTCATACTTGTCTTGCTCATCCTCAATTCTTCCTTCATATCATCCAAGGTCATGGGAGCGCCATTAAAAAATAATGTGCCGTAAAGACGACCGATTGATGGTGAAACACCGTATAGGTACATATTTTGAGAAACGGATTCAATGACTCTTTCCCTTATATTTTCAACGATTTCTGCATGATCCAACCTATTCACCAACTTAAAAGAAAATTTCACTATACTACATTGTAAACGTTGATTAGTGCTCTGAAAAGAACGAAATGCAACGGAATAACAACAATCTCATTTCGCTTGGAAATGCCAATACATTATACAGTATACATTGTATTATCTGATTGTACAGTTTGAACTGTATAAATAATTATGCTACGATTAATACAGTGCTATACGCATCGTGTTTGAGAAACGCCATGGGACCTTTTATAAATAGCGGGTGCTTGATAAAGTCCAGAAAAAAACGAGGTGTTTAAATGAAAAAAATTGAAGTGAAACAAGCGATGAAAATTTTCGGCAAAAATCCGCAACGCGGTTTAGATCTCTTGAAAAAGGGACTTTCAAAAAAAGCGATCAAAGAAAAGACAGACTTAAATGTGGGCGTTGCCGATGCGAGTTTCTCAGTTGAATCAGGTGAAATCTTTGTGATTATGGGTCTATCCGGCAGTGGAAAATCTACATTGGTTCGGCTTCTTAATCGGTTAATTGAACCGACATCCGGGCGTATTTTTATTGATGGTGAGGATATCACTCGAATGAACGCGGAAGGCTTGAGGCAGGTTCGTCGTAAAAAAATCAGCATGGTTTTTCAGGGCTTTGCGCTTTTTCCACATCGAACCATTCTTGAAAATACGCTTTTCGGTCTGGAAATTCAAGGCGTGGATAAAAGTGAGCGAACAAAACGTGCCTATCAATCGTTGGCACTTGTCGGACTTAAGGGATACGAAGCCAGTTTTCCAAATCAATTATCTGGTGGTATGCAGCAACGCGTTGGCCTTGCGCGTGCATTGGCCAGTGATACAGATATACTGCTCATGGATGAGGCCTTTAGCGCGCTTGATCCTTTGATCCGCAAAGAAATGCAGGATCAGTTGTTGGACCTGCAAAATGAGATGCAAAAAACCATTGTATTTATCACGCACGACTTAGATGAAGCGTTGCGTATTGGTGATCACATCGCTTTGATGAAAGATGGGCGCATCGTTCAAATTGGCACTCCTGAAGAGATTCTCATGAATCCGGCAAACGATTATGTCGAACATTTTGTCGAGGATGTTGATCTGTCCAAAGTCATCACAGCGGGAAACATCATGAGCCGCGCCGATGCGATGCTGATTGATCGCGGCGCACGTGTTGCTCTGCAGCTAATGAATGACAACGGAATATCAAGTATTTTTGCTGTGGATCGCAATCAAAAGTTTCTTGGTGTTGTGGACGCTGATGACGCAGCGGAAGCGGTAGAAACAGGAACACGCGCACGCGATATCGTATGCAAGGTAAATCCGGTTGGGTTGGACACGCATCTTGCTGATCTATTTGAAGACATCTCAAAGTCGTCCCTTCCATTAGCAGTTGTTGATGAACAAGGCAAGCTGCGCGGACTTGTGCGGCGCGGTGCGATTATCAATGCGCTTGCGGGCAATAAACCGTTAATTAATGATGAGAAGGTGAAAAACTCTTGACTACTACCCCATTACCGAAAATACCTATTGGTCATTGGGCTGATTTGCTCATTCAATTTATTACACGTTACTGCGATACGTTTTTCGGCTATATCGCGACAGGTATCCAAAGCTTTGTAGACAGTCTGGTTTGGCTATTTACGTTCATGACGCCGGTCGTTTTTATTTTGATTTTTGTCGGAATTGCGTTTTGGCGCAGGGGAATCGGTGTTGCTCTTTTTACATTAGTCGGACTCATTCTTATTTATGATTTAGGCTATTGGGTGCATGCGATGCAGACCTTCGCGCTTGTGCTGACCTCGGTTGTCCTTTCGATTATCATTGGTCTTCCGCTCGGTATTTGGGCAGGAATCAATACAACCTTTCATCGCGTGGTCACGCCGATTCTCGATTTTATGCAGACCATGCCGTCGTTTGTTTATCTTATCCCCGCCATTTTCTTATTTGGAACAGGAATGCCTCCGGGTGTTGTGGCGACGATTGTCTTTGCTATGCCGCCGACAATCCGTATGACTGGATTAGGTATTCGCCAAGTGCCGCCTGATTTAATTGAGGCTTCTAATGCATTTGGATCAACGATTTGGCAAAAGCTTTTTAAAGTGCAGATTCCAATGGCTGCGCCGACGATAATGGCAGGTGTGAATCAAAGTATCATGCTTTCCCTCTCCATGGTCGTCGTGGCGTCCCTTGTCGGCGCACCTGGACTCGGTGCCGATGTTTATCTTGCCGTGACATCGCTGCGCATAGATATCGGTGTTGAAGCGGGTCTTGCAATTGTGATTCTTGCGATCATGCTGGATCGATTATCACAAAATACTCGAAATAAGAAAAAGGGAGAATTATAATTTGAAAAACGTAAAAGTAACTGTCATTAGTGTTTTTTTGCTCGTTGCATTAGTCCTGACCGGATGTCAGAATCAGAGTTCAGGAAGTGCCGATTCTTTTGGCAATCAAGTGGATCATAAAATAATCGGTATCGATCCAGGCGCAGGGGAAATGAAGTTGACAGATCAAGTAGTTAAAGATTATGAACTGAGCAATTGGACCGTGCAGTCAGGATCTGAAGCGACAATGACTGCCTCTCTCGAAAAAGCAATCAAAAAGAAACAACCGATTGTAGTCACCGGATGGACGCCGCACTGGATGTTTCAAAAATATGACTTAAAGTATTTAAAGGATCCGAAGGGCATTTACGGTAAATCGGAGGAGATCCATACAATCATCCACAAGGGCTTTGATAAGAAAGATCCGAATGCGGTAAAAGTGCTCGATCAATTTTCATGGGCGCCGGATGATATGAGTAAAGTAATGCTCGATATTCAAAAAGGTACGGATGCTGATAAAGCTGCGCGCAAGTGGGTTAAAGAAAATCAGAAAAAGGTCGATGAATGGACTCAAGGCGCGAAGAAAGTCAGTGGAAAGAAAATTAAACTGGGCTATGTTGCTTGGGCTTCTGAAATTGCCAGTACGAATGTTGTAACTGCTGTTCTTGAAGATTTGGGTTATACCGTGACGATGGAACAGCTCGGTGCTGGTCAGATGTGGGCCGGCGTTGCAAAGGGCAGTGATGATGCAATTGTTGCCGCGTGGCTGCCGACGACACACGCGGACTACATGAAACAGTTTAAGAGTCAAGTCACAGACCTAGGTCCGAATTTAAAAGGAACGAAGTTGGGTCTGGTTGTTCCCTCTTATGTATCCATTGATTCCATTAACGATTTAAAAGACTAAGCGACTGAAATGCAGCCGGCTTATAAAAAGGTTCGTGAACGGTTTAGGCCGTGATCGGACCTTTTTCTTTTTTTTACAAGAGTAAAGAAACATCCATGACCCGTTTGAGGGGCGCGGGACATCTGAGGGACCGGCACCAGCGAGCCAGGGGAGACCCCGCAGATAAGAGCATGTATGAGGAGGCTCCCGGATCGC
Organism: Sporolactobacillus caesalpiniae; assembly: GCF_040513385.1. Taxonomy (NCBI): domain Bacteria; kingdom Bacillati; phylum Bacillota; class Bacilli; order Caryophanales; family Sporolactobacillaceae; genus Sporolactobacillus; species Sporolactobacillus caesalpiniae. The sequence continues at coordinate 141,989 of NZ_JBEVCB010000003.1, forward strand.
CTGCGGCAAGCGAGCAGCTGAAGTGTCGTTCAAGTTCAAGGTTGATGGATCAAAGCCGCGTGCAGAATGATAGCCAAGGAACAGGCTGTGCCCGGTTTTTCTAACAGGTTTAGAAAGTTTATCATTTTGCCTTGTTGGTACGACGATATGGTCATAAGATTTGGTTGGGCGATCAGGGAAGTGCCTAATCTGATAAATAAGCGGAAAAATTCCGCTTAATTAGGAAATGCATGAAAAAATCGCTTAAATAGACGGAGAAATTCCGCTTATCGCATCGAAAAACGTGAAAATAGAGGGTTTTTCCGTACATAAGCGGAAAAATTACCCTTATTTACCTGTAAAACAAGCGCCATGATGCAAATAGCCGGAAAATCTCCGCTTATTTTATTCCGGCCACGTTACTTAATCAAGGATCAAAATGATTCGTGAACTAGAACTGTTTGTTCAAGACAAGCTTGATGATTCAAAACCGCATTTAGCGAAAGACATCACATCCTGCGGAAGTAAGGACCGGGCTTTGCCTGTTTTTTTTACACAAATATTCTCAAAATTCTATTGACATCAATAATTTGAAAGTGTAAACTGACAGCACTCACTAAAAACTGTCTTCAGAGAAGGTATACTAATGTTTCGTTCCAGAGCGTATGAAGTAGTCGTCATTTTGATTAGCTAGGACTCCGGTACATCAGTCGTTCAATTGACCGCATGTGCCTCGAGTCCTCTTCGCTCTGAACGGGACTTGGGTAAGCCCCATTCAGAAACTTCTGGATGGGGCTTTTCGTATCGGTGAGCAAATAAGCAAGGTAGTAGAAGAAGCACAGAAGACAAAAAAGATGCACAGAAAAAGGAGACGAGAAGGATGAAGATTGTTGTTATTGGTGCAGGAGCGATGGGGTTAAGGTATGGTGTTCTTTTACAGGAAGCAGGGAATGATGTTCATTTTGTAGACACATGGGAACCAAACGTTGAAGAAATTAAGAAAAACGGTGGGGTGCACGTTTGGCGCGACGGAAAAGACGAACGGTTCGTCGAAGTCAGTGTCAGCTACCCTGAAGACTACCATGAAGCGCCGGAACTCGCGATTGTGTTTGTTAAAGACATGCACACTGTTGAAACAATGGAAAGGTGTAAGCATTTCATTGGCGAGAACACGTATGTGATGACAAACCAGAACGGCTTTGGCGGCGCGGAATACATTGCGCAGTTTGTGCCTCGCGAGCGTATTATCGCAGGTACGGCGATGATCGCGACTGTCATGAAGGGACCGGGCAAAGTTGATTTCATCGGCAAGCGCGGCGGCGGTCATGCGCATATCGTTCGTGTAGCGGGTGAACCCAATGACTTTATTTATAAAGTCGCCGATGAAATGGAAAAAGCGCTTATGCACCCAACTGTTCAGAAGGATTATATGAGTACGGTTTGGACGAAACTCGTGTTCAATTCCGTTGTAAATACGCTCTGCACGCTCATGAATATGAAAATGGGTCAGTTCGCTGCTTATAAGAACGCCAAGGAAATGTCGCGCAAGCTGATTTATGAAGCCTATGAAGCAATTGACGCAGAAGGATTCAAGCTGGAAGTAGGTCGCGATGAACTTGTCGATGAGGTCATGTACGTATCCGAAGTAAGCAATCCTCTTCACTACCCTTCCATGCATCAGGACATGAGTACGAACCGTCCAACAGAAGTTGATTATATCAACGGCGCGATTGTTCGCCTTGCTGAAAAGAACGGCCTTCAAGCGCCCTATCATTCCATGTTGGTTGATCTCGTGCACCTCAAAGAAGAATCAAGAAAGTATAACGAAAAATAAACAAGAGCTATTGGCTCTTTAAATGAATAGGTAGACCAGAGAAAACTTCGGAATGTGGTCAATGTTCCGGAGTTTTTTGCGGCTTCTTATCGGTTGAGGTAAAATAGACTATAGATTTCGTTCGTGAAAAGACAAGATTGCTCATGTTTATAGGAGGATAAGATGACTAAAAAATTTAAGCGTATTCATATTATCGTACTCGATTCTGTAGGCATCGGTGAAGCCTCGGATGCCGCAAAGTACGGCGATGAGGGCTGCGATACATTAGGACATACAGCAGAGGCGATGAACGGTTTGAGCGTCCCGAATTTAGCCAAGTTAGGGTTATCAAATATTCGTCCTGAAAAGCCAATTCAAGGCGTATCGGTGCAGGAACAACCGCTCGCCTATTTTACCAAAATGCATGAAGTATCCGCAGGAAAGGACAGCATGGACGGGCACTGGGAGATGATGGGTCTGCCCGTGCTCACACCGCTGCGCACCTTTCCAAATGGATTCCCGGATGAGCTGATTCATAAAATAGAGACATTCAGTGGTCGAAAGGTGATCTGGAACAAACCGGCCAGCGGTACGGAGATCCTCAAAAAACTTGGCGAGCGCCAGATGAAGACAGGCGAGCTGATTCTCTATACATCTGGAGATTCGGTGCTTCAGATTGCTGCCCATGAAGCTGTTATACCATTAGAAGAACTCTATAAAATTTGCGAATACGCACGTGAGTTGACCATTGAAGAGCCCTATCATCTTGGCCGCGTGATTGCTCGCCCATATATCGGCGACAACGCAGATAACTTCGAGCGCACGGCTAACCGTCGCGATCTGACATTAGTTCCGCCAGAAAAGACTGTTCTCAATTTGTTGCAAGATGCGGGAATCGACACGTTTGCTATCGGCAAAATTAATGATATTTTTAGTGGGCAGGGAATTAAGGAAGGTTGGCATACGGTCAGCAACGAGGATGGTATGGAACGGTTGATCTCAATTCTGGATCGGGATTTCCATGGCCTCAGCTTCACAAACCTTGTTGATTTCGATGCCAAATACGGTCATCGCAGGGAACCGGTACTCTTCGGCAAGGCGCTCGAAGCATTCGACAAGCAGTTGGGTCAGGTTCTGCCAAAGCTCAAAGATGATGATTTACTCATTATTACTGCTGACCATGGCAACGACCCGGGATTCAGAGGAACAGATCATACACGTGAATTTGTTCCGCTGCTCGTGTATTCACCGACATTTGCGGCGGGAAAAGCGCTACCTGTTCGCAAGACCTTTGCGGACCTTGGAGCGACGATTGCTGAGAACTTCACTGTGGAACAGCCAAAGACGGGCGAAAGCTTTCTACACAAATTAGCTTGAAAAAGAGATTGGCGGAATTGAGTAATAAATAAATTGGCTGCGTTACGTTTTTCTTTAGATGCACTAAAATGAATTCGAGGTGAGCCGGTATGAGAATGGTCGATATAATCACGAAGAAGCGAGATGGATTCGCCCTGACTCCTGAAGAAATTCGTTTTTTTATTGAAGGATACGTCAGCGGATCGATTCCCGATTATCAAGCAAGCGCATTGACTATGGCGATCTATTTCAGAGATATGACCGACTTGGAAATCGCTGAACTGACTCGAGCGATGGTTGACTCCGGCGACACTGTTGATCTGTCGGCAATAGACGGAATCAAAGTGGATAAACATTCGACCGGCGGGGTTGGCGACACGACAACGCTTGTTCTGGCTCCACTCGTTGCCTCAATTGGTGTTCCGGTGGCTAAGATGTCCGGGCGCGGGCTTGGCTTTACCGGCGGCACGATTGATAAACTTGAATCCATCCCCGGTTTTTCTGTTGAAATGAGCAGTGATCAGTTCGTCAAACGTGTAAATCGTGATCATATTGCTGTCATTGGCCAGACAGGAGACCTGGTACCTGCGGATAAAAAGCTGTACGCGTTGCGTGATGTCAGTGGTTCGGTCGAATCGATTCCACTCATTGCGAGTTCAATTATGAGCAAAAAAATCGCTGCCGGTGCAGATGCGATCGTTCTCGAAGTGACATGCGGTGATGGAGCGTTCATGAAAAATGAGAAGGATGCAATCCGCCTTGCGGAAACGATGGTTCAGATCGGCAGGCATGTTGGAAGAAAAACGTCAGCCGTGATTACGGACATGTCCCAGCCGCTCGGGTTTGCGATTGGTAATGCGCTTGAAGTTAAGGAAGCAATCGATACCTTGCAAGGAAAGGGTCCGAGTGATTTGGAAGAACTGGTCTATGAACTGGGCAGCCGGATGGTCACGTTGGCGGGCAAAGCTCCGAATTTGGATGATGCCAGGAAACAACTTGAACAAGCGTTAAAACAGGGACTTGCTTTCGCCAAATTCAAGCAATTCATTGAAAATCAGGGTGGCGATCCAAGCGTCGCCGATCATCCGGAACAATTGCCGCAAGCTGATTTTCAAATAGAGCTGCCGGCCAAAGTGTCTGGGGTTGTTGCCGCGTTGAAGGCGGATCAGATTGGCCTAGCGGCTATGCTGCTCGGGGCAGGAAGATCAACGAAAGATGATACTATTAATCGTGGGACCGGAATTGTCCTGCATAAGAAAGTAGGCGATTCCGTGGTGAAAGGAGAGTCCCTCCTAACTATCCATTCGGATTCCAAACAGGTTGATCAAGTCGTGCGAAAGCTGTATCAGAATATAACCATTGCCGAGCGCGCAGATCGACTGAAACTCATTCACCAGATTATAAACTAATTGACAGAGTAAAAAAGGAGAGATTACTATGACCAACCTCGCAAACTATATTGATCATACAGCGTTAAAACCTGAAGCGACGCAAGCGGATATTCTCAAGCTGACTGATGAAGCAAAGAAATACGGCTTTGCTTCAGTGTGTGTCAACCCATGCTGGGTGGCATTCGCCGCAGAACAACTGAAGAATTCGAGTGTAGAGGTATGCACGGTGATCGGATTTCCACTTGGGGCATCAACCGCGGAAACGAAGGCATTTGAAGCCAAAGACGCAATCTCAAAAGGCGCGGGTGAAATCGATATGGTGATCAATATCGGTGCCCTGAAGAGCGGACAAGAGGAACGTGTTGAGGCTGACATTCATGCCGTCGTGCAAGCGGCAAATAAGCGCGCACTTGTAAAGGTTATTATTGAGGCCTGTTTGTTGAGCGACGATGAAAAAGTTCGTGTTTGCCGGCTGGCGGTTAATGCAGGCGCGGATTATGTGAAAACCTCAACAGGATTCTCTACCGGGGGAGCGACCCCTGAAGATGTTGCACTTATGCGTAAGACCGTGGGTGAAAAGATTGGCGTTAAAGCGGCAGGCGGCATTCACTCAAAGGCAGATGCTGAATCAATGATAGCAGCAGGTGCGTCGCGTATCGGCGCCAGTTCAGGGGTGAAGATCGTGGGCGAAGGTTTGTAATCAAAAGAATTGGTAAGCAGTCTATTGTTTAAAGCAGAGCAAATCCCGCATCAAAATTAGACTTGAAATAACGATGCTGATTATGGTATACTATTTGTCGTGCTGAATGTGTGAATGAACTGTTTTCCACGGAATGTGCACGATGAATATAGGGCGTTGGGCAAGTGGTTAAGCCAATGGATTCTCATTCCATGATCGCGGGTTCAATTCCCGTACGCCCTCTATAAGGAACCGAATGCCATCCTGTCTAAAGGGGTGGCATTTATTTTGCACATTGTATTGTAAGCGTTTACATTTTAGGCTACAATAAATAAGGGAATGTGAACAAAATGTGACGGAATCATTGAATGAAGGATTCTCTGAATTTATCGATACCGTCAAAGGGGATGGATGATTTTGGATAGAAAACGAATCGTCATTTTGGGAGCGGGTTACGGTGGATTGCGCGCATTGAAAAAACTTCAGAAGATGAGACCGGATGCTGAACTCTTTCTTATTGATAAGAATGATTACCATTGTGAGACGACTTCTCTTCATGAGGTCGCAGCAGGTACGGCGGACGCTGAGGAAATCTGTTATTCTCTTAATTTAGTCATTGATCGAAAGCGAACAACATTCATCCAAGATACGGTTACGCGCGTGGATCGGAAATTCAAACGCGTGATTCTACAGGAACACGAGCCGATTGCTTATGATTACCTGCTCATCAGCTTAGGCTTTGAACCGGAGTATTTTGGCATAGCGGGGATGGATCACTATGGATTGTCTATTTCGGATATTCCTTCAGTAACGAGAATAAGAGCACACATTGAAGGTGAGTTTAAAAAATGGACGAATGATCATCGGCCGGAGCATTTGATTATTGCTGTTGGAGGAGCGGGATTTACAAGCTTTGAATTCCTAGGGGAACTGACCCATCGCATTCCAAAATTGATTGAACGTTATCAAGTCGACCGACAATTAGTGCGGGTTATCTGCATTGAACCAACGCCTAACGCACTCCCTATGTTCAATCGGCATCTTGCTGAGTATGGCGCCCATAAACTGAGCGATCGTGGTGTTATATTTGTGATTGGCCGAGTCAGCGGCATTGATGGTGAGCAAATTTATTACAAAGCTGGTGATCAGGAGCACACATTACGCGCGGGAACGTTTATTTGGACCGGGGGTGTCAGCGGCAGTTCTGTGGTCAGTGAATCGGGCTTTGACCAACGACGTGGGCGTGTCATGGTCACTAATGATCTATCAGTAGCGGATGATGCAACTATTTTGATTATAGGGGATTGCTCGGCAGTCGTTAACCCCGAAAGCGGACGTCCGTATCCGACAACGGCGCAGATTGCGATGCAACAGGCGGACTGCGCTGCATATAATTTAAACGCAATGCTTGATGGACGTCCGACAAAGCCATTTGTATTTAAATTCATGGGGACGGTTTGTTCACTAGGAAGAGATGATGCAGTTGGAGAAATCATGGGTAGAGATTTGAAAGGCCGTCCGGCGTCAATTATGAAGAAAGTGATTGAAAATCGTTCGCTGGTGAAGATCGGCGGTGTTGAAACAATGATCAAGAAAGGCCGATTCAGCTTAAGCAAATAAGTATTTTCTAACCAGTGTAAAATGAGAATGGGCCTGCAAAAATGATTTGCAGGCCCATTCTTTATTTCATAACCCCCATAAGGCAGTTCTCTCTTTTTTTGGTGATTAGTTTGCTGCTACAGCGTCAGGAATCTTTGCGAGCGCTTGTTCCAGATCGTAAATGATGTCGTCAACCGTTTCGACACCAATGGAAACGCGGATGAGTTCAGGTGTAACACCGGTTACCGCCTGCTCTTCAGGAGTCAGTTCGGCATGTGTGGTGCTTGCAGGGTGAATGATCAGGGACTTTGCATCGGCAACGTTTGCGAGCAGTGAGAACAGTTTAACGTTGTTGATCAGTGCCTTGCCGGCTTGCAAACCGCCTTTGACGCCGAATGTGAAAATGGAGCCGGGGCCTTTTGGCAGATACTTCTTTGCGAGTTCTTTGTATGGATTGCCTTCAAGTTCAGGATAGTTGACCCAAGTGATTTTCGGGTGATTGTTCAGGAATTCAGCAACTTTGCGCGCGTTTTGAACATGGCGTTCAACACGCAACGATAGTGATTCCAGACCCTGCAGGAACAGGAATGCGTTTTGCGGGCTGATGGTTGCACCGGTGTTGCGAAGCAATTGAACACGCGCTTTCGCGGCAAATGCGGCTGGTGCCAAATCGGCATACACGAGGCCGCCGTAGCTTTTGTCAGGAGTGGTGAAATCCGGGAATTTACCGCTTGCTCTCCAATCGAATTTGCCGCCGTCAACAATGACACCGCCGATCGCTGTGCCGTGGCCGCCGATAAATTTAGTGGCGGAGTGGACAACGACGTCTGCACCGAATTCAATTGGCCGAAGGAGGTAAGGTGTTCCGAAGGTATTATCCAAAATGAGAGGAATTTTATTCTCATGAGCGATATCAGCAACCGCTTCAATGTCGAGGATGTTGATTTTCGGGTTGCCAATCGTTTCACCGTAGATTGCTTTTGTATTGTCACGAATCGCTTTACGGAAATTTTCAGGATCATCTGGATCAACAAAGGTTACGTCAATACCGAGTTTCTTCAATGTTACGGAAAACAGTTCATAAGTACCGCCATATAATGTGGAAGCAGAGACAATGTGGTCTCCACTGCTTGCCACATTCAGGATCGCATAGGTAATAGCTGCCAAACCGGAAGAAGTGGCAAGAGCTGCCGACCCGCCTTCAAGTTGCGCGATCCGCTGCTCGAAGACATCTTCTGTAGGATTCATAATACGTGCGTATACGTTGCCTGGCTTCTTAAGCTGAAAGAAGTCTGCCGCTTCATCTGCATCTTTAAATACAAATGAAGTCGTCTGATAAATCGGGACCGCGCGTGCGCCGGTTGCAGGATCAGGCACCTGTCCTGCGTGTACTTGCAATGTTTCAAACCCATACTGTCTTTCTTCTGCCATGTTCATCTCTCCCTATACCTTTGAGTGTTTTCATTAAATAAAATCTTAGAAAGGATGTGCGAGCAGATTAAAAGACCGCTTCCCGCAGAATTTAGAGGGAAACGGTCTTTACGCCGATTCGTTTCTTATCTGCCAGAATTTAATCTGCTGGAATTAACACCATACACAAGATACTGTGCTGGTTGTCGGGCTTCGTCGGGCCAGTCCCTCCGCCACTCTTGATAAGATTTATTTAATTGAATTTAGTTTAGCTTTAACATTTCTGTTTGTCAAGCATAAATACAAGTAATTTGGTAGATTTAATTATAAATATAAAAATGGCGAATGTATCATACATTCGCCGCTTTTATGTGCGCCCGGCATGGACGACAGCTAGGCGGTGAAAGTCCGCTACAGGCTTGGCAGTAGGAACTGTTAGCCAAAGGCAAGGGTGTCCACCGTGAGGTGGAATCTGAAGGAAGCCGGAGGCAAACTTCTGGGCTGATGAACAAGAACTGCATACTAAGGCTGAATAGAGACGGATAAGCCTGCGTAACAAGGTGAAGTCCAATACTGCCCGAATCTCAAACAGTATATGCAGCAGCCACATGGAAGGAAAGCGGTCGTTCTTACCCGGGGAGATCTTACAGGGGCCTCCGACAAGAGGAAAGAAAATTTCCACAGAAGCAACCGAGCCAGTGATGGTTTGGTGAACTGTAAGAAGTCAGCAGAAGCCATAGTAGTCCGACAGGACGAAGGGCTGAACAATAGTAATCTTGGAAGCAGCGGAGGTGTGAGTCATGCGACAATCACAGACAACATCAAAAGATGGCTATCTATCGAAGAATAGGATGGAATCCGAAGGTACGGTAGAAGTGTGCAGTACGACTCACGGTGAAACTGAAAGAAGAGATGGTGTGCATGATCTCATCACGAGAATCACCGACCGAATGAACTTAAATCGAGCCTATAAGCGTGTTAAGGCGAATAAAGGATCAGCCGGAATTGATGGAATGACCGTTGATGAACTCTTTCCCTTTCTCATGCGAAATAGGGATGAGCTTATCCAACAGATCACGAATGGCTCGTACGAGCCACAACCGGTAAAACGTGTGGAAATTCCCAAACCCGATGGATCAAAAAGAAACCTTGGCGTTCCGACTGTTTGTGACCGACTGGTGCAACAAGCGATCCTTCAAGTGATGGAACGAATCGTTGATCCGACGTTCTCAGACAACAGCTTTGGCTTCCGCCCGCACCGCAGTGCCCATAACGCAATGAAACGCGTCAAGGCTTACTACGAAGCAGGATATAGATATGCGGTGGATCTTGATTTAAAAGCCTACTTTGACACAGTGAATCATGATCAGTTGATGTATTGCGTGGAAAAACGGATTAAGGACAAAATCGTCCTTCAACTCATTCGCAAGTTCCTGCGCAGTGGTGTGCATACGAATGGAAAGGTTGTACCGACCGAGGCCGGTGTTCCCCAGGGGGGGAATCTCTCGCCCATTCTAGGCAACATTTATCTTGATCAACTGGACAAGGAACTGGAACGAAGAGGACATAAGTTTGTTCGCTATGCCGACGACTGTACGATCTACGTCAAAAGCAGAAGAGCGGGCGAACGAGTCATGAAGAGCATCACCACCTTTCTGGAAGATAAACTGAAACTAACCGTCAATCGGGAGAAAACTCAGGTCGGCAGCCCAACGAAACTTAAATTTCTTGGATTCTGCCTGCACACGACCAAGCAGGGATTGGGATTTCGCCCCCACATCAAGTCGAAAAAGCGCTTTGAGCGAAAGCTCAAACAACTGACGAAAAGAAGCCGAAGCGGTAACATCCGTGGGATCGTTAAAGAAATTAATGAAGTAACCACAGGATGGATCAACTACTATGGCATAAGCTATATGAAGAGCTATATTCGGCATATTGATCAGTGGCTCCGGCGAAGAATTCGCCAGATCATTTGGAAACGTTGGAAGAAAGTCAAGACGAGATATAAAAGTCTCATGAAACTTAACGTTCCAAAACCAAAAGCATGGGAATGGGCAAATACACGAAAAGGCTACTGGCGCATCGCCTGTAGCCATATCTTACATCGGTCGATCACAAACAAAATACTCGAACAGGTGGGACTCAAAAATCTAGTCCATCTGTTCGAGCATGTACACTTAAGCTATTGAACCGCCGTATACGGACCCGTACGTACGGTGGTGTGAGAGGTCGGAGAAATTATCTCCTCCTACTCGATAGAATATTTCTTATGCCTTAATTAATAGAGCCCGTCAACCGTTTCCTTTGTGCTGATATAAATATTTTTCGTTTGTGTATAGGCATCGAGGATACTCTTATAGGTTTCACGACCGATGCCGGATTTCTTGTAGCCGCCGAATGGAGCGCCTGCAGGAAGCTGATTATAGGTGTTGACCCACATACGGCCGGTGCGTACGCTGCGTGCCACACGAAGCGCTTTGTTGATGTCACGCGTCCATACCGCGCCGCCGAGTCCGTAATCGGATTGGTTCGCCAGCTTGATAGCTTCGTCGGCATCCTTGAATTTGATTACAGTTGCAACAGGTCCAAAGATTTCTTCCTGCGCAATACGCATATCGTTGTTTGCATCCGCAAGAAGTGTCGGCGCCATAAAGACCCCTTTGTCAAGGTTGTTGTCGGTCAGCTGGCATCCGCCGGTTACAAGCTTCGCACCTTCATCCTGACCTATTTTTACATAGTCCAAGATTTTTTCCAATTGACGTTTGTTGACTTGAGCCCCCATTTGTACGCCGTCTTCCCAAGGAAGGCCAACATTAACTTTTTCGAACGCTTCTTTTAGAGCGCTGACAAATTTGTCGTAAATGCCTTCTTGAACGAAGATTCGTGAGCCCGCGCAGCAAACCTGACCTTGATTAAACAGGATACCGAGCTGTGCGCCTTCAATCGCGCGTTCCCATGGTGCATCGTCGAAGAAAATGTTTGCGGATTTTCCTCCAAGTTCGAGTGTTGCCGGAATTAAGCGTTTTGCGGCTGCCGCGGCAACTTCATATCCGATCTGTGTAGATCCCGTGAATGCAAGTTTCGCGAAGCCTGGGTGATGGAGCATATAGTCGCCGGAATCAGAACCGCGCCCGGTGACAACGTTTACAACGCCTGCAGGAAGCGCCTGATCAAAGATCTTAGCCAATTCGAGCAGACTCAATGATGTTGATGATGACGGGTGAATAACAACCGTGTTGCCTGCGGCGATGGCCGGAGCGATCTTCCATGCTGCCATCAGCAATGGGAAGTTCCAAGGAACGATCTGTCCGACGACACCGACAGGTTCTTTTAAATTAATGGTTAATGTATTTTCATCAAGTGCATTTGCTGTTCCTTCTTCAGAACGGATAACACCGGCAAAATAGCGGAAGTGGTCGGAGCTTGCCGGAACGTCAATTGTTTTCGTTTCGCGAAGCGGCTTACCGTTATCTAACGTTTCAACAAGTGCCAATCGGTCGGCGTTTTCATCGATCAAGTCGGCGATTTTCAGCAAGATCGTGCTTTTTTCTTGAATGCTGACTTCTTTCCAAGATTCAAAAGCTTTTGTAGCAGCTTCCACGGCAGCGTCTACATCGGCGTGGCTCGCGTCTATGAATTCTGTCAACTTTTTACCCGTACTAGGGTTATAGCTTGCTAATTTCTTGCCCTCGGAACCTTCAACCCATTTGCCGCCAATATATAATTTATAGTCAGTGTCTACTGCGTGTTCCAGGACTGTGTCTTGAATACTCATTGCACATCTTCCCTTCAATAGTTGGTGTAATTAATATCACATGTCTATTGTAATGCAGACCTTCGAAAATGAAAAAGAAAACGCTCTCTTTTTTTGAAACGATTAAAAATCAATGCATCAGTGCGCAGCAAGGAACGCATTTGTTACTCAAAAGGATAACGAATGCCCCATTGATCACGCACATTAGTCATGATTTTCATCACTCCGTCGGTGAACGGAATCGTCCGTTCCTCAATCTCTGCATTAACTACGGCATTCATGTAGTCATATTCATAAACCATTGCTTTGGCAGTATTTCCGGCCTCAATTAGTTTGACACGACCATCTGGGTACGTGATCGTCGCTTTGTCTGCCCGCGGAAAATTATCTACAGTGATATAGCCCTTATCGCCGGTAACAAGTCCACGTTTTGGCAATTTTGCCCGCATTGTGAGCGTTATGACACCCATTTGATCATCGGGATTTTTTAGGATAATGCCTGATTGTTCATCCACACCAGTCTCAAAAGGTTTAACCGTAGTTAAAATTTCATTAGGCTGGCTCTTTAAGAAGAACCGCGCAAAAGAAAGGGCATATGTGCCGATGTCAAGCAGTGCCCCGCCGGCGAGATCCATATTAAAGAAACGACTGGTTACTTCATATGGTTTTAGACTGCCAAAGGTTACGTTAACCATTTTGACTTCGCCAATTGCTCCGCTCTCGACGACTTCCTTTAATTTTTGATAAAGCGGCATATGATAAATCGTCATCGCTTCAGCAACGATCAGACCTTTCTGTTCAGCGAAACGAAGGACGGGATCAAGTTGCCTGCTGCTTACGGTAATTGCCTTTTCACAGAGGACATGCTTGCCATACTCCAAACACTTAAGCAGATAGCTGTAGTGGTTGGAATGCGGGGTCGCGAGGTAAACAACATCAATACTCGGATCATTTAAAAGGTCATCATAATTTCCATATGCCTTATCAATAGAATGCTTATCCGCAAATACTTGTGCTCGCTCCAAGCTGCGTGATCCGACACCATAGATCTTCCGTCCGTTGGCGTGCATTGTCTGTGCGAATTCAGAAGCGATCGCCCCAGGACCGATTATGGCCCATTTCAGTTCTTTCATTATAGTGACACCTCGTGATTTGGCTTGTTCAACCATCTCATGCCATTTTCTCCGGCGATTAGAGCCTTTGTTGCGACATCTACGAAAAGAGAAGTGTCGATTACACCACGGATGGCCTGCAAATCGTTATCCAGTTTACGAATATCATTCACTTGGTTAAAAGATACATCCATTAACGGGTGACCATTGTCGGAAATTGTAAATCCATCTTTTGCGCCGCTGCGCCGCATGGCTGGTTTGCCGCCTAATTGTTCGACCCTGCTTCGAGCGTAGGCAAGCGCGTCCGTCAAAATCTCGAGAACCACTGGCTTTTCAAAAGTCAGTATCGGTGCATATTTGGATTCATCCACGAGAAGAATATACTCATCAGACATCGTTCCAATCAGTTTTTCCTTCGTGTGAATCCCGCCTCCGCTCTTTAAAGCGTTAAGCTGGGCATCGACTTGATCGCAGCCGTCAAAAGCCAGATCAATATGGCCAACGCATTCTGTATGAAGCACCTGTAGCCCATTCTCCAAGCAGAGTAGTTTAGTTTGCGCGGAAGGAGTGACAATCTTAATGTCGAAATTCTGTTTTTCTTTAATAAAGTGAATCAGGTGGCTGATCGTGCTTCCTCCGCCTAGTCCTATGATCGAATGATTCGGAATAATTGCCAAGGCTTCCTTAGCACACTCTTTTTTAATATCCGCGGGACTCATGTTCATCACCCTCACCTGCACATATGTGCTATATGGAATAATATGTGCCATTTAATGGATTAAGTATACCATACGCCATTATGGTGTCAAACAATCGTGCTTGCCTCGATTGAACTAGTAAAAAGGTTAGTTCAGAGTATTTTCTGATTCGATAATTAATTAACAAAAATAAAGTAATATGAAAATAATTTTGAATGATGTATAATTTTTATATAATTTTTTTAGGAGGATATATAAGTGGTAAAAAAGAAAAATACAGCTTTCGGCATCGCGATGGGTGCAGCGTTTTTGATGGCGATGTCAGCAGTCGGACCTGGCTTTCTGACTCAAACTGCCGCGTTCACGGGACAGCTTGGCGCGGATTTCGGTTTTGCAATACTTGTGTGTATTTTGGTTGATATCGGTGTTCAGCTGAACATTTGGCGGATCATTTGTGTATCAGGGAAAAAAGCGCAAACCATAGCCAATGAACTGGTGCCCGGCCTTGGCTATTTGCTCACTACATTAATTGTTATTGGCGGCCTGACGTTTAACATTGGCAATATCGGCGGTGTCGGTCTTGGGTTCAATGTTCTGTTCGGCATCACCCCGGAAAATGGTGCGTTGATAGGCGGAGCTATTGCCTTGGTTATTTTTCTTGTTCGGAACGCGCTAATCGTCATGGACCGGACGGTGCAAGTGCTCGCAGCAGTCAAAGTCCTGCTGATTATTTTTATTGTAGCAATCAGTTCACCTCCGGTTGGACAGGCGGCACTTCATACGTTCGCACCTTCTCATATTGACTTTTACTCCATTGTGACGATCGTCGGTGGAACGGTGGGCGGATACATATCCTTTTCCGGTGGACACAGATTGCTGGAAGGCGGACTTAAAGGGAAAGAAAGCATTCGTTACATCAATGGAGGCGCATTAACTGGAATCGGTGTTGCATCAATCATTCGTGTGCTGCTGTTCCTGGCCGCGCTAGCTGTCATTGCAGAGGGCTTCAAGCTTAATCCGCTTAATCCGGCAGCCAGCATTTTCAGTGCGGCGGCGGGTGATTTCGGATATAAATTCTTTGGGTTAGTTCTGCTTGCAGCCGGAATGACGTCTACTTTAGGTTCAACCTTTACTTCAGTGTCATTTTTGGATTATTCTAAAGCTGAGAGCGAAACGAATATCTATCATAAATTGCGTCCGTATCTGATCATTTTCTTCATTGTTTTTTCAACAGCGGTTTTCTATTTTATCGGCAGTCCTGCCAAGGTGCTTGTTATGGTTGGCGCAATTAACGGATTGATTCTGCCAATTGCCTTAGCCATCTTGCTTGTTGCTGTGACGAAGAAAAAGATAATGGGCGAATTCTATAAGCATCCTATTTGGCTCACTATTTTCGGTTGGATTATTGTTGTATTCATGGCCTATGCAGGTGTCCAATCTGTAATAAAGGGATTCTCATCAATTTTCTGAGATTAAAAAGGAATGATTTAAATGAACCAAGTTGATCTGAACTGTGATCTAGGAGAGAGTTTCGGACACTATGTCATTGGAAATGATGAGCAGGTTCTTCCGCTGATTTCATCTGCAAATGTCGCTTGCGGCTTTCATGCAGGTGATTTCTCGGAAATGCAGCGGACGGTAGCTCGCGCGAAAAAAAATGGCGTGGCCGTTGGCGCACATCCGGGGCTTCCGGATCTAGAAGGTTTCGGAAGACGAGAAATGGACGTCACCCCCTCTGAGGTTTATGATATGGTCGTTTATCAGATTGGCGCGCTTCAGGCAGTCGCGAAAGCACAAGATGTTAAACTGAATCATGTAAAGCCGCACGGCGCGCTGTATCATATGGCGTCTGATCAAGAAAAATATGCAAAGGCAGTCGTTCAAGCGATTGCAGATGTGACTACTGATTTGCTTCTGTTCGGTATGGACGGAACGTTTTTAACGTCGGTCGGCGAAAAAGCCGGACTTCATGTTGTCTATGAGGCATTTGCTGATCGCACCTATCAACGGGACGGATCGCTGACATCCAGATCACATCCGAACGCGCTCATTACCGATACGAATCAAGCGCTAAAACAAGTTGTGCAGATGCTTCAGGAGGGAACGGTGACGACAGCCGAAGGGGAGAAAATAAAGCTGCGAGCAGAAACAATCTGTGTTCACGGAGACGGTACTGCCGCGCTTGCGTTTGCCGCGACGATTCGGAGCGAGCTGCAGAATTGCGGAATAAAGATTGAAGCCTGGCATGGGTGAACTTAGGAGATGAGCGAAATGATCGACTATTTGGCACTTGCGGAAAAATCACCATCGGACGTCCGCGAATTGATTCGTGCCGGAGAGTGGGACCAACCGACCAGCGGCTTGTCCAACGGCCATACACAGGCGAACCTTGTGATTCTGCCGGAAAAATATGCTTATGATTTTTTGCTGTTTTGCCAGCGAAACCCAAAGCCATGTCCGTTGCTAGAGGTTCTGGACACGGGCGATCCAATCGTAAAATTAATGGCTGACCACGCGGATATCAGGACGGATATTCCTAAGTACCGTATTTACAAAAATGGGGTAATGCATTCAGAGGTGACGGATTTACGTCCTTTCTGGCGGGAAGACTTCGTATCATTTCTGATTGGCTGCAGCTTCAGCTTTGAACAAGCACTCTTAGAAAATGATATTCCGGTTCGCCAGATTGAGGAACAGTGCAATGTGCCAATGTATCGGACGACTATTCCATGTAAATCCGCGGGTGTTTTTCAAGGGCCTATGGTGGTCAGCATGCGACCGATGTCTGAAGAGCAAGCCATTCGAGCGATACAGGTAACGACACGTTATCCATCCGTGCACGGAGCGCCGATTCATTTCGGCAATCCGGATAAAATTGGCATTCATGACCTCGGGCATCCGGATTTTGGCGCAGCGGTAACCATTCGTGAAGGTGAAATTCCTGTGTTCTGGGCGTGCGGGGTCACGCCTCAGGCAGCGGTTATGGCTTCCAAACCGGAACTAGCGATTACGCATTCACCAGGCCATATGTTCATAACGGATCAAAAAGATACAGCATTTAGTATCATGTAAGCTATTTTATGAAAAAATCATTTGAAACTTGCCATTTGGCAAGTTTCTTCATTAGAAGGGGCAACAGCACGATGAAGATTGAGCCATTTGGCGACCAAGCTGTCCGAGTTATCTTTGGCAATCAAATAGCGCCTGAAATACAGTTGAAGATCAATCAATTTACGCTGTTGTTTGATCGCGAACCATTTAGCGGGTTTATTGAATATGTGCCTGCCTATACAAATGTCGTGTTCTATTACAATCCAATAATCGTTATTGAAAGCGGTCGGAAGGATATATCAGCACAGCGACAAGTCATTGACTATTTAAAGAATGTATCAAAACGGATGGACGACTGCGCAGATAACGAAGAAAAAAGAAGGGTTGTCCATATTCCGGTTTGTTATGGGCAGGATTTCGGACCGGATCTCGAAGAAGTGGCGGCGATTCATCACTTCAGCACAAATGAAGTAATTGAAAGGCACAGCGCACCGAAGTATCTCGTCTACATGCTTGGATTTGCACCGGGCTTTCCTTTTTTAGGGGGGTTACCTGAGGCGCTTGCCACACCGAGACGGGCGACACCCCGACTGAAAATTGCCGCCGGTTCAGTCGGTATTGCAGGGAAACAGACAGGCGCTTATCCGCTTGATTCTCCCGGCGGATGGCAGATTATCGGGAGGACGCCCGTGCCGCTTTTTACACCGAAATCAGATCCGCCAACGCTGCTTTCAGCTGGAGATTTGGTTAAATTCGATCCGATTTCGGTGCAGGAATACATGCGGATTAAGGAGGGACATCCATGGCATTAACTATAATTAGAAAAGGCTTTGCCTCTTCCGTACAAGACCTTGGCCGGTTGGGATACCAAAGATTCGGTATGATCGTTGGCGGCGCGATGGACCCTCCATCGGCAAAATTAGCAAACTGGCTGGTTGGCAATCACGAGACTTGTGCTGTCATTGAATATTCCTTTCTTGGTCCAAGCATTCTTTTTACAGGGGATACATTGTTTGCTCTGACCGGTGCATACTGCCGGCCGACTCTTGACAGTCAGGAAATTGGAACCGGCAGGCCATGCTTTGCGCGCAAGGGCCAGATTCTGACCATCGGCAGTCTGATTGCGGGAAGCCGCGGCTACCTGGCTGTCGCCGGAGGCATAGATACACCAATATGGTTTGGAAGCCGCTCCACTTATGAACGAGCCGGTCAAGGAGGCTTTCAAGGAAGACGACTAGAGGAACAAGACTGTGTTCCGGTCGGCGAACCTTCCGAGAGAGCGAAGCGTGTGATTACTATTCTGTCCAAGAGAGCGGGCACGGTCCGCTGGTTTTTTTCATTGCGGCGAACTTATCAAGGTGTACAAACGATTCGTGTCATACCGGATACGCTATGGAATTATTTTTCAGAAGAGAGCAGAAAGAACTTTCTGCAATTGGAGTTCCGAGTAACCACATCGTCGGATCGGATGGGCTATCGCTTAGAGGGAGCGGAGTTGACGCTCGACGAGCCCATCGAACTGTATTCAGAAGCGGTGACGAATGGTTCAATTCAGGTTCCGAGGGATGGACAGCCAATTATCCTGCTGACGGATCACCAATCGACAGGAGGCTATCCAAGGATTGCTCAAGTGGCATCAGCGGATTTGCCACTGCTCGCGCAGCTGCCGCCGAATAGTAAACTTCGATTTCAACAAATTTCTAGTGAAGAGGCGGAAAAACAATTTGTGAAGCAAGTTATAGACTTTGAGCAGGTTCATACAAGAATTAGTTTCCAATTAGATAATCTGACGCTTTGAAATTTCAAACATGTATATTATTTCAGAAAGCATACTATTCACTCTCACTGACCTTTTCGAACCTTTCCTTTAGAACTATAATAGGTCTTGTTATTTTAAAAGGGGGAAAATGAAGTGGCAAAAGAAATCTCTGCATCAATGATTGAAACATTTTCGGAAAAAATACATAGTGTCGCTGAAAATAAGGTTATTCAAGATTCGGTGATGAAGAATGGAATCAATGCGGCAACCCTGAACAGTGACGCAGTTGTATCTATGAATCCTGTATTCTCTGAAGAAATTGAGACCGGAAAAGTAGCTGATCAGAAATTAAGCGGACGATGCTGGATGTTCGCCGCACTGAATACCTTCCGTCATAAATTTAGTGCCGATTTTAACCTTAAAGACTTTGAACTCTCACAAAATTATACGCTCTTCTGGGATAAATTCGAGAAAGCGAACTATTTCCTTGAAAGCATCATTGATACGGCTGCTGAGCCTTTAGACGGTCGACTTGTCTCTTGGCTGATGGAAACGCCGCAGCAGGACGGCGGACAGTGGGATATGCTGGTTGCGATTATTGAGAAGTATGGTGTGGTTCCGAAACAAGCGATGCCGGAAACCTATC
This sequence comes from Sporolactobacillus caesalpiniae, assembly GCF_040513385.1. Classification (NCBI taxonomy): domain Bacteria; kingdom Bacillati; phylum Bacillota; class Bacilli; order Caryophanales; family Sporolactobacillaceae; genus Sporolactobacillus; species Sporolactobacillus caesalpiniae. The sequence continues at coordinate 161,236 of NZ_JBEVCB010000003.1, forward strand.
AGAGCAGTCGAACTGTTGAACTTAATCGCGTGTTGAATACGAAGCTGCGGGAGGTGGCAGGCATCCTGCGTACCATGAGTGCAGCTGGGAAATCGAGTGAAGAACTTGAGGAAGCCAAAACAGCTGCCTTGGGCGCTATTTACCGTATTCTCGCATTCGCGCTCGGTGAACCTCCGAAGACCTTTGATTTCGAATATCGCGACGAGGACAAGAAGTTTCACAGAGATCTCGGTATTACGCCGCAAGCATTCTTTAAAAAGTACATCGGTCTTGACTTAAATGATTACATCGCCGTTATCAATGCGCCAACACAAGATAAGCCGTACAAGAAAACGTATACGGTTCAATATCTGGGCACTGTAGTCGGCGGACATCCGATCAAATATTTAAATGTTGATATGGAGACTTTGAAGTCGCTGGCGATCAGTCAAATTAAAGACGGTGAGTCGGTATGGTTCGGCTGTGACGTAGGAAAATACTCGGATAATAAACTGGGCATCATGGATACCGCACTGTTTGATTACACTACAGCCTTTGGCACAGAATTCAAAATGACAAAGGCAGAACGTCTCGACTATAAACACAGCTGCCTGACGCACGCGATGGTTCTGACCGGAGTGAATCTGGTTGACGGTAAATCAAACCGGTGGAAAGTGGAAAACAGCTGGGGCGAGAAGTGGGGCACCAAAGGTTATTTTGCCATGAGTGATCCCTGGATGGATGACTATACGTATCAAGTCGTAATTAATAAAAAATATCTTTCCAATGAATTGAAAGCTGCATTTGAACAAAAGCCGATTGAATTGAAACCATGGGATCCAATGGGTGCTTTAGCTGTCATGCAATAAGAACTATTTGAAGAAGAAAACGTCCTTCTAATTTTGAGGGGCGTTTTTTTGTAGGGTAAGAATAAGAAAGTACATGATTTGCCCTGTATCAAACCAATAAACCAGTGTCTTGGCCGGTAATCAAAGCGGATGTGCGAGGGCGCCTGCGGGAGCGTCTCTGTTGATCGCGTGCCAGCGAGACCCCATAGATTCCTGCCTGTCTGAGGAGGCTCGCGGTGCGCCCGCGGCAAGCGAGCAGTTGAAGTGTCGATTCAGAATAATAAAGACACGAACCAATGCTATATAAAAAGGAATTTTCTCTTACTTTAAAGGAACTTTCGCTAATTACGCATACGGTCCTGTATGCAACGCGAAAGCCACCGTATCCTGTGAAAGTACGTCCTGTATGCAACGTGAAAGCCACCACATCCCGTGAAAGTAAGGACCGGGCTTGCCCCGGTTTTCCCAACAAGTAAAGAAAGTTTATCGTTTTGCATTGCTGGTACGATGATAAGGTCATAAGATTCGATTGGGTGAGCAGGTTAGCACCCAATCTGATAAATAAGCGGAAAAATTCCGCTTAATTAGAAAATGAATGAAAAAATCGCTTAAATAGACGGAGAAATTCCGCTTATCGAATCAAAAAACGTGAAAATGGAGGGTTTTTCTGTGCATAACCGGAAAAATTACCCTTATTTACCGGCGAAACAAGCGCCATGATGCATATAAGCGGAAAATCTCCGCTTATTTTACTCGTTACTTAGTGAGGGATCAGAATGCTTAATGAAACAGAAATGCCTGTTCACGCATAAGGTTGATGATTCAAAACGTTATTTGGAGCAAAGGATCTTTCGTATGTAAGGAACTTTCGCTAATTACGCATACGTCCTGTATGCAACGCGAAAGTCATCACATCCTGTGAAAGCATGTCCTGTATGCAACGCAAAAGCCACCGTATCCTACGGATGTAAGGATCGGGTTTGCCCGGTTTTTCTTATGCGCCCAAGTAAAAGATAAGAATTTCTTAAGAAAACTGAAACTATTTTTAAGTTCTACTAGTCTAATATATTAAATAGTGTTCATTGTGATTTTCGCGTAAATGAAGCACCGAATTCTAAGGAAAACCAAAAATTAAGTCATTAAGTGTCGTTCAGTCCATGAAAAAATAGTTAGAAAAGCATAATCCTATTGTTAGGTGACATGGAATAGAGTTATACTAGAACTATTAATTTCATAAATCGTTTAATTCTATCAAATTCGATAAATGCACGAATAGTTTTGGTTTTCCACAGCTTTTTTACCTCTCAGAATATGACGAAATAGTTATCCCCGGAAGGAGTCTTTAAACAGTGAACGGTCAATCTCGTATTAAGTACACCCGGTTTTCAATTCTACTTGTTGCTATTATGCTCGTAAGTCTATTAGCCTATTATCCGGCACAGGCGAAGAAATCTTATACATATTATGTTCATAAGACTTCCAAACTGTACACAACATCCAACAGTTCTAAGCAGTTTATGCGCTATGTACCAATCAATGCGAAACTGAAGACGACGAGCAAGAAAACAAGCAAGATGGTAAAGATTACATATGGAGGGCTTAACGGATATGTCTATCGTTCAAATCTATGGACGAAAAGGACAACGAAAACCCGATACATTCATAAAACCTCTTACCTTTACTCAAGCCGCGACGCTTCGAAACAACGTACTTGGAAAATAGCGATCAATAAGAAACTGACCACAGACAGTAACATGAATTCCAAGATGTATCACGTGAACTACAAGGGAAAGCGCGGGTATGTCTATAAGTCAAATTTGTCTCCTTATAAAACGACCGTTGTTAAATACGTGAAGAAAAAATCAAAGCAGTACAAAAATTACAGTCATACAAAGCGATATTCCGGAACGATTCCGCTCGGAACCCGATTGGAGACACAGAGTCCGCAATCAAACAAGATGTTCTGGGTAACTTATAATGGACGGAAAAGCTATGTTTATAAATCCAATCTGACAAATGCTGAATTGAATTATACCTATAACAACCAAGTAGCGGACAATACGTATGGTGTCGTGTCCGAAGGCGGCAATCACGGAATTTGGGATCAGCCTTATGGAATAAAGGATGCGAAATCGGTTGGCAAAATAGCTGAATATGAACGTGTTCCGCTGAATGTATTGCGCGAGTCGGAAGTTGGCGGCGTGGCTTGGTATCAAGTCAGCGTTGATGGACGAACACTTGGATGGATTCATAAGAGCACTGTGCAGATTACATCGAATATGGCGAATGACGGAAGCATTCCGCACCTGGCTGTTGCGAGTGTGGCAAAGTCTGATTCATTCCTGTATCAATCGCCGGGCAATGGGATTATTACAAGCCTTAACATTTATGCTAACCTGCGACTCAAAATTGACATGATTGCAAACAACGGCGAGTGGGTGCATATTAAGAAATATACGGCTGGAACATCCTTAGGATGGGTTAAAGCTAGCGATCTTTCCATTCAAGCGACAAGCGCCGGCAAAGCTTTGAACGTCAATTATGGCGCGACCATAGCCAGCAGCAAAGCGCCGATTTTTGATGATCAAGATCATTTTGTCGGATACAGCGGACAGTTTAATGCAGACGGCAGACATGTTCAAATTAATCAGGAAAAACAAGTAGAGAACGAAGAACGGTATCGTATTTCCTACAATAACCATGTGATCGGGTGGGTCGTCAGCACGGCGTTGAACCTAAATAACCCGACGATAAGTTATCAAATCGTGAAAAACACAGGTGCAATATACAACGGACAATCAAATGGAGATGCTCCTGATACAGGATTGCAGCTCGGTTCTTTGTCCTCATACACGAATCGCATGATTGAAGTCATCAAAACATCTGGTGAATGGTCGTTTATTAAGTACAACGATTGGTATGGAAAGATGGGCAAGGATATTGACCTTGGCTGGGTACACAGTAGCGATTTGTCCGGTCTCAGATCAGGTACCGCCGATTTTCGCCATTTATTTACAGCTGGCGGAGGCAATCAGCAAGGCTTGGCGTACAATCCTGATTTGGATCTGTACTATGTCGGTTATGACACCGGAGACGGCACCGGGAAAATTGTCGCTTATGATCAAAACGGCAACTACAAGGGTTCATCAGCAGTGACATCATTTGGTCATGCTTGTGCACTCAGTTATATAGACGGCAAACTTTATGAAATTAGCAGTGCCGGACAAAAGCCGATTCTTCATGAGATTAACCCTGATCCAAATAATCTAAGCATTAAAAAGACGACGACTCTTACCAGTTTTCCATACTATGTAGCGATGATGACAGCGAAGGACAGCGACACCTTAATCCTACTGACTGAATCGGTCGGTGGGAAAGATACGTTCTATGAATATACCCTTTCCACAGGAAAACTGACTCAGACGGCACAAATGGATAAAATGGGTGTTGTTCAAGGCATGCACTATGAGAATGGAAAGCTCTATTTCTTAGCGAATAACTATTTAACTGTCCTAAACGCGAATTATGGGATAGAAGATCGTTTCCAATTCTCCATTCCGAACGGCGGAACCCCTCAAGAGAGTGAAGGGTTGACGATGGTTAACGGTAAGTTAGCGATCGGATTCGCAGATCATACTATTTTCATTCAAAATTAAACACAATCACTGATGCCCGTGGCTCATACGGCCATTCGGGCATCTTTTTTTAAATGAAAAATCAACCATTGTTTTGCCGCATGTAGTCAGACTATACTCAATTTATGATTTTTAGCGGATACAGAAAACAGAGAATTTTTTATACCTTAGATAAAGACAGGAAGGGAGCTTTAATTGAAGTGAGACATACAGCGCGATTAACCACCTTTTTACTCATAGTTGTTCTTGTATTCAGTGTAGTTGCCGATTATCCAGCTCACGCAAAGGGATCGCGCACTTATTATGTGCACAAAACGTCTAAATTTTACTCAGCTTCTGACTCAACCAAGCAATCGATGGGGTTGATTCCTATTAACGCGACGTTGAAGACAGGCAGCAAAAAATCGAACAAGATGTACAAAGTAAGTTATTCAGGTCAGACAGGCTATGTCTATAAGTCGAATCTATGGACGAGACGTACAACGGTGAACCGCTACATTCACAAGACATCCTATTTATATACAAGCTCGAATGCAGCGAAACAACGTGTGCAGAAGATTGCGATCAACAAAAGCCTGACTACGGACAGCAACCTCAATAATAAAATGTATCATGTGAACTACAAAGGAAAACGCGGCTATGTTTATGCAAGCAATTTGTCAACTAAGAAAACACCGATCACAAAGTTTGTCGTCAAGGCGTCGAAACGCTACAAAAATTACGCGCACACAAAAAAATATAGCGGGACCATACCAGTCAATACAGTGCTGACAACAACGAGCCCGCAGTCGAACAAGTTATACTGGGTGAACTACAATGGCGTCAATTGTTATGTATTCGCGTCCAATCTCGCGAACAGCGAGACAAGTGTGAATGAATCTGAATTACCAATCAATACATACGGTTTAATCGGCGATTCAGGTAATCACGCTGTTTGGAATATGCCGAGCGGACTAAATGGTTCGGCTGCATTTGCCCAATTGTCGCAATTTGCGAATGGAAGACCACAAAAGATTATAAAGGAAGCGACCGTTGGATCAACGAAATGGTATCAAGTTCAATTTACTCAAGGTACTACAGGATGGGTGCTACAGGATGCGTTCAGGACGACTTTCCGCGAGCTACCGGCTTTGTGGAAGGTCGGTGCGATATCAAACCTCAATGCACAAATATATAGCGAACCGGTGGAAGATGATCAATTTGCACTTCGCGATGACCAGTCAAACCATGTCACTTTGGAGGTTTACGCCACCATTGCATTGAATGTTGACCAAGTAGCGACGATTGATGGACAAAATTGGGTCCACATCAAGAAATATACCGCCGGAACTTCAGTTGGTTGGATAAAGGCGAGCAGCAATTTGCAAGCAGATCCTGCACCGAGCACCGCAACGTTTAATTATGTAACCCGTGTCGGTATAGTAAATGGAAATTATCCGATTTTTAACGATCAAAATGAATTTATTACCTACAGCAAAGACTTTCTTAACAATTCATATTCCGTCAACGCAGAGAAAGTAATCAACGGGGATATGATGTATCGGATTAATGGGATCGGATGGATCAGTGGTCAAGCCCTTGATGTTCCAGGGAATCTCGTTAGCGCTTCGGACAATAGTAAATACAAATATATTGATCCATCCAATGGCGATTTTGACTTATTTGACAGTAATCCAAATGATGGAAATGCTTTATCCAGAGATCGTATTGCTTCTCTATTGGATAAAAATTATAGAAATAAAATGTTCGAGGTTATTGATACAAAGAGTATTAATGGGGTTCTGTGGGATTTTCTCAAGTACAATGATTGGTATGAGAAAACGGGTAAAGATGTTTACATTGGATGGGTGAGAAACAGCAGTTTGTTAACGCTTGAGAACAAGACAGAGCAGTTTAGTGCGGATGCTCGGGTTCAAATTCCCGGCTCCCGCAATCAACAAGGATTGGCTTATGATGGACAAGGCAACTATTTTGTCGGCTTTGACGAGGGCAATGGATTAGGCAGAATTGTCGTATATAATGGTAAGGGCGAACAGCTCTCCGACACAGGCATTCAGAATTTCGGACATACTTGCGCGCTGAGCTATGATAAGAACAGCCATATCTTGTACGAGGTGAACAGCTCTGGGACTGCTCCAACGCTCAACACACTGAACTATAATCAGGATTCACATGAACTTTCCTTGATCAGAAGCATTGATCTGCCTGATATCAAATACATCGCGATGATGGCAGTGAAAAATGAAAACCAACTCATCATGCTTTCTGAGTCCTATTCTGATTTGGATACGTTTTATACGATTGACGTCACTAGCGGGAAAAACTTAGGCACGACTCAGATCGGTAAACTAGGCGTTGTCCAGGGTATGCAGTATTATAAAGGAACTATTTACTTCCTGGCTAACAATTATTTAACGGTTCTCGATCCTGATACCTTTGCTATTAGTCATCGATATCGTTTTTCCATTCCGAAGCAGACTCCGGCAGAGAGCGAAGGCTTGACAGTTATTGGTGAAGCGAATGATCAGGTGACATTGGCGATTGGTTTTCACAATCATCAAATTTATTCAGTCGATATTCCAGTCGACAAATAAGTTATCTGTTTGCCGGGCAATGGCTCATTGCTCGGTTTTTACCGAAGTGAACGAGGAAATTGCTGACAATTAAATAGAAGAACAAGATTAGTCTTTGCATCTGTGTCGAAAAACCTCTAGAATAAAGATATACATCTGTTCCTATTACTAGATATAAATTTAGGGCGGGAATAAAAGGAGAAAAGGAAACAGAAACTATGAATTTACTGATCGGGTACTTGCAAAAACAATCAGTCAGACGTGTCCTGATTTTCGCTTTGCTGCTTTTTATTATTTATTTGTGTCGAAGTTTGATTGATTTGCTGTTGTTGACATTTATTTTCTGCTTTCTTGTGGATCGTTTGGAAACTTTTGTTCATCAAAAACTGAAGCTGCCTCGACGTCTTGTTGTCATTGTGCTCTATTTACTCATTGCGTTAGGCATTTATGCGGCAATAACAATCTACTTGCCTATTATTGCGGATCAGACGGTACAGTTATTTGACTCGATCATGAAGACGATCAAAGAATTCCGCGGATCGGTCGTTGTGAATGCAATTTTGGATCAGTTGCAGAAATATAATGTTGAGTCTTACCTGAAGTCAGGTGTCAAGTTTCTGATTGACTCATTTTCTTCTTTTGGTTCCTTTACGATCGACGTGTTTTTGGCTTTGCTGCTTAGCTTGTTTTTTTCGCTGGAAAAAGAGCGGCTGCTCCAATTCTCAAAAGGATTTAAAACGAGTAAAATCGGTTTCTTATATGATGAAGTTGCGTTTTTTGGTTCTCGGTTCGTACAGACCTTCGGCAAGGTGATTGAAGCTCAATTTGTAATCGCCATTGTCAATACGGCGCTTACGGCGCTCATTCTCGCGGTGCTCCACTTTCCGCAATTGTTCAGCTTGATTTTTATGGTGTTCGTGCTGAGTCTGATACCTGTCGCGGGTGTTGTCATCTCGCTCATTCCGCTATGCATGATCGGTTATACGATTGGTGGAATTCAAGATGTTATTTATATGGTGGTGACGATACTTGTTGTACATGCAGTCGAGGCTTATGTGCTGAATCCAAAACTAATGTCGGCAAAAACGGAACTCCCTGTCTTCTATACGTTTGTCGTATTGATTTTTTCCGAGCACTTCTTTGGTATTTGGGGCTTGATTGTTGGTCTTCCGGTTTTCGTGTTCCTGATTGATGTGCTTGGTGTTGAATACAAACGACCGATTAAAAAACTGTCTTTTAATCGATCAAAAAAATAAGAAGCAGACACCAGACAGGGTATGCCCTGTCTTTGTACCAGATAAAATTTTGGCCATGCATCAAGCGAGCAATCGGAGCGTACACAAAAATCAGGATGGTTTAAAGACCAAGGTTTTTCTCACAAGTTAAGAAAATATAGCGTTTTGCCTTGCCGGTACGACGATAAGGTCATAAGATTCGGTTGGGCGATCAGGTAAGCGCCCAATCTGAGAAATAAACGGAAAAATTCCGCTTAATTAGAAAATGAATGAAAAAACTGCTTAAATAGACGGAGAAATTCCGCTTATCGAATTGAAAAACGTGAAAATGGAGAGTTTTTCTGTGCATAAGCGGAAAAATTACCCTTATGTACCTGTGAACCAAGCGCCATGATGCAAATAGCCGGAAAATCTCCGCTTATTTTACTCCGGCCGCGTTACTTAATTAAGGACCGGGCTTGCCCGGTTTTTCTAACGTGAATGAGAAATAAGATTCACATGCTGAAAAGCTCCTTGCGCAATCGGTGCTGATTCAGTATGATGACTTAAAAGAGGTAGTTAAAAATATGAGTAAAGCGTCCATTTATGGATTAACATTAGATCAATTAATAAAGTGGCTGGTTGCTCAAGGCGAGAAAAAGTTTAGAGCCGCGCAGATTTGGGATTGGATTTATATCAAGCGTGTCGACAGCTTTGATAAAATGACCAACCTTTCCAAGAAGATGATTCAGCTGCTTGAGAACCATTTTGTTATGGGCAGCCTTGAAAAACAGATTGAGCAGAAGGCGAAGGACGGCACGACAAAGTTTCTGTTCAAGCTTTCAGATGGCAACCTGATTGAGACCGTGCTGATGTCTCATGAATACGGCCTGTCCGTCTGTGTCACTTCTCAAGTTGGGTGCAATATCGGATGCAGCTTCTGCGCGAGCGGGTTGTTGAAGAAAAATCGTGATTTGACAAGCGGTGAAATGGTTGAACAATTAGTTGCCATTCAACAAAGCCTCGATGTGAAAGGCAAAGACGAGCGTGTGAGCCATATTGTGGTCATGGGTATTGGTGAACCCTTTGACAACTTTGAGAATGTCATGGATTTTCTACGGATTGTTAACGATGGCAAAGGACTCGCGATTGGTGCGAGGCATATCACCGTTTCAACAAGCGGTATTGTTCCGAAAATCTATGAGTTTGCCGATATCGACTGGCAAGTCAATCTCGCGATTTCGCTTCATGCGCCGAACAATGAACTGCGAAGCCGTATCATGAAGATTAATCGCGCGTATCCGATTGAGAAACTGATGGAGGCCGTCAACTATTATCTAGAGAAGACCAACCGGCGCATCACCTTTGAGTATATTATGCTTAAAGATATTAATGATCATAAAGAAGAAGCGCTGCAGCTCGCCAAGCTGTTTGAGAACAAACGCCATCTCGTGTATATCAACCTGATTCCTTATAATCCGGTTGAAGAGCACTCAGAATATCAGCGCAGTGAAAAGGATGCGGTGGTCACATTTTACGAGACCTTAAAAAGGCGCGGGATCAACGCCGTTGTTCGTAAAGAGTTTGGTACTGATATTGACGCCGCTTGCGGTCAGCTGCGCAGTAAGCAGATCAAAAAAGAACGTGCCGTTAAACGATAATTTTTTAAAACTATAAATCCGGGAGAAGGGATGGTTCCTTCCTTCCGGATTTTTTAATACAAAAAATGAAACTTTTTGCGGGCTTGACTCCTCTAATTAATGAAAAGGAGGTTCGTTCATGAACGATGCAAAGCTTGTCAGGCGCGCGACAAGCGGGGATGGAAAAGCTCTTGAAAAACTATTGATCAAGCATAGTGATCAGCTCTACCGAACCGCGTATTTGTATGTGGGGAATCAAGAGGATGCGCTTGATGCCGTCCAAGAAACGGCTTGCCGTACCTGCAGAACGGTAAGTCAATTAAAAAATGAACAGTACTTTCTCACTTGGGTCACACGAATCTTAATCAACTGCTGCTATGAACTTTTGAAGAAACGCAAACGTGAAGTCGTAGTTGCTGAAGCGGATGAGAAGATGCGGGCCAAACAGACGCAGTCAGAAATGCATCTGGATCTTGTACAGGCGATTAATCAGCTTAACGACAAGGGACGTACAGCAATTATTCTTTTCTATTATTATGATCAGACGATTCGAGAGATCGCGCAATCAATGGGGATGCCAGAAAATACGGTCAAGACGGTACTCAGGCGTGCAAAAGAATGTCTGAAAAAAAGTTTAGGAGGGAAGGAAAATCATGAACAAGACATCGTTTAAAAAAGAAACGGATAAAATAAACGTGCCCCAGGATCGGGTTATGGATGCGATTCATCGAGGAATGGAAGAAGCAGGAGGAATAGGTGGTGCATCGCGCAAAAGGCATCGAAAACTAGCGGGCGGTTTGGTCACTGCCGGAACAGCGGCTGCGCTCATTGCATTCAGTTTTCTATCACCATCGGTATCTCGAGTGCTAGCTGAAGTTCCAATTCTAAGTGCTATTTATGGCAGAGCTTATGATTCTATTGGACAGAATCTTTCCAACCAGAAGCTCGTGACCGAATTAAATCAAAGCGCAACGGACAAGGGCATTAACATTACGATTACCAGTGCCTATTATGACGGGGCATCCATTGGACTGACCTTTAAGGCAAACGGTCCGATCAAAGTGGATGACAATGGGGAGCAGGGAAAAAGCTTTAACGCTTACTACGAAGTCTATGGCGGAGATCCTAACATTGCTGATAGTAAAGAAGTTGCACAGACTCGTGTGATTGATAACAAATATTTGGGAAATGTGCAGCTTAACTATCCAAAGTCAATCCTACCAAAGGATGCGACACTACCGATTACATTTAAAGAAATCGGCAGTCAAAAAGGGAATTGGAAATTTGACGTTCCGATTAAACAACTTCCGACGACAACGATTAAGACATCAGCAGAGAGTCAGGGCAAAGATGGAACAGTAAAAGTGCGCTATAATTCTATAGTATTTGGAAAATCATCAACAGTACTTAACTATCAAGTGGTTGTTCCAGCTCAAGACAAGCATGATCAAATAGGAATTGAAAATGTAGTTGATGATCAGGGAAATAAGGTACAGCAGCGATCCGACGGAATCCTAAAGAAAAGGATAAGGAACGGCAAGCAGATTATCACGAAACGATTAATTCTTTCTTCATCAGTAAGAAATCAAACAAAAGCGTTAACGATCACACCGGTTAATCGTAAGGCGGAAAAAGTTCACTTTGTCTCTCTTAATGAAAAGTTGCCCTATACAATCAAAGCAGAATGGTCAGAACTTGCGATCCGCATTGAGAAAATGTCTTTTCAGAACGGGGAGTTTACCGTTAATTACCAAATCATACTTGATCGTCAGAGAAAGAACCGGTTTTCCTACCTGTTTGGAGATTTCACTAGAAACGATGTGGAACTTGTGAAAAAGTCCGAAAAGAACATCTATCAGAAGCCATTAAAACATTCGGTTAAAGTAGTGGATAAACAAGCGAGCCGATTCAGCAGTACCTTCAAAGTCAACGCGAATGACCACGACATTGATGACTATATACTAAGGGTAGGACTTAGCAGTCTATCCGTCAACATGCCTGAAGAACTGAGCACGGCGACACTTAAACTTAACTAAACGGCTACAGAAACAGCGGGCTCGAAAATATCATTCGAGTTCGCTGTTTTTGTGGATGATAGACCTACGTGTCTTTAATGAATGGCTGTCATGTAGCGATTATAGAGATTTGAACATTCGTTCATGCATTCCAAATATAAAATCCGTATTTTTTCGTTCAGACATAATTTTAGATAGCTTTCAGCTTCCAATATAGAGATAAGGGGTTTTATTTTTTGATAGTAACCATCGCTGCTGTTTTGCGTTAAAATCGTTTTATATTTTTCGAGTATTTTTGAATAATGGCGATCAATCAGACGGTAATTACATTTAGCAGATTCATCGACATAGAACTTATGCATTTCACAGGCAAAAAATTGACCGTTATTGTAGTCTTCATCGCCACAAAAACAACTGCTAACATGCGAATAGTAGCGGTATTCATCTTGATACATTCGTTTGTAAAAACGCAATTGATGCCAGTCCTTCACTTCTCTATAACGCGTGCCTAATGCATCTGATTCGTGTGATACCATGCTTGGTTTCATTTTTAGTAGATGGTTAAAAATGGAGGCGTTGGTCTCTTGGTCATCAAGATGGGTAATGGAACACCAGCAAATGTAGTTATTGTCCAATCGGCCGATAATGCATGCTTCTTTTTGCGGACTGACGAAAACATCAAAACAAAAATCTTGATCATCGACCGGGTAGTTAGGAACGGAACAGTTCGTTTTATTGATTAGATTATCGTTTTCCATCTGATTTTTACGCATCCTTTCGCGATCGAAGAGATTGCTATAGGTATTATCTCTGAGTCCACAGTGCAAGATGCATACCAAATCCGATTAGGATTAATCCAGTTACACTTTGAATGATGTATTGAACGATCGGTTTCTGCATCCACTGACTGAATGTACTGATAAGCAGCACATAGGCACTGAACAAAATAAAATTAATGATAATATGTGTGATACCTAGGACAAAGAAAGGAATAATTGAGTGATTGTCCGGCCGAATAAATTGAGGCAGGAACGTCAAAAAGAAAACGACGACTTTAGGATTTGTCAGGTTGGTGAGAAATCCTTGAAAATATCCGGCTTTCTTTGAGAGGTATTTTTTTGAAAACACAGATCGTCCATTCATTTGCGTTGCAGTTTGATTTTTAAGACTTAATAATGTCCGAATTCCAATATAGGACAGATAAAGGGCACCGATGTACTTGAAAAGCGAAAATAATAGTGAAGATTGGACAAGCAAAGCGGAAAGGCCAAGCGCAGCTGCAGTCGTATGGATCAAAAGCGCGGTTTGATGTACCTGTGATAGTACCTAAGCCGACAAATCGTCCGTAGAGGAGTGTATTCCGTGTGGCCAGCGCCATGTCCGGACCGGGCAGCAGAATTAAAAAAATAGAGACAATGATAAAGAGCGTAAAATGTTCCATTGGTGACCACACTCCAATAGTTATTGATGCATGTTGCGCTCTGTCAGACGTTGCTTATTCAAGGCTTTTCTCTTCAATGCACTGACCGTTTGGATTTGTACGATCATGAGGGCGAGCACACTGACAAATGTGACAACGTACATGGAAAAAATGAGGATATTGCTTGAATCTGTTCCTCCCATTATGCCATGGGTGAGCGCCAAAAGAAACAGTATATAAGAGATCAGATGAAAACTTTTCCACAGCTTGACCGGCATTTTTTTCTTCAGATCGGTCGTCAGCAGTACGAACAGCAATCCATAAAGTGTGAGGGTTCCGAGTCCATAAAGAAATGGCTCACGCGGTGCTGTGAAAGGAACAAGCAGCTGCATCCATGAAAAAGGTACATAGGGATCAATGACAAGGAGCAGCGGATGCAGCATGGCGACAAATACGCCGGTTGTGTTGAAGAAAAAATGGATGCTCAGAAGCAGATCACGAGCTTTTTTTCTTCCTCCCCAAATGGGCATGCCGGCCATAATGCCCAAGCATATGCCGCAGAAAAGGAGCAGGTACGCACTGATGCCGAGTACGCGAACCATGAGCCAGGTCGGTGCATGGGCAGATAAAAAGCCTGTCCGGCGTTCGAATTCAATAAATAAACTGATGATGATTATCAATGAAAGTCCAACAGCCCACTTTAAAACTTTATGCTTTTGTTCCAAAGTTCATCTCTCCTTATTGGGTAGAAAGGATCGTTTATTTGGTGTATGCTTCATAATACAAATATCTTTCAAATTGGACGAGACAATCACTTTTCCTTGTTTATCGATGAACAAATAAGCTAAATCAGGTCGCCTAGTCTCAAGCCAGACAGGACCGCGTCTACTGCCCATAATCAGCAAGCATTTTGCATAGATTTCGCATGGCAGGAGTTCCGGACCAACAACAGTTGCCTGAATGATATCTGATTCTGAGGGCAGGGCGGTTCGTGGATCAATCAGATGATGAAGCCTGTGCTTCCCATCGCTCCAACTGCGTTTGATTTTGCTGCTCGTGGCGACACCCCATTGTCCACCATGGAAGATGAGTTGTCCAATCGTTTGATCATCTGAATAAGGATGAGAGACATTAATGACCCAAGGCTCAGTGGGCGTTGCACCGTTCCAGCACATGAGATCCCCGCCGGCATTAATCAGCCCGCAGGACCGCCCCTGCCCAATAAGATTCATGGCTGTTTTCTGAACAGCCCAACCTTTTGCGATGCCGCCAAAGTCCAAGGCACTCCCAGATGGTAATGTGATGGTGCGTTGTTCAAGATCGAATGTAAAGGCCGTCTGGTTAGTCGTTAAGGGCAACAACGGTTCACGGTGGGCATTCCGTTTGTCCATTTCTTCAAATGAACGATCATAGCCAAGTTCTTGGATTATGCGGCCGAGAAAAGGATTAAAGATACCATCTGTTTCTTGGTAGAAGCAGAGTGCTTCATATAAAAGTTCTGCGAATTGCCGTGACACATGTGTGGCGTTCCCAACGCTTCGGTTGACATGGCCCAATTCGCTACAAGGTAGAAACCTGGAAAATTGTTCTTCTGTCTGGGTCATCCATTTAAAAACTCCAGATGCGTCCGGCGCGTTTAATCCAGAGATATGTACCCGAGTATTCATATGATAACTGTGAAATTCAGGCAAAATTATGATCCTTGTGTACTTGTCGTTGGCTCTTGTTTGACCGAAGTGATACGTTTGCCAGTATCAAACCCTGCACGTACACGATCTAGGAGAACACCGTGTGATTTTGCGCCGGATGGTTTGTAGACGGCCTGAGCAGTCGATTCCGCATTATTCTTTCCAATAGTAATCTTGCCGGTGTATACCACGCGATTCTGCCAGTAAATATTTCCTTCAACTTTAAATATATACGTGCCGGGTTTCACTGCCTTTCCCGCAGCATCAGTACAATCCCAATAGACAGTATGGTTACCGGCTGCTTGTTCCGGCAGCTTGACTTGATTGATTTCGGATTTGGATGCATGAGCCCAGTTTGATGCCTTGCGCCACTCGGGAAGAGCTTCGGCACGCATTTTATAACCGCCTCCGGCTGTGAAACTTGAAGCACGCAGTGTCTTGACATAATGACCTTTTTCATCCTCAATCCAAAAAGCGATCTGATTGCTTGCTAGCTGATCCAGATGAAAAAGTCGATAATTAATGGCGACCAAGCCAAGCGTCTTTACATCAGGGATGTGAGTCGCTGAATTGGTCTGCGCAGGCGTAGATGAGGATGAGGCATTTGATGAAGACTGGGAGAAGGAAAAGGGATTGTCGGCGTGAGCGAAATGGGACATGCCGGAAAGAATAATGACACCAGCACCTAAGGTTCCAACGACAGGAGCTAGTATTTTTTTCATAAATCTCACTCCTAAATTCACAATTTGTCCATTTGCCATGTTATGTGGAAGTTTCTTTCATTATTGTACAGCAAATGCGAAAATTTTTACAATGATGAGGGTAACATAGACGTGAATATAATAAAAAGCGGTGGAAAAACCATCAAGGTTTTCCACCGCTTTGCTAAACGTTTATGATTCGTAGTTAATGTTATTGAAGGAAACATCGCGCGCGACTCCCGCCGGCTGAAGACTCTCGCTGGGAATGTTCAAAATAAAGTTCACAATGTTCTCGGAAATCTGTGGATCAACATATTGTTGCTGTGATTTTTTAATTTCTTTCAGCATTGCAACGTTATTTTCCAATAACTCATTAATCGTCGGCACAAGGTTATTCATCGAGTTACAGGTAATTGCCAAATGGTATTTTTCCGCAAATCTTGGGTTGCCTGCTTCTTGTCCCGGCAGTGCGCCTGTAATCACAATAGGTGTGTTGCAGGATACTGCTTCCATCATCACATTTGGACTGCTTCGGATAAACGCGATATCGGAGCGGGCGATCAAGTCCTGAATGTTACGGGTGAAACCGTAAATGGTGACTTTATCCCCATACTTTTTAACGAGCGTTTTTTTCAGGTGTGCTTGTAATTTTTCGTTTCTTCCGGCTACAATGGTAATATTGAAACCAAATGTTTCAATCAATGTTTTAGCCATCTTACCCATGTGCCCGACGCCTTCTCCGCCGCTCATAATCAAGCAATTAAGCGGCTTGTTGGGTGAGTATTGATCTGCATCTTTTCGCAGCTGATTATTAAAGCGCTCACGGACAGGAAACCCTAAGACCTTGATTTTGCCCGCCGGAACACCAAATTCAATACATTTTTCTTTGGCTTCTTTGGTCGGGCTGATGATATAATCAGCGCGGCTGTCCGCCCAAAGCGGTGTAATGCTGATCAGATCGGCGATTAGTGTGACGAAAGGTATATGGATGTCATTTTTTTCGAGAATATTAAGGACTGAACCGTTAAAATTCGGATGAACGGTCAAAATGAGATCAGGCTTAACTTTATCGAGCAGAGCTAGAAAATTGGTCCGGATTTTTGCCTCAATCAAGTGATTAACAAATGGCACCTTAACGGAAGTGATATCCCAAATAACTTTCCAGAGATGTTCGGAGTTCCTAGTGATCGGTCCATACATTTTGCCAACTTTAAGCAATGTATTGCCGCCTAATGAGAAACCATCGATAACGTGTATTTTTACATCCGGAACGATATCGAACTTTTCACTAAGCGATTCAGTAATACTTTTGTGACCGTGTCCGGTGTAATTTGAAGAAATGATGAGTATATTTTTGATCATCGAAGATATCCTTTCTCTAACAATTGGACTGACTCGCTAGATAAGCAGTCTCTTCTGTCTACCCTATATTGTATGCTAAACTGGGACAAGAAACAATTTTTTTTGGAAGTTATTGAACAATCGTAACAAAAAGCTTACTATTGCGCAACATAAACTTTAAGGAGATTACGTTTGTATGTCACTTCAGAAATTTAAAACTGTGTATGCTATATCCGTCTACGTCAGTCTGGCGGCGTTTGACAATATTGTTATTGGGTTGTTCCCGCCGCTGTTTTCCAATATATCGCATGATTTGCACGTGGCAATCTCGTCCATGGGCGTTATTTCAGCGATTAATATTCTGGCGACTGCCTTTTCCTCACTGTTTTGGGGTTATTTGTCTGGAAAGTATCACCGTAAGCGTCTGGTCATGATTGGTACTTTAATTTGGGTTGTTGGTGTTTACTTGACTGCGCTTAGTGGTTCGTATATCCACTTGCTCATCTGCCAAATACTTACCGGTATCGGGCTGGGCTGCATCGCATCCATCGGGTTCAGCGCTTTGACTGATTACGTCCCCTATCATTCAAGAGGCATGGTGCTGAGTCTTTGGGGCATGTCTCAAGGATTTGGCGGGATCGCCGGCGCGTTGATTGCGTCGATTATTTCAACCATGTCCAACTGGAGAACACCTTTTGAAATACTGGCAATGATCGGACTGCTCCTGATTGTCTTCTACTTTTTTGTGGAAGAGCCGCGCTTCGGAAGTGCGGAACCCGAACTGAAATTATTAATGGACCGCGGTATGAAATACACCTACAGGATCGGGTTAAACCAAATTATGAATATGCTTGGGAAAAGAAGCAATCTGCTCCTTTTTCTCCAAGGCTTTTTCATGAATATTGCCACCGGAAGCCTGATTTGGCTGCCTACGCTTTACATATCACGAATTGAAGAGCTTGGTTATGGGACGAAAATAGCGATGATTGTCGCGGCATTTCTGTTCGGCATTTTTCAGATTGGCGGCACATTATCCTCCTTTTTCGGCTATTTAGGTGATGTGCTTCAAAGAAGAAGCTACAAAGCACGTGCGCTTCTCACGGCTGTGTTTGTTTTCTTGACCATGCCTCTTTATATAGTATTATTTATTTTTCCAATCGATCAATTATCACTCCCGAATACAACAAATTCGGTTACTTTGTTTTTCAGTTTAATTGGACAACTGTTTACCAATCCTTGGATTCTGTCGCTTTTTGTCATCTCATTATTCGCCTCAGCTGCGCAATCAGCCAACACACCAAATTGGCTGGCTCTGATTACTGATGTGAATCTGCCGGAGCATCGTGGTGCCGTGTTCAGTATTGCTAATCTGGCAAATAGCCTTGGGAGAACGGTTGGCAACCTTGGAATGGGTGCTGTGCTCGCAATTATTTCGATCTACCTCCACAGTCCGAAAGACTATATCTTAACAATGAGCATCCTGCAGCTGCCACTTATCCCGTCCGCGCTGTGCTATGTGATCATGGCGAAATATAATGTCCGTGATATCCATTCGGTTAAGAAGACATTGGTTAAGCGCGGGAAGATTGTGTGATTATAGAGGCAATAAAAAAACGCCGCTGAATCCTTATTACGGATTTCAGCGGCGTTTTTTCGAGGGTCAGGCTTGTTCTTCAAAGAGTCTTGCAATCTCGACAATCGTCTGGGTCGCTTTAATCATATCGTTAACCGACAGGTATTCGTACTTGCCGTGGAAGTTTTCGCCGCCGGTGAACAGGTTCGGGGTTGGAAGTCCCATATATGAGATCTGCGCGCCGTCGGTACCGCCACGAATCGGCAAAACTTGCGGCTCAATATCCAGATTCTTCATTGCTTGATAGGCAACGTCAAAGACTTCTTTATGCTGTTCGACAATTTCTTTCATATTATAATATTGATCTTTCAATTGAAGTTCAATCGTACCTTCGCCGTACTTCTTCTCAAGCTTCTTTACGGTCTCTTGGACAAAGGCCTTTTTCGCTTCGAATTTTTCTTTGTCGAAATCACGGATGATGTAAACAACTTTGGTTTGTTCCACATCGCCGGTGAAGGTCAGCGGGTGGTAGAAACCTTCATATCCGTCGGTGAGTTCAGGCGCTTCTTCCGCCGGAAGCTGATTTTGGAAATCAACGGCCATTTTTATTGAATTGAGCATTTTGTTCTTGGCAGAACCGGGATGGACGTTGCTGCCCTTGAAAATCAGTTTCGCTTCTGCAGCGTTGAAGTTCTCGTATTCAAGTCCGCCGAGCGCGCCGCCGTCGACTGTGTAAGCAAACGATGCGCCGAAAGCCTTGACATCAAATTTATGAGGACCGCGGCCGATCTCTTCATCGGGAGTGAGGGCAATGCGTACTTTGCCGTGCTTGATTTCCGGATGCTGAATCAAATAATCCATGGCGGTGACGATCTCGGTAACGCCAGATTTGTCATCGGAGCCAAGCAGCGTGGTGCCATCGGTGGTAATCAGCATATGACCTTTGTAATTGAGTAATTCCGGGAAGGTCTTAGGGCTGAGGACGATGTTCAGCTCTTTGTTCAAGACAATATCTCCGCCATCATAGTTTTCGACGAATTGCGGGTTAACCCCATCGCCGGTGAAGTCGGTAGCAGTATCAACATGGGCCATAAAGCCGACAACAGGAGCAGACTTGTCCGTATTCGCCGGCAAGGTGGCCATAACGTAGCCATTTTCATCCATTGTAACTTCCTGCATGCCAATACTTTTCAGTTCGGCAACAAGTTGGCGAGCGAGCGTCAATTGTCCGGGTGTTGACGGGCAGCTAGGACTGTCATCATCGGATTGTGTATTGACTTTTACATATGAAGTGAAGCGTTTAATCAGATCTTCTTTCAAAAGGGTCAACCTCCTTAAATTATCTGTTCCTATCTTACCACTTCAAAGGCAACAGATCATGTCAGCAGAGAAGGCTACGAAAAATTGAATCGCGGCAAAGCACATAACGCGATATAAGCGCACGAACAGGGAATCTGTGCGCATCCAATGCACGAAACCGGGATTCAATGCATGAACGCGGTCTGAAGCCGAGTCAATACACGAAACCGGTGGCTCAATGCACGAAAACCGTGACCCAATGCACGAAAAACAGAGCCCAATGCACGAAAATCGTGACCCAATGCACGAATGCGATCCAGAGCCGAGTCAATGCACGAAATCGGTGATCCAATGCATGAAAATGGCGATCTAATGCGCGAAAATCATGATTCAATGCACGAAAATGGGGATCTAATGCACGAACGCGGCCCAGAGCCGAGACTATGCACGAAATCGGTGATTCAATGCACGAAAATAGCAATCCAATGCACGAAAATCGTGACCCAATGCACGAAAAACAGAGTTCAATGCACGAGTGCGATCCGGAGCCGAGTCAATGCACGAAAATCATGATTCAATACACGAAAATGGCAATCCAATGCACGAAAATCGTGACCCAATGCACGAAAAACAGAGCTCAATAATTGACTAAGATAACAATAAGCACTTGATCATAGTAAGGTTTGATCAGATGCATTTTTGATTGCGCCTTTTTTACATGATCTGTTATGTTAAATAACAGATATGTATTGGACAAAAGGGTGTGCTGAGATGGAACGGATGAATGTTTATTTTAATCATGATGCGGGGATTGATGACCTTGTATCCTTATTTTTATTATTGCAAATGGATCAGGTGGAGGTCACCGGCGTGTCGGTCATTCCTGCCGACGGCTATTTAACGCCGGGCATTGAGGCGAGCCGGAAAATCATCGATCGATTTGGTAGAAAAACAGTTGAGGTTGCGCGCTCAAATTCACGCGGGCACAATCCGTTTCCGAAAGAATGGCGCATGCATCCGTTTTTTGTCGATGCGCTTCCTCTATTAAATGAATCGGGAAAAGTAAAAGCGCCGCTGAGTACACTGCCTGCGCATGAGCATTTAGCGCAGACGGTCAAAGAACGTGCGGGAAAAACAACACTCCTATGTACCGGCCCCTTGACTGATGTCGCGCGTGCGCTCGACTTCGCTCCCGACATTGAGAAGAAAATCGAGCGTTTGATTTGGATGGGCGGTACATTGAATCCTGTGGGTAACGTGCAGGAGCCGGAGCATGACGGCACAGCGGAATGGAATGCATTTTGGGACCCGGAAGCCGTGGCTCGGGTTTGGCGTAGCAGTATTCCTGTGCGGATGGTCGCGCTGGAGAGCACGAATCAGGTACCGTTGACCGTTCCGATACGCAAGCGCTGGGCGTCGCTGCGCAGATATACGGGTATTGATTTTCTCGGCCAGTGCTATGCGGCCGTTCCACCACTCGTTCATTTTGAAACCAATTCGACGTACTACCTGTGGGATGTATTAACGACAATGGCGGCCGGCAATCCCGATCTGGTGCAGACGAAGAAGGTGCGCACAATTGTTCATACGGAAGAGCCGAGCCAGGGGCGGATCGAAGAATCCACGGATGGGCGTGAAGTTGAGATTGTTTATGACGTGAACGCTGATGCGTTTTTTGAATCAATTGTGAGTCTTGCGAAGAAGGCGTGGCAGTGAGGATTTACAGTTGTAAGTGATGTGACCGAGAAGGCATATTTACTCGAAAAAAGTAAAATAAACGGCTTTCCTGTATTGCAGGAGAGTCGCTTATTTTTTGGATAGTGTTGAGCTGAAATCAGGTTCTATATTGTTAGTTATTCAATGATAGGATAACGTCTGTTTGACAAGATCACATTGACCAACCATTGATCTCAAATAGTTTATGTAATCCAATGCTCTCCCAGCCTTTCTCGTTTAATTTAAATGATCATGCTGCATCAATTTATCTTGACGAACTAAGTCTCTCACCAAATCAAGCATGTCCTGATTTTGTTTGAAAACGAGGTCAGGGGTATGATTTATATCAAAGTATTTGAGATCCCAAGTTTCATTGGTTCGTTTCTTAAGCAGATGTCCACTCATTGGCTTTACCAAAAATAACATACCGATGTTTTGCAGCTTATCTCCGTTTGAATAGTCCATAAAATACTTGTCAAACATACCGAGTGGTCGAACAACTTCGACATTTAATCCGGTGTCTTCAAGTAGTTCTCTTTTACATGCCTCCGAATAGGATTCACCATACTCCAGATACCCTTCAGGCAGACACCAGCCACCACCAGCTCTTTCTTGCAGGAGCAGCTGACCATGATCCATAACAATTCCAGTCGCTGTATTTAAAATAATGGGCGTATGTCCTACGAACTTTCTGATGCTTTTAGTATAATCTGCCATATCCAACCTTCCTTTCAAAAATGATGACTATTTAACATTTTGATGCTTTCTGATATCTTGCAGTTTTGTTAATCACCACGAGGACACAGAATATTAGAGTCGCCGCGAGAAACACTCCCCGATACCCGAATAAATTAGCGATAAAGGAGCCGAGAAATGGACCGATTACGATTCCCGCAGATTGAAAAGATTGGTTGTAACCAAAAATACTGCTGGAAATTGAGACAGGTGTATTCTTGGCAAGCAGGATATTCACTACCGGTAGTAATGCCGCATCGGATAGTCCGATAAGCAGGTGTAGAAGAGCCAGCTGCCAAATGTTCGTGACCAAAGCCATTGGCAGCACGAAACAAACAGTTGCCAGTAAGCTGATTTTAAGTATTCGGTCCGTCCCTATCCGATCACCTAATCTGCCAAAATAGGAAGACATCAATAAGCAAGAGATACCCGGCGCCGAAGCGACCACTCCGCTCATTAAAGTCACATTTCCGGTATGATTCATTAAGTGTGCCACATACAAAGACCGTATTGGATTGATGGAATTGTTTCCTATTTGAATCAGCAGTGTGGTCAAATACAAGTTCATGATGATTTTTTTGTTCGGCAAAGCGCTAAATCTCACTTGTTTCAGCGATGAGCGCTTTATCCATGGGCGATGATTTGTTTCATGAACACCGAACAGATTGATCAAGAAAACAATCATTAATAAAAAGCTTGTAATTAAAAAAGTAAGCCTGTAACCGAGAAGTGAGCCGGTCACTCCTCCTATTAGAGGGCCAAGTAGTGAACCGGTTATGAAACCGGTAGCGAGCGTTCCTAAGGCATAACCGCTTTTATCCTTAGGAACTTCCGCCGCCAATAAAGCATTTGTATTGCTGAAATAGCCGGCGAACGCGCCTTGCAGGAGACGCAGGCTAATTAATCCCCAAACATTGGTTACCAAGGCAAAAGCGCCGATTGTTAGTGCGGCACCCAATGCGCTCAGCAACAAGATTGGTTTTCTTCCAAACCGATCGCCTATTTTCCCCCAGAGCGGTGAAAGAAACAGAGCAGTCAAGTAAGTGGATGAGAACACCAGGGCACTATAGCTATTAAGCTGCCGCGCTGAAAAATCCCCTAAATCGCGCAAGAAAAAGGGCAAAAAGGGCATTACTTCACTAAAAGCAATTCCTGCGACGATGTTGCCAAATAATAGGATGAGCATTAATCGATGCCAATGCGCATGTACATGCGTCACTGTTTTTTCTTCTGTCCCATTCATTAAGGCTCTGTACCTCTTCCCCAAACATTACTCGTAACTATTGATACCATATTAAATGGTTGCCATAATAGGCTTAGCATTGTGTTACGTATATCGACATAAAGTGAGGAGATACATACGATGACAATCGGAGCGTTGATCAGAAAGATCAGAATGGACAAAGGAATGACCCAAAAAGAAACGGCTCAAGGTATTCTCTCGCGTTCCCATTTATCCGAACTTGAACATAATAATTACTATCCAACCTATGACAAAATGATCACACTGGTTTACAGATTAGGATTATCTTTGGAGGAATTTGAACGTGAACTTCATCAGAACAAACGCTTTTTTGAGGACTATTATAGTCAGCACGCGAACGATCTTTCAACAGAAAGCAAGATTGATGAGCTTGCAGCATTTCTGGAAACAGAATTTACAGAGGACGTTGCGAAGCACTCGCTTCGTCTCGAACATAAGCGTTTAAATATGTTGGGGTTGATCGATTTTATTCGACACAACGGGCAAATTGATTATGCTCAGTACCAGTCGCTGTTTACCTATTTATTAAAATGTCAAAATTGGCGTCACTATGAGCTCGCTCTATTAAGTAACTCTATTTTTCTCGCAGAATATCCAGTCGCAAAAGTACTGGCCAAACAATTTGTTTCTAAATTTCAAAATAACCAATCGCACTTCAGTGACTATAAAATACCAGTATTCTTTAACAATCTAGCTGAAATGGCATTATTAAATCATGAATTCAAAACGGCTTTGGAATACTGTCAGGTTTCACAAGGCTACACGGTTAAAAATCATGATCTGTACAATCAACTGATCAGTGAGACCTTGGAACACATGGCGAATAATTTGTTGGGCAAAGAGTCTGGAACGAAACTAGAAGAACGCCTACAGCTGTTTATTAATTTAAACTATCAGGACACTGCCAATTATTATTCCAAGCTATGTAAACAGCTGGGGATTGAGGTTGGTGTTAACATGTCGTAAATATTCCCGATTCATGTTGCTTACCTTTTCTAAACGAGATATTAAACTTGCCCAAATTACTTAATGGGTGCAAGCTGTTTGTTTCTATTTTTTGATCAATCAGTTTATCAGGGGCAGTTATTTCCACAACACTATTTTTTCCTTGCATTCAACCTGCCCGACAACGACTGAAGGCGGCCATCGGGATAGACCAACCGTGCCAAAAAAATTGGACATGCTCTGCCATAACATTAACCACCTTCTACAAAAAATCCAGGAGGTAGACGGGAAACCTCGTCAGTTTCTGCGCTGTCCCCCCTTTTGTCAGGGCCTTAAAAAAATGGTCGTAGTAGTAAATAGGGAAGGAGCAGAATTGGTCATCTATTGATGAATCTCATTCGGGTTTTTCTCAATTTTTTTACTGGCTGCGAAGATAGGCATTAAGTGGCTTGTTTTTTGCAAAAGAGGGGCACTGACATAGCTGCTGTCACTAGTCTACAAACACAGCATATACAGTTGTTTCGTTTTTTTTAATAGTGATTCGAATGTGTCAACGTGTCATTTGTTATTAATTTTTTTTGAAAGATTTGTTGCCATTAATTGTTTTAAATAATTGGATTTCCTGAACTGAACTAAAATATCTTCTAGGAATAACAATTGCTTTGTTTTTTTTGAGACGTACAATAAAAAGAGTTCTTTATACTGTTGAAAAGAAAAGATATCATTCCAACTATATTGAGTTTTGGAATTTCTTCTTAAAATAGTTACACCACTGCCATAAACGATAAATTGAGCATCTTTTTTTAATACTTGATCACTCTGAAACTCCTTACGGATACGAAAGTTTAAAAGAAATCTTATCAAAGTAATTGTTAAGATCGCAATGATTAGAGAAATAGTAAGTGACGGAATCCATGACATGTTTGTTAGATTAATTAGGAAATAGGTTATTCATATCGTTAAAAAACCGATTTGAATGATTCTTTTTGAGTGATAACGATTAAACGTTTTAAACTCCTTAATAAAACGAATGGTGAGATTATGACATTTTATGAAGCCAACGCTATTTATAATTCAAATAAAAAGTATCAGAAAGTCGGCTTTGATGGTGTGCAGGCACCGAATCCCTTCGGAGACAAAATGATTAATCGCGCTACCGTTACCGATGAACATGCGCAAAAATATTTATTGAGCATGATCAATCACCCAAAGGAACGTACAAGACAACATATCGACTGGCTTTCATACGCTGTGTTTCTTAACAAGTCGGGATTGAAATATCGAAAAGTATACGCTGATCTATTGGCTCGTTGGCAGAATAATTATGATTTTTCACAACTTGCCAATGAACGGAAAACGATTGAACATCTGCAAAAGTAGCGGAAGTTCGCGCTGATACAAACCTATGAAGAAATGAATGATATATAATTTTTGTTTACTCAATTCGATGAAACACGGAATTAATTAAGTCTTCATCATTGCTTAATGAAAATCGACGAGAGAAATGACGGCATAGTTCAACAAAATAGGGTTTTATCTTTACTATTGTTTTCATAATGTCATTGGCATTTCTTGATGTCGTCCAAGAGGCCAGCAGATTTAATTCACTTTTACTTAATTTCGTTCGGCTGCCTTCTAGTTTAGCCCAGTCGCCATATGCGTTGGGCTGTGCCCCTTTTTCCATATACCAGCCGATTGCCAGTAACTGGCGCAGCGCATCGAGATCATGAAGCGCATAATAATATTCTCCCCGCATAGACCTGCGATAGGCTTCGTGCACATGGGCAAAACATTTGTTTCGCCAATCGAAATAGTCCTGAGTTGAATATTTATAGTTTATCTCTTTTGATTGTTCGGCAGTATTCTGTAGAAATCCACTCTCGAAATCTTTGATTATTTTGATCTTTTGCAGCCAAACAGAGGGACGAATCATTTCTGGTGTATAGAAAAAAAGATCCACTTTAATAAAATTTGTATAATGGACAACAAGCAGTCGAGAGAGACTTGCATTTTCAATAAACAAGATGTCACTCCATTTACTGGCCATCTCTATTTTATGATCAGTCAGTGATTTGAGTTGATCTGATTGGGTGATGATACGAAGATCAATATCAGAATACAAGTCTTCAGTTCCATTGCCGACGGAGCCACCGAAAAAAGCACCTGAAATTCGCTGATCATTGTAAATTGTCTCTATAATACGCGTCTTTAGTTTTTCACGTTCTTCAGGAAGTCTTTGATCCTCTGGATGATTCACCAAGAGCAAAATCTCCTTTCTTGTGGCGTACGGTCCCTGCCTGTCGACACATCACTCTTTCCCCAACCCCGTTTTCCACACAATCCCATTCGCAACGAGCAAGCAGGCAATGTAGATGAAAATACCGTATCCGGGAAGAGCCCAGCGGATGGTAGCATGCGCTGCGACGAACAATCCGGCAATGAGAAACAAGAAGAAAATCATTATATTTCCGCTTGTCGGAGTGGCGTCAAAAGGTTTTGAGAATGGGAATGCTTCATCCAAGCAATATCGGTAACTAATGATGGTGAAGATCGAGGCGGTTAAGAGTACCGCAATTAAATCCGGTAGAATACGCCAATGAAAAAGAACCAGGAACAGAACGGATAAAATCAGGAATACCGGAAGGAAAAGCTGCGCGAGGGCTGCTTTGAGTGTTCCGGAAAAAATTGCCGAGCGATTGGCAATCGGCGCAGTTCCGTAAATCCACGCGCCTTTATACGAACTTGAATAGTTAAGCATGAGCAGAGCGGTAGGAATCAGAAGCAGGCTGAAATAGACATAGTAGTAACCTGATCCTTTACCCAGTTGATCCCAAGATGTGCCTTGCAAACTGTTCATTAAAAAAATGAAGGGAAAGACAAGCGACAGGCCAAGTGATGGGTAGACCTTCAGCTTGAACATGCGATCCTGCTTCATCATTAACGCAGCGAAACGGAAGAAGTGCCGCTCTTCCTGCTTAGGGCAGAGCAGCCCGCCGAGAAATCGGTTGAACCACCCGAGCTGTTGTCTGCTTCTTCCGGTTTGCACGGATAATTTAATGATGGCGCGTTCAAAGGATGCGCTAAATCCATGATTAATCACAATGAGCACAATAGGCACAACGAAACCGAGCATTCCTAGAATGATAAATTGTGATTCGTGATGTCCGCCAATCAGCCACTCGAACAGTGCGCCAAACCAAAGCGGGGGAACGAAAAACTGCCACCAAGATAGAGACAGACTGATGTGATTTACCGTGATATCGAACGCGCGAATAACGAGCTGGTAGCCGATGGCGATGGCGAATGACAGGAAAATTTGCACATAGTTAATCACATCTTTGAGACGCTCGCCGTCAAAAAATTTTAACACAATCAGATAAATGAACGTTGTGCAAGAGATGGCGATCAAATCAATCAGCACAAGATTCACAAGGAACAGTAGAAAGAACAGCGGACCGCTGCGCATCAGGCCGACAATTGCTGATGGGAGGCCCATCGTTCCGGTTAATAAGATGAGATAAATGCAAATGTGAACGGTTTTCGCCGCATGCAGCGTCTTGGAATCAATGGGTTTCGTCCATAGGATGGATTGATCACGTGTATCGAGAAGCACCGCCGAAAAGTCGGCGATCATTGCCGTCATGACCATAAAAAGGATGATACTGAAGACGATACTCATTTTGAATAAATAATCATTGCCAAGAAAATTAATTGGGACAATAAACAGCCCGGTTAGTGCATAGACCCAAAGTGATTTCAGAAACAGATTGCCCTCTTTATTCTTATTTCGAGCGCGATCACCGAGCACAACGGGCGTCCGCCGCGCGTCCATCAGCAATTTGGCAGCGAGCACCTTCCGCATGATCGGATAATCCACATGTATTCGATCAAAAATCCATCTGAGTCGATCCAACACGTTTAAAAAACGATTATCTCCCATCGGTCACACCTCTTCCACGATCGACACAAAATCCTCGGCGATCTGCGCGTGCTGATGAAAGCCGGTCAGCTGATTGAATATTTCCTCCAGGCTGCCTTCTTTGTTCTGCGCCTTTAATTCGTCAAACGTACCATCCGCTGCAATCTGCCCATCGTACAGGAGCACAATTCGGTGACTGATTTTCTCAACAATATCCATTATGTGTGAGGAATAAAAGATGGTTTTGCCTTGATCGGCGAGTTTAGCGATAATCTCCTTGAAAACGAGGACACTATTTGCATCGAGTCCGCTTAGCGGCTCGTCAAAGAAGAGCAGGTCGGGATTATGAAGCAGACTTGAGATAATCAGAACTTTTTGCCGCATTCCTTTGGAAAAAGAAGAGAGGCGGGTATCAAAAACATCGGCAAGACCGAATTGATCCATGAGCAGTTTCCCCTTGCGTTCCGCCCTTTGTTCGTCCATACCATAGCATCCGCCGGTAAAGACAAGATACTCGCGCGCGGTGAGCATATCATACACTTCGGCTGTTTCAGGTACGTAGCCGATCCGGCTTTTATACGAAATGCCGCTTGTTCGGATGTCCTCGCCAAACAGACGCGCCGTTCCACCGTAGCCTTGCTGGAGACCAAGTAAAATGCGGACGGTCGTACTTTTTCCTGCGCCGTTTGGACCGATATAGCCGATAATTTGCCCTTGTCGAACCTCAAGATTGAGTCCCTTGAGAACGTAGCGTCCACTATAATTCATCGTTAAATCCTCTAAGGATAAAACAACAGATTCTTTTGTTTCGATTCTCCTCATCTCCCGAACTAAATGATTAGTTCTAGATTAACACTTCCCCTACAGATTTGTCCGTCGAAATTCGCGGAAAATCTGACATAGGACAAGAACGAGGTGCTTTTTAATAAAATGAATCCCCTTTCGGCTGTTTATTTGTGTGTCACGGCTCCTGCCCAGAGCATATATCACTATTAAGGCCCAATTTAAAGAACACGTGAATGAGGCGTCTCGTCTCGGTTCACTCGTATTGGGCATTCATTGATTCAGATGGAGGCGATCATTTGGAACTAAACGGATTTCGATCCCTTCAGATTCTCGCAAACCTCGAAAAGGATGTGGCGATTTGTGAGCGAGCTCAAGATTGTGAATTGCAGTAAATATTATAAAAAGAATGGTGAACCCATGTGTGCGTTGGAAGACGCGACGATGCATGTTGAGAGTGGACGATTTGTCAGCATCATTGGTCCGAGCGGCTGCGGGAAATCGACATTATTTAATATCATTGCCGGGCTCATCCAACCTTCGAGCGGTGAGGTACTTCTTGATGGAAAGGATATTACTCGGGAAACCGGAAATGTCGGTTATATGCTGCAAAAAGACCTGCTCTTGCCTTGGCGCTCAATTCTCGACAACGTCATTATCGGGTTGGAAATTCGCGGCGTCCCCAAGAAACAAGCGCGCGAACGGGCATTGCCCATGCTCAAAAATTACGGGTTGGGCGGATTTGAATATGACCATCCCGATGCGCTTTCCGGTGGTATGCGGCAGCGAGCGGGGTTGATTCGAACGCTGCTTTACGACAAGGATGTTATCTTGCTTGATGAACCGTTTGGCGCGCTCGATGCTCAGACACGGATGCAGATGCAGAACTGGCTGCTTGATATTTGGAAGGACTTTAAGAAAACGATTCTTTTTGTTACCCATGATATTGATGAGGCTATTTATTTATCAGATGAAATTTATGTATTCACGCATCGTCCTGGGAAAATCAAGGCGAAGATCGAGGTTGATTTACCACGCCCGCGCAGTGAAAAAACATTGATGGACGATCATTTTCTGACATTAAAGCGAGAATTGCTTTTAATGCTCCGAGAAGAACGCGTTTCATCGGATTGAATGTTGCATGCATAGTGAACGGAGGTGAAAATAGTGCCGGATCAATTAAAAAAAAGTGAGCCTTTTATTGAAGACCCAACCATCCAAACTACTAAATTGAGAAGGCGAGCGTTTATTGGGCAGATTCTGGTTGGCGTCGTCCTCATATTTCTTTGGGAGTTCTTGACACGCATCGGGTGGCTCGACAGTTATTATTGGAGCAGTCCGAGTACGATCGTCCGCACCGGGTGGACTGCGATCACTCAAGGAACGCTGCTGCAGGACCTGGCTTATACATCAGGATCGACCATACTCGGTTTTATACTGGGTACGGCAGCTGGTTATTTACTTGGGCTTTCGTTTTGGTGGTCGGAGCTTTATTCCAGAATATTCGAGCCCTATATGATCGCATTTAACGCGATTCCGAAGCTGGCACTGGCACCGGTACTGGTTATCATGTTCGGTATCGGCTTTGATTCTAAGGTAGTACTCGCTTTTCTCATGACCATCATTGTCGCTGCGATCGCCGCGTACAGCGGCGTGCAAAATGTAGACCGTGATCTTGAGAAAATGCTTGTTTCGCTCGGGGCGAAACGTCGGCACGTTTTTATGAAAGTGGTTGTACCGACGACGATTCCGTGGATCGTAAGCATCCTGAAAATTAATATTTCGCTCGCGCTCGCAGGTACAATTGTCGGTGAATTCATCAGTTCCAGGCAAGGCATCGGCCGCATGATCTTATATGCCGGTCAAGTGCTTAACATCGACCTCGTATGGGTCGGCGTCATTGTTCTTTCTCTATTATCTATTGTGATGTATTTAGGCACGGTTTGGCTGGAGCATACGCTGATGAAAGGAAGAACACCTAAATAATTGGGGGAATTGTACGATGAAAAAAATGAAATGGGCGTTAAGTCTGCTGCTTTTATTTGCACTGGTATTGAGCGGATGCGCCACAAACGGTTCCAAACAAAAAGTGAAAAAGATTGTGATCGCCGAACCGGTGCATTTGATCGCTTATCTTCCGTTGTACGTTGCGATTGACAAGGGTTATTTTAAAGATGAAGGTCTTGATGTCAAAACGATTACAGCAACGGGCGGCGCTCATGTTACCTCTGTAGTCAGTGGCGATGCGTGGGGCGTCATTGGCGGTCCCGAATCCAACCAGATTGCCAATTATAAAAGCAAGGATCCGATTACTTCAGTCGTTAATGTTGTCAACCGCGCTAATGTTTATTTAATGGCAAATAAGAAATTAACTTTGAAGGGTGACAGTGACGCAGATCTAGCGGCCTTTATGAAAGGCAAGACAATCGCGGCGGGACGCTATGGCGGCAGTCCGAACCTGCTCACTCGCTATTTGCTCATGAAGGTCGGCCTTAACCCGAATAAAGACGTAAAGCTCGATGAACCTGCAGATGCAACGGCTGTTGTCTCACTCGTTTCACAAGGCAAAGCAGATATGGCGAACGGTGCCGAACCGCAAATTAACGAAGGCATCAAAAAAGGTGCCTGGGGTCAGCCGTTCTACGGGTTCCCAAGTCTTGGCGACTATGCGTACTCCGTAGTCAGCGTGAAAGAATCAACAATCAAGAAAGATCCTGAAACCGTACAGAAATTTGTCAATGCGATGTTGAAAGGGCTGAAGGTTGTTAATGAAGATAAAGCTGAAGCGTTCAAAGTGTTGAAGAAGGAATTCCCGACAACGCCGGATTCCAGTCTGAAAGCGGCGATGGATCGCGCATACAAGGATAATCTTTGGAGCAAAGACGGTTACATCACCAAAGCGTCTGTTGCCAAACCAATGGATGTTGTCAAGAAAACAGGTATCTACACGCACGGTTATAAATACAGCAAGCTTGTGACTATGAAATTTGTGAAGAAGGCTACTGAGAAATAAAAAGAAACCAGGTGCGGGGAACCCTGCCTGGTTTCATTACATAACGGAATGCCGTAGCATCTAAAGATTATAAATGAACTGAACAAAGAGTGTGAGCAGGATGAGATAGCGCCATGTGAACGGAAAGTTCCAATGAGACAAAGTGAACGGCTTTTCATGGATAAGCGCGGACATCATGCCAAGTGTTGCATTATATGGTCCCATTAGAAATGCGGGAATAGAGCCCCCGAGCATCGCGACCGTCACAACGACAGGTGCCTCAAGGAGTACCTGAGAACGGAGCGCCTCAGAGATCAGGGCGAGACCGACTGCGGGGTGCAGTCCAAGAAACGCGAGTGCGAACGGAATGAGTGGCAGAACAATAAGAAAAAGTCTGAGTCCGGTGAACTGGATGAGTCCGTCTACCACACGAGTGACCATATGGTCTGCCCGAGAAACATGCAGTGCGGTAATAAAGAACCCGGCGGTTAAAAAAATAAAAAATTGATTTTGCATTTGAGGAATATAGGTGCGGAAGTGATGACGAATCCCTAACAAAAAGGAGCGACTCTTACCAATCAGAAAGCACCAAATAAAGGCAAATGGCAGAACGATCAGACTGACAAGAAACAGAAAATTGAGTGTGAAGAAGTGTTCAAGAACAGTGACTAGGCCGTTCAGTAAAAGGACAGCGCCGACAATTTGCCAAAGTCGTGTCAAACGGAGTTCTTTGACTGCGCCACTTGCCAGGGTGACCGCAATTTCTTCTGCGGCTTTATTACGCGCTTTGTTCATGGATCTAGGGGCGCTCCCGGAAGTTGCCCAATCAAGTACTAAACCCGCGATGCTTAAAATGATGAGGTAAGGAAGAACATGTGCATAGGCAGTGTTGGTTAGGTATAAAACAGTTCCGACAATCGGTGTAATAGGACTCCATAATAAGGGCATAGCATAGCCATGAGTAATGGCCAGACTCAGATAACGCTTTTTGTTCATCATTTCAAACTGATTCGTCGATGGAGCAATAGAATGATAAGTAAGCGGCAGTGCGCCTAAGTTCATAAATGAACTGAAGAAGAAAGAGACTAGGGAAGTGAGCACATAAAATTGATTGCGGCTAGCCACCTTTCTGCGAATTAATTCGCTGATCTCATCTGCGTAATGACCATAACGAATGGGTAATGACAAAATGGGAATAAGCGCGAAAAGAGTCACCATCTGGATCATTTCTCCGAAAGAAGTAATGTATTGAGTAGCCTTTGCGTGACTAAATATCAGCATTATACCGCCCATCCCTAGAAAAAAGACGCCAAAGAATAGAGCCAGTCCTCGCACGCGGCGCAGACTAAAACCAACGGCAAGCATGCAGAGAACGGAAACGAATAATTTAAAGACCGGTTGATAGGGAAAAAGAAAAGATACGATATAACTAACGATAGCCATTAAATAAATAGTTCGGATCAACACATAAGCCTCCAAATTTTTCGGATTTAGAAACAGGGGAACTAGCCACTATGTCCTTAACTTGCGCAACCCTGAAAAAAATACTACTGCGAAAAGTAACTGAGAAAAAAAGCGGGAATAGGCTGCTGATCCATTATCATGATTCAAGAATTTTTGTGCATGAACCTGTCCGAATTTCTGCTATTATTTATATAGTAACTATTCGGGAATACTGAATCGGCAGAAAGGTTTGATTGATGTGGCTTGGCGATTATTATGCGCGATTGTTGTGGCTATCTTTGCCGCTGCAAAGAAAAGAAATGTGGTGGTCTGGTTCATTGCGGGCTTTTTGCTCGAATGGATTCCGTTGATCATCATTATATTCCTGCCGAACGGCAATGGAGGACGCGTGTTTTCCGGAGGACGCAGCACGGGTACGGACACACGCTGGCACAGAAAAGTCTCGCGTAATTGTCCTTATTGCGGGCATCATGTAACTTTTGATGATATTCCCGGCAACTGGACATGCCCGGATTGCGGAAACACCTTTACATACAACGCTGATGGACGTGTTTCAAAATCAAGAGAAGGCGAATTGATGCCGCAGGTTGCGCTGATTGTGAAACTGTTTGCCAAGTTGGCGAAGAGAGATGGCGTGGTCTCTGAAAATGAGGTGCGCCAAGTCGACCAAATTGTCCGACAGGCCTTCTTGCCGACCAAAGAGCAACTGGGGAAAATCATGGCGCTCTTCAACGAGTCGCGTTATTCAGAGGAGTCCTTCGAGTCCATTTCTGAAAATTTATACGCGTCGGTACGTGGGCGGCGTGATCTGCTCGTGGATACGGTTACCGCTCTGTTTGCGATTGCTGCGGCTGATGGTTCGCTGCGTGCTGAAGAGGAATCAATGATTCGGACGGCGTGCACAATTTTTGGACTGGCTGGAGATTATGAGTCGATAAAAGCACAATTTTTCGGACAATCGTCGGCAGGAGAACCTTCTCATGAAGTCAGCCTGGACGCAAGTTATCGACTACTTGAATGCGCGCCGAGTGATTCGGATCAGGTGATAAAGAAAAAATATCGGGAACTGATCAAAGAAAACCATCCGGATCGGCTGATGAGCCGAGGTGCATCTGAAGACAGTATTAAAGAGGCAAATAAAAAAGTGGCGCAGATTAAGCGGGCATACGAGCAGATTATGGCAGCGCGGTAATTAATAATAGAAAATACATAGGCAAGGCGTCATTATAGGCGCTTTAATCATTGAGGTGCGCTAAATGAATACAATCAATAAATTTACAAAGCAAGATGAACCTTTGGTTTCATTATCCGATTTTTCACCAAAAATTACTATTTATCCATCCTATTTTTTACAGAAAATGCCGGGAACATGTGACGATCTGTTCCTTCGTCAAGGTGTCGCGGCAAAAATTTTGTCTATTGCCGAGCGGCTTCCTGAAGGAATCTCGTTCGTTTTAATTGACGGATGGCGTTCAATTCAGACGCAGAAATTTATCTATGATCGGACGATTATCCAGTTTCGCGAGGCAGGGTATTCAGAAGAAAAGATTAAGAAAGAAATTAGTGACTTTGTCGCATTTCCTTCTAAAGATCCTCTCAAGCCCGCACCGCACTATACAGGCGCGGCCGTTGATCTTACACTAGCCAATGGAAATGATTGGCTGGAGATGGGCACGGATTTCGATGAGTTTAATCAAGAGGCATACCTGGATTTCTATGAAGGCAACGAGAATCTCTCGGTAAACGAGTTGCATGCCCGGGATAATCGACGCTTTTTGAAAAAGATGATGGAAGATGCCGGATTTACGCATAATCCAACGGAATGGTGGCATTATTCATATGGTGACCGCACGTGGGCACGGGAACATCAAACAGAACCACTCTATGGAGGAATCGAACGCGTTCACTGAACGAGTGGAAAAATTGTCGGAGGACTGAACATGATCTATCGACCTTTGCCTATAGAATTCTACCAACAGCCAACACAAGAGTTAGCAAAAACACTTCTTGGCTGCTTACTTGTCAAAGAATCACCAGAAGGAACAACATCAGGATATATCGTTGAGACGGAAGCATACATGGGTGCGGAAGACCGCGCGGCGCATAGTTACGGAAACAGGCGTACAAAACGAACGGAAATTATGTTTTCATCCGCGGGTCACGTCTACACATTTTTGATGCACACGCACACACTGGTTAACGTTGTGAGCGGTCCGGAAAATGTCCCAGAAGCGATCCTAATCCGTGCTGTCCAACCCTTGGATGGACTGCAACTTGTCGAATCCAGAAGAAACGTGCAACGAGCAATTGATCGGACGAATGGTCCGGGAAAACTCACGGAAGCGTTACATATAACCCATGAGGATTATGGGCACATGTTTACGGAATCACCGCTTTATATCGCTTCGGGATTTAAGCCGAAACGAATTATAGCCGGTCCGCGTGTCGGTATTGAGAACACAGGAGAGGCGCGCTTTTACCCTTGGCGCTATTGGATTTCCGGCAATCCCTATGTCTCAAAAACAAGAAAACGTAAATTAATTTGATAGTGAAAGACGGAAAATCACTGCTCGTAAGCGAAAAAAATAGATTCAAGGGGCTTTCACAGAAAATTTTAATTAAAAATGCAATTAGGTATTTACAACTTGGAAAAATTCTGATAGTATCAGTGTCAACCACAAAAAGTCAGAAAAAAGGAAGTGAGAATAATGGCACAGGTCATCAATAAGATACGAGTGAAAGGCTTGATTCGAATTATTTTGCGATTGCGCACATGAAAGACTGAAACAACAACCATTTAATTACAATGGAATTGTTTGAGTCTAGCTTATCATCGTCAAAAATAGGCGCTCAAGCAATCGCGAAGAAGCGCCTATCCGAGAAAATTACGGATGGGTTTTTTTATTCGAATCTTTCATGTAACCTTGTTGATGAAACTGAGTGTGAAACGCCATATTCTTCTTAAAAAAGCACTTTTCGTGGCGGAATATTTTGATTATTAAATTATAAGAGAAAAAATTATTAAGGAGCGAAAAAGGATGAATGCAGAGAGGAAACAGAAAATGAAGGATTATTTTATGGATCGAATGTATAAGTGTTCGGCGGGAATTGCCAACGCAATCTTAGTAACATTAGGTATGGGTCTTCTCTTTGAAACATTGGGCAAATTCACCGGCTACCAACCTTTTATGGTGATCGGCGGCGCAGCCAAAGTACTTCTTGCCCCGGCAATTGGCGCAGGTATTGCTTATCAATTAAGGGCAAACACCTTGACAATGTTTAGCGCAATGGCTTGCGCGGCGGTAGGTGCCAACGCGATTGTAATTCAATCGGCGGTACCTCAAGTATTAACAATAGCTCCCGGACAACCGGTCAGCGGTGTTATTGCAGCGATAATCGCAGTCTTTGTTGGAAAGAAGATCAGCGGCAGAACGAAATTTGATATGATGGCGATCCCATTCGCATCCATTTTCGTCGGTGGAATGTGCGGATATGGACTAGCGCTCGTTGTCACACCTGCGCTGAACAAAGTCAGTGGAATGATTACTCATTCTGTACAAGGGTCTCCGCTGATTGCTTCGATGGTTATCGCGCTGGTTTGGAGCATTTTCCTGATGTCGCCTGCTTCTTCAGCGGCTCTGGCGATTGCGCTTCAGCTTGATCCTGTTTCGAGTGCTGCCGCATTAATCGGGTGTACGGTCCAATTTGTTGGATTTACAGTTATGTCATTTAAAGAGAATGATTTTGGCGGTTTCTTTGCACAGGCCCTTGTTACACCTAAGGTTCAGTTCCCTAATCTCGTGAAAAATCCGAAGCTTGTGATTCCTCCGTTCGTTGCGGCGGTAGTCAGTGCACCAATCGCAACTATGCTCCTTCATTTCCAGGTTCCTTACGAACTTGGCGGACTCGGTCTTAGTTCTTTCATCGCTCCTTTGAACATACTGGCCCTCCAAGGTATTAAAGGCCTGATGGCATTTATTGTCGCAGGCGTCTTAATTCCTGGTGTCATCACCATCGTGCTTTACCGTGTGATCAAAATGTTTGGTTGGGTTAAAGCAGGCGATCTTCACATGGAAGTTCAATAAGAGAGAGAATAAACCTATTAGAGAAAAAAGTGAGACCGAAGCGGTCCTAAGGATGCCGCTTCGGTCTTTTTTTACAGTTAGGCGATCAGGTAAGCACCCAATCTGAGAAATAAACGGAAAAATTCCGCTTATCGAATCGAAAAACGTGAAAATGGAGGGTTTTTCTGTGCATAAGCGGAAAAATTACCCTTATTTACCTGTGAACTAAGCGTCAGGATGCATATAACCGGAAAATCTCCGCTTATTTTACTCTGGCCGCGTTACTTAATTAAGGATCCAAATGATTTATTAGAAAACTTGGCTTCGCCAAGCCTCTGGCGAAGGCGAAGACTTAGTTGCGACGGCCATGGATGGCCTAGTGTCCGGTGAGCCGCAGGACGCGGCGTTTTTTCGGACCGCTTACACTCGTTTCCTTTAAATGTTTTCTTATACTTTCCTACCAGTGTGAAACAGAATTGTCTGTTCAAGACAAGATTGATGATTCAAAACGGTATTTGGAGCAAAGGAACTTTCGTATGTAAGGATCTTTCGCTAAGAATAGAAGACCTTTCGTATGTAAGGGATCTTTCGCTAAGTACGCATACGTCCTGTATGAAACGCGAAAGTCATCACATCCTGTGAAAGTACGTTCTATATGCAACGCGAAAGACACCACATCCTGTGAAAGTACGTCCTGTATGCAACGCGAAAGTCACCTCATCCTGTGAAATTAGGGACTGGGCGCTGTTTGCCGATAAACTTTGGAAAGCTATCCACCTGAACGATAGCTATGTTAGAATGTACAAGAAAATGAAAGGAAGTATGATCATATGGCGAAATCAAAAGCAAAGACCAATGCCATGCGCCTTCTGGATTCCGAACACATTTCCTATAGCGTGCAAACCTATGAAATCAGCGATGGACTGATTGACGGTATCTCCGTTGCGAAGAAGGTTGGAGAAGATCCGAAGAATGTATATAAAACGCTTGTGACGCAGGGACACAGCGGAGAGCTCTATGTATTCGTCGTTCCCGTCG
The DNA here is from genome assembly GCF_040513385.1 of Sporolactobacillus caesalpiniae. NCBI lineage: Bacteria > Bacillati > Bacillota > Bacilli > Caryophanales > Sporolactobacillaceae > Sporolactobacillus > Sporolactobacillus caesalpiniae. The sequence continues at coordinate 200,082 of NZ_JBEVCB010000003.1, forward strand.
CAGAGGAATTAAATTTGAAAAAGGCAGCTGCAACAGTCTCTGAAAAAAAGGTTGAAATGATTCATGTTAAGGATATCCAAAAACACACAGGTTACGTCCGCGGCGGCTGTTCCCCGATTGGAATGAAGAAGCACTATCAAACAGTGATCGATGGTTCTGCGCGTACGCTTGATCATATTATTGTCAGTGGTGGAAAAAAAGGTATGCAGATTATTCTTGGTGTGGATGATTTAGTTGAGGCAGCGCATGCTGAACTTGCCGATATCATCAGATAAAGCAAATTTTAATAGAACCAATTTGTGGGGATTAAGAACGGATAAGGTGCCGCAATGATCGCGAAAAAAACAGCGATCCGTGCGGCTTGTTTTTTTGTTAAATGGGCGTTCAAATAGAAGTATGCAAATGCGTAAAGGATCAAGCCGGAGAAAAGGACAGCAGCGGCAAAGATCAGTGCGCTCATCGGTGTAGCGTAGATCGTGTAGTAATCGACGAGATTTAAATGAATTTTTAAACCAAGAGTGCCTATAGAGCTTAAGAACAACGACCCGCAGGCATTCGCAATAAGACTGATTAGCCAAAGGCTGATCAGCATGCGCAGTTTATGAATCCAAGGAATCTTAATGTTGAAAAATTTAGTCGATAGGAAAAAAGCGAGTACCGCTATGACTAAATTGACCACTGCTGCCACACCGAAAAGTGGAGGAAGGAAATAAAACATAAATATAGGAGAAACCACATTGTTTAAAGATACAGGTGCGCATATCATTCCTTTTTCCTTCTTCCAGCATAACTAGGGAGGTGAAACTGTTAACGATCTAGTCCAAAAAAGCGAATAGATCAATTGATAATCCGATTATTAGAGTAAACGCCTTTGATCTCTTCCGGTGATTTTCCGCGGACGAGCAGACAAAAATTTTCATAGCCGATTTCCAAATGCGCGTTCATTAATTGTTCCAAAGCGCGCAGCCCTTGAGGATGCTTGTGTATTTTCTCAATTTCATTTTTATAAAGATCGATGATCGACCTTTGGACAAAGTGAGGGGCGTATTGCAATGCGTACGCGTCTTTTCCGAGCATCAGACCACAAAGGTATTCGTATTTAAACTGAAGTTGTCGTGTGAAGTTCACAAGGTGCATCAGCCGATAGAATGTGTTTGGGTAGCTTTCCTTGAAGTTCTCAATGGCTGTCTGCGCTTTTCTGAGATCTTGGATGCTGCTAATCGTTTTCATGGAATGAACCCCTCCCCGTCAATTGGATCTTCACCGAGAAAATCCCCTTTAATTATATGCCCTTGCCAATTAAATCGAAACAATGTCTGTCCCTAATTAAGGTTTTCTTATCTAAGAAAGCGTTTGCTTTTTGAGCTTTATTACAAAACATTGATGTGGCTTTACATCTATGACCAGCATCAATCGTCGGCCTTCAAAAGGATACATATTAAGATTAACCTTTTTTCAGCTTAGTGTAAAATGATTATCTCCAAATAAATACGATATATTAAAAACCAAATCCAAACGCCATGATACATTCAAGCGGTAGTTGGAATATAATTAAATCAAATCATACGTTGAAGGACGCACGGATATTGAAGTTTCTTCCGGTGCATGTTATAGTTATAACTCAATAAGAGACAATTATCGAGTTGAAACGTCAAACTATAACATAGCATAAAATTTAATTGATGTCAAGTGAACAAAAAAATAAAATCGCCATGACTTGTGCTGATCAAACAAACAAGAGGTGTTCCCTTTATGGCTCAGAGCGAACGCAGGCAAGAACAAGATCGTGTCAATGAAGTCATTGATGTTATTGGAGAAAAAGTTGAAAAAATAACGGGGAAAAAAAGCAATGTGAAGCAGGGGATTGTTGACCTAAGGAAAAATTTCTGGGATGACGTTACAGTCAACCTTGATGAAAATGATGATGTGTACGAGACTCAAGCGAGCATTAAGCAACAGGCGGAGCTTTTGTCGGAACGCGAACGAAGACATGGGCAGATGACGAAAGCACTTAAGACGTTGTCCAAACTGCAGGATACGCCATACTTTGGGCGCATTGATTTCCGTGAAGAAGACGAGAGACGGTCCGAAGCGCTTTATATCGGTATTGGCTCTTTAATGGATGCGAAAAATGAAGATTTCTTGATTTATGATTGGCGCGCTCCAGTTTCGAGCATGTACTATGATTACGCACCCGGTCCATCAAAATATTTATCGCTGGACGGAGAAGTTCGGGGCAACATGACACTTAAGCGACAGTTCATTATTCGTGAGGGCAAAATTAAGGGAATGTTCGATACGGGCCTGACAATTGGCGATTCGCTCCTCCAAGCGGTACTTGGAGGGAAGGCCTCTTCGCAAATGAAAAGTATCGTTGCAACGATACAAAAGGAACAGAATCAAATAATACGCAATGAAAGCGACCGTTATTTAATTGTTCAGGGAGCGGCGGGCAGTGGAAAAACGTCCGCGGCACTGCAACGTGTCGCATTTCTTTTGTACCGTTACCGCAAGACTTTGAGGTCCGACAATATGATGCTCTTTTCTCCAAATCCGCTTTTTTCAAGCTTTATTTCTTCTGTGCTGCCTGAGCTAGGTGAAGAAAATGTGGTGCAGACGACATTTAAGGACTTCATCCAAGATCGGATCGGCGGTGATCTTCAGCTTGAAAACCCATTCGATCAAACGGAATCATGCTTGACAATGATGGATGGAGAGCAATTAAAGATAAGAACTGCCGGCATCCGCTTTAAAGCATCACTTGTTTATCGGGATCTGATCGACCAATTGTTGGAAACTTTGAAATCGAGGGGCATGATTTTTCGAAACATTACGTTCCGCGATCAAGTTATTGTTTCCAGAGAAGAAATCAGCAACTATTTTTACGCATTGCCTAACGACCAAACGTTACTGAATCGTTTGGAACAGGTACGTGACTGGCTGTTGCGCCGAATGGCTGCTTTTTCTAAACGGGAGAGAAAAGAAGATTGGGTGCTGGAAGAAGCGGAACTGCTGGACAAATCGGATTATGCCAGCATTTTTGAAAAACTGCAGAAGCAAAAACAGTTTAGTCAGGAAACATTCGATGACTATGACCGCGAGGAGCAGCTTCTGCGTAAAATTGTTATGAATCGTCGTATGAAAAAAATGAGACGGAAAGTGAAACAGCTTGATTTCGTGAATTGCCAAAAGGTATATAGTGAACTATTTTATCGGCACTATGCAGATGACGCGGTTCCGAGCTACTGGGACACTATATGCAAGTCAACACGGATGCGTTTTGAAGAAGGCGACTGTCCATGGGAAGATGCTGTTCCTTATCTTTATATGAAGGAAAAAATTCAGGGAAGAAAAGGAAATCAGGAAATTCGCCACTTGATCATTGATGAGGCGCAGGATTATTCACCAGCTCAATTGGCATATCTGCAAGCGGCATTTCCAAGATGTCGAATGACAATTCTGGGTGATATGAACCAGGCGATTTATGCTCAGAGTCTGAATTCAGATACGATGCTATCAGAGCATCTTTATAAGCCTGAAGAAGTGAAGAAGCTCACATTGCTGCGCAGTTACCGCTCCACCAAAGAAATCATGAATTTCGCGCGGGCGATTGTTCCGGGCGGTGAGCAAATTGAGCCGTTTGACCGCAGCGGGAAGCTGCCCGAATGGATCGACACGTCGGATGAATTGGAGAAATCCGCACTCATTTTAGAGAAAATCGCCGCGTTTAAGCAAAATGGATTTGAAACCTTTGCCTTGATTGGAAAGACTATGAAGGAGTGCAGGGAAGCCTATCGTTTGATAAAGGATAAGACGGATGTTAAGTTAATTACGCAAGCCACCTATCAATTCGATAAGGGATTTATCATTATTCCCACGTACTTAGCGAAGGGAATTGAATTCGATGCGGCGATTATTTATGATGCATCATCTGCCAACTATAGCCGTGAGAGCGAGCGGACTATTTTCTACACCGCGTGCACGCGCGCGATGCATGAGCTGGTTCTGCTATCAAACGGCGAACCCAGTCCATTCCTCAACATGATTCCGTCCGAACACTATTTGCGAACGCGAATCAATGGGTGAAACAGGCTAAGGACAAATAGTGCTCGAAAAAATGAGCTATTTGTGATTGGATACAGGACAAGCAATTATAGAGTTTGGCGGGAGGGTATTTTTTTGTGTACTCTTTCCCGCTATTTTTAGTGAAAAAAAGAAAGGTGAACGCGGCTGGGGGATGCGTTCTACTTGAGGAGGAACTATTCTTGTGAAGAAGTATCAGGCGGTGATTTTTCTTGTTCTTGCCAACTTATTCTGGGCAGGCAACTATGTTTTCGGCAAGTACGTGGTGAGTGAGATGACTCCGATCCAAATGACCTTTGTGCGCTGGCTGATTGCAGTGCTGATCTTATTCCCACTGGCTCATGTGATTGAAAAACCAGAATGGGGCCAGGTATGGAAACGGTGGAAGGTTCTGTTAATTATGTCTTTACTCGGCATTGTTGGGTACAATGTGCTGCTGTACGAGGCACTTCGTTTTACGACATCGTTGAATGCGGCACTTGTCAATTCGATGAATCCGGCAATGATCGTGATATTTGCTGTCTGGTTTTTGAAAGAGAAAATAGCTCTTGCCAATAGTTTAGGGCTTGCGATCTCCTTAGTAGGTGTCCTGCTTGTTCTGACACGCGGCGCGTTGCTGCAGGTGTTCAGTATTCAATATAACCATGGGGATTTGCTGATGCTGCTTGCGATCACGGTGTGGACCTTTTACACATTGATTGGAAAGAAGTTGGGAGACATTCCGCCGATTGCCGCAACGGCAGTATCTGCAACGCTTGGACTGCTTGTTCTAATGCCCTTCTTTCTCACGTCAGGATTCTCTTACCGTTTAAGTGGGATGGCGCTCATGGGCATACTCTACATTGCGCTTTTTCCATCGGTATTCTCATTTGTCTTCTGGAATTACGCCGTTCGCGCTGTTGGCGCGAGTCAATCCGGCGTTTATCTCAATTTACTGGCCGTGTTTACCGCGCTGATCAGCCTGATGCTCGGCAATCCGATCACTTTGCCGCAGATGATCGGCGGTGCGCTCGTTATTGTTGGCGTTTATCTGACAAATCGAAAAAGCACGGCGAAAGAGGAAGCAAAAACAAGATATGCATAAGGACATGGATCATATCATCGGCAGTCGCGATTTTGTGACGAATCGAGATCGTCGCCACGCAAACTGCGTTAGTGTTCCAATGGAAAAAATAACAGTGCCTATTTTTTAGGTATGCGCATACTAAAATAAGAGCCTTTGCCCAAGACACTCTTGATCTTCAGTTCCGTATTATAAAAATGTTTTAATCGGCTATTAATATTTTTTAGACCGACACTCCGCCCGCGCTCTTTATTTAACGCGAAGCGTATTTGTTCTTCATCCATGCCTTTGCCATTGTCGGATACGGTAATGACGTATGCATCTTTTTCGGTTAAGACAGATAGGTGAACCTTTCCGCCTTTCTTTTGCTTGACGATGCCATGCTGAACGGCATTTTCAATTAAGGGTTGAATCATTAAAGGCGGCAGCGGAAAGTCGAGGTGCGGATCCGCGTTTATACTAACTTGTATGCGATCTTGAAAACGCGTTTTTTCAATCGATAAATAGGCATTGACAAGTGTGAGTTCTTTTTTCAGTGAGCTTATCGCTGAAGTATTTTGAAAATCAAAACTGCTGCGCAAGTAAGTGGCAAACTGAGCGATCATTTCACGAGCGTGTTCAACATTTTCATAGCTGAGCGCGATGATTGAATTTAACACATTGTAAAGAAAATGCGGACGGATTTGCGACTGAAGAAAGGCAACTTCCGTATTGGTGGCTTGAGCGGCTGCCACTTTCATCATGATTAACCCGCGTATGCGTGCTGAAAACTCGGCAAAGTTATACGGCCTTTCCAACACATCATTCGCGCCTGAGCGAAAAGCATAATGAATGTCTTTGTTAATGCTGGATGTGGTGAGCATGAGAATGGGGAGCTCAGTCAGACTGTACTGCTCGCGAATCATTTGGCAAATGGTAAAGCCGGGCAGACCATCCTTCATTAAATCTAAGACGACCAGGTCGGGTTTCGAACGGTGGATCTCGCTCAGTGCATCTCCACCGTCTTTTACGGCGATAACAGCGTAAGAGACACCTTCCAGCATATCAATTAACACTTTTAAATTATCTAAATCATTGCCGACGACTAAAATTTGCGAAGCGTCAGCAACTTGAGAGTAATAGGGTGTTGCGAGCGTCAATTCAGCATCATGAGCGATGGCGTACGTTCGCTGGTTAAGCACAGCGTTAGCTGCGCCTGCTGGGGTTTGATTAAAAAGCGGCAACGTGAAATGGAACGTTGAACCAACGCCGACTTCTGATTCAAACCACATTTTTCCCCCTTGTAATTCGACAAGCTTCTTTGTCAGAGCGAGTCCGAGGCCGCTCCCTTCACTCATATGTGTATCCGCTTGTTGAAAGGGATCAAAGAGCTTAGGAAAAGCTGCTTCGGGAATGCCGACGCCAGTGTCTGTGATCTCGATTTCCAAATGATTTCTCGATTGCTTGGAAGAAAGAGTCACTTGTCCGCGATGCGTGTAGTTAATCGCATTATCGAGCAAATTATTTATGACTTGGCGAAGTCGATTCCCGTCCGCGTAAACGAGTGGAAGATTCTCGGGGATCGTGATTGTCATTTGCAGCCCCTTGTCATGAGCCATTTTTAAATAAAAACGTTCGTCAATACGAATGAGAGATTGCAGATCAACAGGTCCTAATTTAAGAGCAAGCATCCCTTGATTCATTTTTTCAATGTCCAGAATATCACTGACTAAATTAGAAAGCCGATAACACATTCGGGTAATTAATTGAATGTTGTTTTGCTCGCTCATAATCAACCGATTTTTATTGCCTCTTAATAACGTTTGCGTACTGGCGATGATTCCATTAAGCGGTCTCTTGAATTTATGCGCGGTACGGATCATGAATTCGTCTTTCAATTGATCGATCTGCTGAAGTTTCTTCGTGAGTGCTTCTGCCTGAAAAAAGGCATGATTAAATTGTTGTGCCATTAAGAGAGAAAGAGAAAGAACGACGCCGAGTACCGCAAAGACGTTATAAACGAGAATTTGACTTGTACTGGATGCATTAACGATCGCTGTAATCATATAGCCATTCAGCGACAGTCCGCATACGACTAAGTAAAGACTTCCCTCCATCTTATGAAGCAAGGCCATTAAAGCAATATAAGTCGAATAGATTAATATGAATAGGATGAACAGAGCTGTAATTAGAGTAATAAAAGTCGGCACCTCTATGGAGAAAAGATCAACAATAACGGGAATTACCGCCCAAACGGTAATCAGCCGAAGCATGATCTTGGAAACCAATGGTTGATAAAGACGAGCGAAACTATATATGAACATGAGAATGCCCAGCAAAGAACAGATGAATTCAAGACGGGCATGCATCCAAAACGGAAGCCACGGAAATGGAATATAAATCATTCCTTCAAGATCATAGGTAGATAGCGCAATAGAAATGAGCAGAGACATCAGTGAGAAAAATATAAAAGATCGATTTCGTTTCATCTGCAAGTAATGGCCGAAATAAAACAATCCCATTAAGAAAAAAGGGATAATGATGATGCAGCTGATTGCGAGATTGTGTGCTCTAACGCCGGAAATCGCTTGTTCCGTACCGAATAAAACCGGTTTGGCAATCCCCCAGCCGTTAATGACTCCATAATTAGCAAACTGAATAACGATTTCATTTGATCCTTTGTGTATTGGAAAATAGCGGGTGTACGTAACCGGTCTTGGGTTAAACCGATTGCGTGCAACCGTGCCGCTGTGCCCAAGCTCTTTGCCGTTAACAAAGAGCTTACTTGCGGTATAAATAACCGGAATTTTAATTGCGAACATACGATTGTTCTGATCGGAACGGATGATTAAACGATAAGTCCCCGAATCTGCCTGTAGCGAACTTCCGAAATGTGTAAGATTATTCATCGGAACTTGAACGTACGTCAGCGGTTTTGTGTCGCTGGAATGAATCTGCTTTGGTGTTAAAAGCTGATCACGGTAAAAGGCCCATTCGCCATTTAACTGCACCGTTCCGTTTTGTTCGAAATTCAAGCGTTCAAGATTGAGTTCGCCTTGTTTTACCGGCGGTGCAGCATCTCCATGATTGCTTGAAAGGAACAGAACGAATAGAAATAAAAAGAGGTAGCCAAGAAAAATCATGCTAATCATTTTAATTTTCATTTTCATTATCGTTTCCGTTCCTTTCTTGTTCCGATTCCTGCTGCTTCCAGCTTGGTGATGTTAAGGTGTAAGAGACAATGGTTCCTTTGCCAACGGTGCTTCGAATAATTAATTGTGTACCATAATAATGTTTTAACCGATCGTTAATGTTCTTTAAACCGACGCTGCTGCTTGTTTCATTCGCTTGAAGCTTCTTTATTTGTTCGTTATCCATGCCCACACCGTTGTCTTCGATCATGACTGTGTAACGATTTTGTTGCCGAGTGACGGTAAGTATAACCTGTCCGCCTGATTTTCGTTTACTGATCCCATGCTGAACGGCGTTTTCGATTAACGGCTGGATCATCAGCGGAGGAAGCGGAAAGTCAATGGAGGCATCAACAGTGATCCGAACATGCAAACGATTCTGAAACCGCATTTTCTCAAGCATGAGATAAGAGCGAACAAGCGTCAGTTCTTTCTTAAAGGTGCTCATAGCCGATGTATTTTGAAAGTCAAAGCTGTCGCGCAGATAGGATGCGAATTGAGCGATCATCTCGCGTGCGTGTTCAATATTTTCGTAGCTGAGAGCAATGATTGAGTTGAGTACATTGTAGAGAAAATGTGGTTTAATCTGTGATTGCAGGAAAGCGACTTCCATGGTTACTGCTTGACCGGCCGCATCCTTCATTAAGATCAGACCTCGCAGGCGTGCTGCAAACTCGGAAAAATTATACGGTTTCTGTAAAATGTCATTTGCGCCTGCCCGAAACGCCTCCTGCTTGTCTTCGTTTAAAATCGCGGCCGTAAGCATAAGTACAGGAAGCTCCGTCAGACTATAGTGTTCACGTATTTTTGTGCAGACATCATAACCGGACAGACCCGGCATAAGTAAGTCTAAAATGACCAAGTCGGGTTTTGAACGAACGATTTCATCAAGTGCTTCCTTACCGTTTTTCGCCGCCACCACATGGTAAGGAATGCCCTCAAGCATATCAACGAGAATCTTGAGATTATCCAAATCATCGTCAACGACAACGATTGTCGGTGCGGAAATGTTCGATGAATGGTAAGGTGTTGTTAAAGGCTTGGTCGTCATCAAGACTTCACTGCCGTGCTGCTCAAGAACCGTTCGATTCGTTCCGAGTGTGCAGACAGAAGGCACAAGCCTTTGGTCGTAAAGAGGCACTGTAAAATGAAAAACGGAACCAACATTGATCGTCGATTGAACCCATATTTTTCCTCCCTGAAGCTCTACAAGCTGTTTCACAATATTTAATCCCAAACCGGCACCTTCACTTTGATTAAGCCTGTCCCGTCGCTCAAACATGTTGAAAATGGATTGGTGCTCCGAAGTAGGAATGCCGACGCCGGTATCGGCGATCATGATCTCAACGGATTGTTCCAGAAGTTTTGAACGTAAAGTTATTTTTCCTGATTGAGTATATTGAACCGCATTACCAACGAGGTTATTGATGATTTGCCGAAAACGGTTTTCATCAGCAAAAGCGAACGGTAAATGAATCGGGATATTGTTAATAATGGATAAACGTTTCTCTTTAGCGAGCAATTGATAAAAGCCCATCTCCGACTGAACCGTTGAATAAATATCCAGTGGAACAGGTTTAAACCGCATTGTTCCCTGCTTCATTTTCTCAAGATCAAGAATGTCGTTAATCAGTGCGGAAAGACGATGACTAATTCGATTAATCAGCTGCAACGTATTCTGTGCATTGCTGATCGTCTGTCTTTTATCCCCTGCCAGTAAGGTTTGCGTCGCATTAATAATTGCATTTAAAGGCGTACGAAATTCATGCGAGGTGCGGGCAATAAACGTATCCTTTACATGATCGTTATGAACTAATTCCCGAGCCAATGATTCACTTCGTTTAAACGCATTGGCGAAGCGCTGCGAAATGAGTAAAGAGAGCATTAACAGGAACAGTAATGATGAAAAAGAATACAACGGAATTAAGGGCTTTGAACTGTATGCCCGAATGACCGTGATGATCATAAAAACACTGATGGATAAGGTTGCTGCCATAAGATAGATGCTGCCTTCAACTTTTTTCATAATGGCAAGTATGAAAATATAGGAAGCGTATGCGAGAATCGAAACAGCAAGAAACGAGTGAAGGAAAAGTTCGGTGGGCATAAACAAATCCCACGGTGTTAAATCCATCAGAAATGTGGCGGAAGAAAGAGCGGTACCGATCACTACCACTTTTTTGTTTACTAATGCCGGATAGGTAAAATATAGGTATAAAAGCATGGCGACACCGATAAATAGCGTACTTACGGCTTCCAGGATGACGAGCAGCGGGAACGGGAGATTTGGGAAAAATATATAAATGGCTCGCCCCGGGCTGAGCAATGAAATAACCAATGAGAAAAGCAGACAGATAATCGAAAAGAACAGCAAGTGGAAATCCTTACGTCGCTGAACAAAATAGCCAAAAAAATACAGACTCATAAAGAAAAACGATACGACCATGACCATATCGTTAAAAACAGACAGATCCCATTTTTTCGAAATCTGCTGCTGTGTGCCGAGAATAATCGGTTTGGTAATACCCCAACCGGTAACACCTTCGGTTCGTGATACTTGAAGAAGTAATTCATTGTTACCGCGGTGGACGGTAAAATAACTGACGTAAGGTTTGAAAGAAGCGATCTGATCGTTCCCCATAGATGGTTTACCGCTTCCGCCGATAAGAATAGTGTTGATATAAAAGCGACTTGAACTGTAAATATTCGTCGCAAGTAATCCTAAAAGTTGCGTCCGATCAGAATGAATGGTCAGTCGATACGTTCCGGCGTTTGCGTAGTACGGCTTTAAGCTATTTGAGTTACGCGTATTCTCAGGAACGGCAATGAATCTTTCATTGTTTTTTTGAACGGTTTTTATCGTGGCAGGTGTGAGTAGCTGATTCGGATAGAATTGCCACCGACCGTTCAATTGAAGGGCTCCATCTTCTGTGGCATTCCATGCGGAAAGATCCAGGATGCCCTGCTTGGCAACCGGCCCGTGATATTCAGAGAAATGGATCAGTGATAGAGCGATCAAAAAGAGTCCGGTATAGATTAAGAGGGTAGTCATCATGGCGAAAAAACGTTGCACATCAAGTCACTCCTGAATTTCATTCGGATATATGTAATTCTACCAGTTCAATTTGGCGAATTGAATAGCCGAAAACAACTTAAACTTGATTTTGTTTTCATTGTAAGTGTTATAATCAGTGTAACGAAATTGTAATGATCGGAAAAATGCCTGTTTGCAAACCCGGTGCAAAGGAGGAAAATAATGAACGCATTTGTAGTCGATGATGAAGAACTCGCATGCAACCAGCTTAGAAAAATGCTGCAGGAGACTGGAAAATTTCAATCGATTCAATCGTTCACCGATCCGGAAAGGGCGCTTGATGAAGCTAAGAGGGTGAGGCCGGACGCCGCTTTTTTGGATATAGAAATGCCGGAACTTAACGGCATTGAACTTGCAGAAGCACTTCAAGACAATGATGAGCATATCGACGTCGTGTTTACAACGGCTTATGATGAATTCGCCATTAAGGCTTTTGAACTGAACGCAATCGATTATTTGCTGAAGCCTATGCTGAAACCTCGGCTGGAAAAGGCTGTGGAACGCTTGTTTAAGAAGCAAGTGGCAGCACAGGCCGGCGAGCCAATAGTAAAAGCTGAGTTTGGCATTGAATGCTTTGACAGTCTCAATTTTTATAAAATTGAAAACGGGGTGAAAACCTATATTCCTGTCAAATGGCGTACGTCTCGGGCACGTGAACTCTACGCATACTTGCTGAAGGAACATGATCATTTTGTCAGTAAAGAAACATTGATCGATTTGCTGTGGCCTGGCGTCGATGCGGTCAAAGGAACAACACAACTGTACACGACGGTTTACCAAATCCGTAAATTGATGGAGAAATTGCCGTTCAATCATCATATTATTAAAAATGATATCGGCTACTCCCTTAATTTATCCGGAACAACGATTGATGTGGAGCAGTGGGAAAAGCAGTTAACGCAGCTACCACCACTTGAGTTGTCTACATATAAAGCTCATATTCAGCACTTCAAGGCTTACAGAAATCATTATTATAATGAATATGGTTACTTGTGGGTCGAACCTGAGCGCATCAGATTGGCAGGGCTCTGGCTCGAACACGCGTATACGCTTGTTAAATTCCTGATTAAGAAGAATAGAAAGGCGGAAGCGCTGGACATCTGCCAGCAGATCAATCAAATTGAGCCGGATGACGAGCGGACGATGAAGCTGATCATCAAACTTTACAATGAAATGGGCAATGTTGACGGCGCCATCCGCATGTACGAACGCTACAAAGAAAGCAAAGACGCAATGAACTGATCATCCTAATATTAATAGAAGAATATGAGGACCGCAAATCCATAACAGGGTTTGCGGTCTTTTTTTCACTCCCGAACAGGCGACACGGTTCGACACGATGTGACGTTTGTCACCAATTGTTCAGAAACTGTATAGATCTGGAAGATACAATAATTATTAACAAAATTCCGGGGAAACTGCGCTTTTTTTACATAATTTGAACGCACTATCCATCACGATCAGACATCTTCCAATCCCAAGAATCTTGCAATCTACTTTTTGATGCACTCCGGATCAAAACCGGATTTCTATACTAGTCACAGAGATCACTACCCAGTTCCTACACAGAAAAAATAAAGGGGAGAAGCAAGTTGAGAGCAAAAAGACTACCACTCGGACTCAAAAAGACAAAACACAACAAAATGATGAAACGACTGATGATCATCGCCTTGTCGCTATTCGTCGTATTCAGCCAGATGTCACTGTCACCACTTATGGGGAAGGCGAGTGCTGAGGATGGAGCAACAACGTCTACCAACCAGTTTTTTGATTCAGTGAAACTGACAACCTGGGAAGGCGACACTGCAAAAGACGTTAATGCGGAGAACCCACTCAAACAAGGTGATTCCGTCAATCTTGACTATACTTGGACACAAAAAGATGGTCAGAAGCTTTCTGCAGACCAAGACGTGACCATCCAAATTCCAAGCCAATTCAAGGTTGGAACGAAGGATGCTGAAGGAAAGTACAGTACTGATGCAACCAGTGATATAACACTTGCCGACAACACAACGGTTATTGGCACATACACAGCTAAGGCTAGTGACGGTGCAACAGACATCAACAAACTCACCATCCATTTTGACAGCGAGAAAACGAAAGACCTCTCTAACGCCAGCGGGAAGCTCATCATTCCGGTTGTGTTTAATGATGAAATCAAAGCGGATCAAAAGACGGATTCAGTAGATTTTGATTTGGGGAACAACCAGAAGCAGACGGTTGAGATTGCGGTAAAGGCTGTTGCTGAGCAAACAGAGGCTGCATCGTCGGATAGTAAAGCAGCAGCGAGCGATACATCAAGTCCAGAATCAAGCAAATCATCTGATGCCTCCAGTTCAAATGATCAGACAAAGGCGGATGCGTCAAGCGCAAGTGAATCAAAGGCAAGTGATTCATCGAGTAGCAAAGACGGCAGCAGCACAGATGGTTCAAGTGTGCAGGGGAATAAAGATGGGTCGGATGAAGGGCAGTCAAGTTCAGCTGATTCGTCAAGTACCGGAAATGTATCTTCACAACAACAAAGCTCGAATCAGCTTAGAAATTTTTCAGCTTTTTCTGTTCAATCAACGTCAAAAGAGATAACGAATTTGCAACCAAGCAGTATTAAACTTGTCGACCCTGATAATGGTGACAAGGAATATACCGCAGATTATCCGGCAAAGCCAGACTCGTCGGTGAAAATTGAATATGCCTGGGATGTTCCAGAAACTGTAAGACAAACAATAAATGAAGGCGACACACTCTCCTTTACTTTACCAAACATATTCTCAATTCCCTCTGCTCAAGCACCACTAAGCGGGGAACTGCTTGACAAGAGTGGTGTTGATTACGGTTCATTTACTGTTGATGCAAATGGCAAAGTAGTCATGACCTTTAGTGGTGAATTTCAGAACCATAATGACGTTTCTTTTGGCATGTATGTTACGGCTCAAATTAATAAACAAAATACAGGTGACTCAACAACAAAGACGATTAATTTTCCGATAAACGGAAAAACGGAAACAGCAACCATATATTTTGAAGATGGATTTTCAAATCCAATTCAGAAGAAGTACCTAAGCTTTGATAGTAAACACAATCCAAAAGAAATTAGTTGGCAAGTTGATGTCAATCTTAATAAGCAAGAATTACAAAATGCACAGGTAGTTGAGGACTTAGCCAGTGAAGGTCTCTCATTTGATTCGGTAACGATATATCCATTATCAACCAATGCGGTCAATGGGACTGTCGGAGGCGCAGATACCAGTCATCCTTTATCAGAAAGTGCAAAAGCTGATGGAGATAATGGTAAATATTCTGTTGATAAAAGTACAGGAACAGTAACACTTGGTCATATAACTGGAGCTTATCGACTTATTTATAAAACGAAGATCAATAACGAACAAATACCTAGTGTTGGTGGATCAAAAACATTCACTAATACGGCTACACTTAAAGACGATCAGACGACACTAGGCTCAGCTCCAGCTCCAGCTCCAGCATCCTATGGTAAGTTACTTACTAAGACATACCTTGGAAAAGATACCAATAATGCGCAACTCACGCACTGGGAACTTGATTATAACTATGGAGAAAAGACAATTTCACATGATCAAGCGATTATCACCGATACTTTTATAACAGATACGTTTCAATATTTAAATGTAAAAGTACAGAAAGTTACTTGGGATGCTAGTGGAGTGGCAACTTATTCTGATATAAAAACTGGTTATCACATAATCCCAACTTCAAGTGGCTTTCAAATTGTTTTTGATCAGGACGTTACCGCAGCTTACAAAATCACCTATGATCTCGCAGTAAAACCTGGAAATGTATATATTGACCAAGGTACTGACTTTTCTAACAAAGCAGAGACAGGAACGGTTTCAACTGGTGAAATACCAGGGCATGTTGATCAGCAAAGCTTGATAAAATCACACAGCAATATTGATTATCAGAAGAAAACAGTTGATTGGAAAATCATGGCCAATGAGAAAAATTATCCACTGAATAATTGGTCTATAGATGATACATTCTCTTATCCATTATCCAATTTAACCAACTTGAAAATTTATACGGCAACCCCCATCACTGAATCAAATGGAGCAGTTACTTGGTCTAAAGGTTCTGACGTAACAAGTGATTTCAATATTGGTTCTACAAATAGTAAAGGAAAACCAGGTTTTACCATTGCGCCTAAATCAGGTTCTGCCTATTACAACACAACTGGTACCTTTATGATCACCTATACGACGAATTTTAATGGCTATACATCGGATACTGATACGGGAAACATTACAACAATCTCTAATGATTCAATATTTGATTGGTATGAGGTAACTACTAATACACCGCATGAGACAAAAACAGGGGACAGCTATAATCCTAATCCATATACACAAACAAATGGATTCAAAACTCATGAGAACTATGATCCTGTAAATCAAAATGTTCTGTGGAAGGTTTATGTAAATTACAATGAAGAACCACTGGATAATGCATATATTAATGATCCAATTCCTGATGGAATGAAATTTGATGATACAGTACCAGTTAAGGTTTATAAGTATGATATTAACAGTGATGGAAGCGTAACAAATGAACACGAAATAACTTCAGGTTTTACAATTACGACACCTACAAAAGAAAATAATGCAGTAAGAGTAGATTTTAGTGGTTTGAACGGTGATAAAGGACATTATATGGTTAGCTTTGCCACAGATTTACGCGGGCAAGTGGTTAAATCAAGTTATACCAATAATGCAACCTTTAAAAATGGTGACTATCCAGCTCGAACCTTAATCGATTCCGTCCAACCAAAGAATGGTGGGAATTGGCTTGGAAAGTATGGAGCCCAAGATGGAAAGTATGTTGCATGGACTCTGGAAGTCAATAAAAGCCTTTCAGTTATTGATCCAGGAATGGTAATTACAGATACTTCCTCTTCAGGTCAAATTGTAGATAAGAATTCGCTTAAGATTTATCAAGCAAAGGTAACTAATGGAGTCGTTCAAATGGATGGCTCCGGCCACTTAGTCGCTGATACGGATCATCCATTAAGTACAAGTGATTATTCTGTTGATGTTCCTGCACCTGACTCAACAGGTAAGCAAGTATTTACCATAACGTTTAATAAACAAATTAATGCTACTGCCTATGTTGTTTCATATAATTCCCTAATCAATATTTCTAAATCTACAGGTACATTAACTAATAGTGCTGAATTTAGTGGGAATAACTCACAAATTGTTCAAGATACAAATAACCAGAATACTAATGTAGTTAACTTAAGCGCAGGCGGATGGGCAGTAGGAACAACTGGCAGCTTAACCATTCATAAAACAGGTCATACAGTGCTAGGTGATTCTGCACTTAAAAATGTAACCTTTGAACTTTGGAGTGAGGATGCAAGCGGAAATGCAGATACGCTTCTAAGAACGGGCACCACAGATGGCAATGGTAATTTAACCTTTAGCGGACTAGTTCTTGGGTCGGGTATTAAGTACATTTTAAAAGAAACATCCACCTTAGACGGGTATGTGATCAACGCCCCCCAAAAAATAGATACAGGTAATTTGCCAAGTGGGAACACAATAAATGTTGTTAACAATCAAAATCAGTTGATTGTTAATAAAGTTGTAGATAAAGGTGATTCAGCGAAAGGAACACAATTCACACTTTATAAGAATAACTTGGATGGCGACTATAGTGTAGATACCACTATGGGGAATAACGGAGTATTTGCTATTAATGATGAAAGTGGAAAAATCACGGTAGCAGGTTTATCTCAGGGCGACTATTACTTGTCAGAATCTCAAGCGCCAAATGGATATTTAATTAATGACAACAAAATTTATTTCTCAGTAAATCAAAACAATCAGATTGTTAATTCGGCTGGCAAGATTAGTGATCCAGTTCAATTTAAAGATTATAAAGGCTCAGTAGCTCTGACGAAACAAGATGAAAAAGGAAATACGATCAAAGAATCGGGAGCAGAGTTCTCGCTGCAAAAGCTTAAAGATGGCGTAGACGTAAAGGAAGCAAGGGACTCTGATTGGGAAACGCAAACTAATATTACTCAAATCCAGATGACCACTGATGAAAATGGCCAATTTACATTGGATGGTCTCGCACCAGGTACCTATCGCTTTGCAGAAACAAAAGCACCAGCTGGCTACCTGATCAACGATATGCCAACAGATCCATTTGTCATTACGGGTCATGCAGCTGATAAGCCCGACACAGTGTCGGTAACAGCTACCGATTACCAAGGATCAGTAACTTTAACGAAACAAAATGAAAAAGGAAATACAATCAAAGAATTGGGAGCAGAGTTCTCACTACAAAAGCTCAAAGACGGAGTAGACGTAAAGGAAGCAAAGAATACTGATTGGGAAACGCAGACAGGAATTGCTCAAGGACAAATGACCACTAATGAAAATGGCCAATTTACATTGGATGGTCTCGCACCAGGTACCTACCGCTTTGCAGAAACTAAAGCACCAGCTGGCTACCTGATCAACGATACACCAACGGAGCCATTCACTATTGATAAAAACGCCGAAAGCAATCCAGACCCTGTTCAAGTTACGGCACAAGATTACCAAGGGTCAGTGACACTGACGAAACAGGACAAAAAAGGGGATACAATTAAAGAATTAGGAGCAGAGTTCTCACTGCAAAAGCTCAAAGATGGAGTAGGCGTAAAGGAAGCAAAGGATACTGATTGGGAAACGCAGACAGGAATTGCTCAAAGCCAAATGACCACTAATGAAAATGGCCAATTTACATTGGATGGTCTCGCACCAGGTACCTATCGCTTTGCAGAAACAAAGGCACCAGCTGGCTACCTGATCAACGATACGCCGACAGATCCATTTGTCATTACGGATCATGCATCTGATAAACCCGATGCAGTGCCGGTAACAGCTACTGACTATAAAGGGTCAGTGAAGTTTTCAAAAACAGATTTGGATGGGAATACTTTATTAGGGGCAACGTTTGATTTCCAACAATATTTAGATGGTGCATGGAAAACATATCCTTACTTAAACGATGAATTGGACGTATTAACAGCTACTGGAACAACAACAATTACTGGGTTGGCACCTGGTCAGTATCAGTTTGTAGAGCTCACTGCACCAAGTGGTTATTTACTAGATAAAACGCCAGTTTCATATACCATTGACAATTCATCTGCTGGGGAACCAAGTACCATTGCCCAGAGCAAAAAAGATGCTATTAACAGCATCACTTTAACTAAAGTCGATAAAAACGATGAAGATTCCGTTCTAAAGGGTGCCGAATTCAAGCTTGTTGATAGTTCTAATAACATCGTTGAAAAAGATGTAACAGGGAAATCGTTGCCATCCACATGGACAACAGATGACAAAGGTCAATTCACGGTGAATGGACTCCCGTCAGGTAATTACAGTTTCATCGAAACAAAAGCTCCAGATGGCTACGAACTGGATACGACGCCAATTCCATTCACAGTAAAGAATACAGATGTTCAGACGCAGTCGCTTCAAGCAACCGATCAGTTAAACAGTGTTGTTTTTACTAAGTCGGATGTGAATGATAAGAATGCAGTGCTTAAGGGAGCAGAATTTCAGCTCATTGACAGTGAAAATAATGTAGTTAAAAAGGACATCACAGGCAAAACGCTGCCGACCACCTGGACGACGAATGACCAGGGTCAGTTTACTGTCAATGGTCTGGCACCGGGAGAATACAAGTTCATCGAAACCAAAGCACCAAATGGTTATGAATTGGATGCGACGCCAATTCCGTTCACCCTTACAAATACTGATGCAAAGGCCATTCCAGTTACGGCAACTGACAAGCTGAACAGCGCAGTTCTTACTAAAATCGACAAAAACGACAAAAACATCCACCTTCAGGGAGCCGAATTTAAACTCGTTGACAAGGATGGAAACACGGTTAAAACAGACGCAAATGGCAAGACACTACCAACCACATGGACGACGGATGATCAGGGCCAATTTACTGTGAAAGGCTTGGCGCCTGGTAAATACAACTTTATCGAAACGAAAGCACCAAACGGTTATGAACTGGATGCGACACCAATCCCGTTTGAAGTCACGAATACAGATGTCAAGGCGATTCCGATCACGGCAACGGATAAGCTGAACAGTGTCGTTCTGACCAAGGTTGACAAAAATGATAAAGATGCAGTGCTCAAAGGGGCGGAATTCAAGCTTGTTGATAAAGACGGCAAGGTCGTTGAGAAGGACGCAACTGGTAAGAATCTGCAAAAGGTTTGGACGACGGATGGCCAAGGCCAATTCACTGTAAATGGTTTAGCACCAGGAAACTATAACTTTATTGAAACAAAAGCACCAGATGGCTATGAGCTGGATGCGACACCAATTCCGGTTAAAGTGACTAACACTGATGCGAAAGCAATTGAAATTGATGCAACGGATAAGCAGAACAGCATCGTCCTGACCAAGGTCGACAAAAACGATCCTGAAGCAATTCTTAAGGGAGCGGAATTCAAGCTCGTTAATAAGGATGGCAAGCAAGTCGAAAAAGATGTGACGGGCAAGACGCTTCCGTCCACTTGGACGACGAATGCTCAAGGACAGTTTACGGTAAACGGTTTAGCACCGGGCGACTACAACTTTATTGAAACCAAGGCACCGAATGGTTATGAACTGGATGCAACACCGATTCCATTCACAGTAACAAATAAAGATGTTAAGGCAATTCCGATTACAGCGACGGATAAATTAAACAGCGTTGTTCTCACCAAGGTCGATAAAAACGACACTGACGCAGTTCTCGTTGGCGCCGAATTCAAGCTCGTCGATAAAGACGGCAAGGCTGTCGAAAAAGACGCAACTGGCAAGTCACTTCCATCCACTTGGACAACGAACGACAAAGGCCAGTTCACGGTAAACGGCTTGGTACCGGGCAAATATAACTTCATCGAAACCAAAGCACCAAATGGTTATGAATTGGATGCAACGCCGATACCGTTCGAAGTTACGAACAAAGATGTCAAGGCGATTCCGATTACAGCGACCGATAAAATTAACAGCATTGTTTTAACGAAGGTCGACAAAAATGATCCGAATGCAGTTCTAGCAGGAGCAGAGTTCAAGCTTTACGACAATAACGGGAAAGTTGTTGAGAAGGATGCGAACGGAAAAGCACTTCCATCCGTTTGGACAACGAATGACAAAGGTCAATTCACAGTAAATGGTTTGGCACCGGGCAACTATCATTTCATTGAATCAAAGGCACCGAAGAACTATGATCTGGATGCGACCCCGATACCGTTCCAAGTTACGGCAACGGATGTTAAGGCGATTGCGATTACAGCGACCGACCTATTGACCCCAGGTGATGTTCGCTTGACGAAGGTTGATCGGAATGACAAAGATGCGGTACTCAAGGGTGCGGTATTCAAGTTAACCGACAGCAATGGCAAGACGCTGAAAACTGGCCTGACAACCGATAACAGTGGCCATTTCGTGGTGAAGGATCTTGCACCTGGTAAGTACTTCTTCATTGAAACGAAAGCACCGGAGAATTACGCGCTTGATGATACGCCGATTCCATTTGTCATTGAAAAAGGGCAGGCAAAAGCGGTTGAGATTACCGCGACCGACAAGCCGCTCGAAGTGACAAGAAGTCTGGATGGAAAGCCGGGCGCAACTTATAACGTGGTTGATGAAAATGGACACATCATCGCACGTGGCGTTATGGCCGATGAAGAAGGGAACGTGAACTTCGAAGGTCTGGCAACTGGCAAGTATCACTTGGTTCTGGTTCGCGGTGTCGAAGCGGAAACGCAAACGACCAAAAAACCGAAAGCAAAAGCAGCTAAGGGACTTCCGATTACCGGTGACACCAACGACATCATGACGATGGCAGCCGGCGCGCTCCTCTTGTTAGGCGGTGGATTCCTAACCATCTTCTCAAGAAGACGCAGAAAAAATTAAACAGACAGTAAGATCAAAGGCACTCGATCATAATCATGATCGGGTGCCTTTTTTCAATTTGCAAAGAGAGATGCTGCATGCTCGCGTCCGAAGTCATCAAGCCAGCAGCTATATTTTTCGTAGATTGGTTGAAGTATCGTTTTGTCAGTTGCGATGATCTCACATCCGCGATCACCATAGATGAAATAAATAAGCCGCTTTGTACTATTAATGAAGAAAAGATCTGGATAAGTGAAGCTGCATGGCATGCCAAACCGAGGCTTTAAGGAAGGAAAATCTTCATTACAGGCTGCTTTGATTAACAATGACGTGCGCAAATCTTGAACTCGGCACTTAAGAATAAATTGGGAGGTCACGCACTGATCTGCATCCTCTTCATCTTCGAACGGGTAGGGAAGGGTCCGCTGCATCAGATGACTGAGAAGCGATTTGCTTTTTACACGGCGATCATAGACTTTTAACCGTCCATTCAATCGTATAATTCGTTTATTTTGATAGACATTCGTGACTAAAAACAGCTCATCTTGTTTTGAAAAGAGTGCGCTAAATAAAGTGAATGCCTGTGTATATACTTTTTTAAACATCTGCCCATTTAGGCTGCCGTCCTTATTAAATTGATACATATCCTTTGCGAATAGAAAGTGAAGACTGACACCACATTGATCAGATAATGATGGTGCAAGAAAGAGTTTTGGAAAATACATCTGTAAAAAATCATCGAGTTCATGCATGTTTTTCTTTCCCTTTAAACCTGCATTCCCGTGAATTTATACCTATGAGGGGTTCTTCACACCAAGCACTTTGTACAGATCCATTTGTTTCTTGGTCATTTCACCAATGGATGGCTTATGACCGGGTTGCTGAAATTGTTCAATGACATCTAAGTCGTCAAGAACTTCTTGAAGTGTGTATCGTTTGAAGAGATCATGATCACTCATTGCTTTTTTTATGTATGAAAGATAGAACAGGGCAATATACTGAACGAACAATTTGCCATCTAAGTTTTCCTCGGAAGAAACTGAGGTGCGTCTTAGATTCAGACGTTCTTTTAAGTTCCCAAAGGCTTTCTCAATCATATCCTTGGTTCGGTAACTATTAATGGCTTCTATGGGATCTTTGATCCCATTGGAGAGTAGGGCGAAATAGCCATAATCCTGTTCCGCTTTTTCAATCGCTTCCTGTTTGGGTGTTAACGTAGTGCCTCGGACAGGCGTTTCTTTAATCGTGTAGTAACGGGCATACAATTTTTCGTGATCGGGATTACGGCGACCGGAAATTAATTCTTCTTCAAGCCCATCTAGGAGTTTATTGAAAGCCATTTTGTCATCGACGGCTTTCTGATCATTGTAGTAAAGATGCAGATAAATCCGTTTCTTGGTTTCGATCACTTCACCAGAGTGTTTTTTAATGCTTTCATAATTCCAATCGGTCATAAAGGATTGATAGTAGAGACCGATAGTCGACTGATAATGAAGTCTCGAAACCATAGTAGCCCGAACATCTGCCAATTTCTTCTGAACAAATTTCAGTGACGTTCTAACTCCGATAAGAAACTTGAGATGTTTTTCGTAGAAAGTATTAATATTCTGTTCACTGTAGAATCCCCGATCCATTACAAACTTCATCTTCTTTTTCCCGAACAGTTCAAACTCCTCCAAAAGGTGCTGGATCGTCTTCACATCTGCAATGTTTCCCGGCAGTTTTCGGTATGAGACAGGCAGACCGGAGGTCTCACCAAACAAAAGAGCTAGATTGATTTGTGGTAATGGATCATGGTCTTTATTTTTCCCATATTTCACTTGTTTTAGAGACTTGGAGTATGAAGAAATAGATGTGGTATCATACGCTAAATACTCCTCTTGAATGCGACGCTCCGCTTGTCGGTGAAAAAACTGCTGCTTAGCATCCTCAGTAATTGATCCAAAAAGATCACTGCTCCGTTGTGACGGGATATTTTTTCCGAAGGGATGAACATGTGTCCGTGCCCATTTAGGAAAGCGACTCAACGAGTTCCGATCCTCCAAAACTAAATAATAGGCTACTGATAAAATCTGCTTGTAGGAATCAGGAAAACAACGTTTGAGATCCTCTGTCATCCCTAGTTTATCTCCAATAGCATCAAACAAATAGGTTGTTCCGCAGAAACGGCGTTCCGCTCGTTCTGTCGGAACCGGTCCTGGTTTTTGGGCAATCAATTCTTTCATCGTTTCGGAATATTTTTTGGAAGGAACGAAGTCCCCCGTTACAGAATCCAGTTTTCCAATGCATTTCCGCTTATTCCGCGCTTGCTTTTTTTCCTTGTCCCAGTACCCCACAGATTCGTAAACATAAGTGATGCCATTCTTTTTATTTCTCAGATAGACCAGTGACATGAGAATCCCTCCCAAACATTGGTATAATTATACCAATGTTTGGGAGATTTGTCAAGAAAAAAAGTGTCCAAATCTCAATACTATCAAGGGATTTGGACACTTTATTGTTATAAAATACTGGGAATGCAGGTTTAAAGGGGTATTTTATACTGGTTCAGAATCTGTATAGTTCACCTAACTATAATGAAATTATAAGCCAAAACAAACGAATCACAAGCAATTTGTGGAAACCGTTGGAAATTCGACACATTTCGTGTTTCTGCTTAAAAGAATCGGGAGGTTTTAGAATGATGCATGAAAATGTAACTCTGAATCTTATGTCCCGGCCAATCACCCACCATAACAACCACTGTCTATTCTGCCATTTGACCTGATCGTTTTCGTACATCTAATGTCATTGAACTGTGATCCGAATGACTCCTATGCCATTATCGTGCGCGTTTAACTATTGAGAAAAGCTGCTTGAAGAGCCACTAAACGTTACAAATAATATGAAACCGTTTCCAAATAATTCCTAATAAAAGACGACCAAAGCAGCATATTCTTCAAATCGGAGAATACATTAAAAATCGTCCTAAAAATGATTTCGCTCGGAGAGAAAGAACCGTACGTTTTCACTAGGTAAGGCGCGCGAGAAGGACAAGGGGTCACCGTTACTAGTCTCTGTATCTCTTTTTTGGTCTTGTGAATCAGTAGATAAATAGAAAGGATGAAAGTAGATGAGAGCAACGCGGAAAGCGCGCTACGGCAGGAAACACCGGCCGCTGAGGAACCTATTCATTGCCCTATTATCAACACTAGTCGTTGCAGCACAATTCAGCAATTTTTCCATTGGAAGAGCGCAGGCGGACGAAGCAGCGGGCCATCCGTTTTTTGATTCGGTACTTGTTACCGATCACAATAATCAGGAGGTTGATCTGACAAAGACGGACAGCAACCCGCTGGTGACCGGAGATGCCGTGCATCTTGAATACAGTTGGTCACAAAAAGAGGGCGTGAAGCTGAGTCCTGATAAAGAGATCACCGTTCAAGTTCCGAATGAACTGAAGCTAGATAAAGAGATCAGCGGCGATGTCACGAACGGCGACCAAGTTATTGGTACGTATAAGGTTGCCTCTTCAGACAATATGACCGACGCCAATAAATTGACGATTCATTTTAATGATCAGGCAAAGGACTTAACGAATGCGACAGGAAAAATTAAATTTGATGCAACCTTTGCCACGCAGATAGATAAGGATACGACGAAGTTTGAGCTTCCATTTGATCTTGGTGAAAATCAGGTTCAGAAGTTGGAAGTACCTGTGAAAGCCGCTAATACGGATAACACGGCGGCGGCAACCGAGCAGGATGGAAGCTCCGCATCTGCGGATGACGGACAGAAGCAGTCCGATGCAGCTTCTGAGCCAGCGAAGGAAGAAACGAAGGCTCCTGATTCTTCCGCTGAACAAGCGAAGCAGGATGATGGCAGCTCAGTGGAACCAAGCAAGCCGGAAGCGAAGGCTGATGAAACGGCCAAGGATAGTGAAAAGAAGATTGAACGTGGATTTAGCAGTCTTGCCACAACAAAAGCTGCGAATAAAATCTCGCAAAACATTTTAACTGGCGTGACGTTAACGGATAAGGATGGTAAGCCATTCAATCAGGATCATCCGGCAAATACAGATGATCCGGCAAAGATCGAGTTTACATGGGCGATCCCGGACGATCTTGGAGCAACGATTAACGCTGGAGACACCTATGAATTTGATCTTCCAAGCGTTTTTAAAATGCATAACGAGGTTAGTGGAACGCTTGATGATTACGGTACATTCACTGTGGATATGAACGGTCATGTGATCATGACTTTTAATGATCAAGTGAAGCAGAATTCGGATGTACATGGGACACTGTTTGTAAATACCGAATTTGATGAAAAAGAAATCACGGGTTCGGTTGATCAACAAATTAAATTTCCTGTGAACAGTGATTCGCCGATCGTAACGGTACATTTTAAGCCGGGTGTAAAAAGTACGATTGAAAAAAGTGGATCCTTCGACAGAGGTCAGAATCCGAGCAAGGTGACATGGACGGTCGATGTCAATAAGGAACTGGCAAAGGTAACCAACGCAAAGGTCACCGAGAACTGGCCTTCGGGTATCAATTTCAGCTCGGTAAAGGTCTATAAGCTTGATGTGGATGTTCAAGGCAATGTCATTCAGGGGGATGAACTCACTTCCGGATACTCGGTCGATAGCAATGGCAATGTTACTTTTGACGGAACGATTCAATCTGCCTATCGTCTGGTCTACCAAACCACCATTAATAACAGCGTCAAGCCGGATGATGGCGGTACGGTTAATTTTGATAATGTTGCGACCTTCAGCGGAAAAGATTTCCCGGGTATTGACGGTAAAGCTTCTCTCACAGCGAATTATGGAAAAACAGTTGAAAAATCAAAAGCCGCTTACGATGGTGACTCCCAGACGTTTAGCTGGAAAATTAATTACAATTTCGGTGAGAAAGAAATAGCGAAAGATAAGGCAACAATCACCGACAACTTCAATTCAACGAATTTGCAATTAGTGGACGGATTGAAAGTGCAGAAGGTCAATTCGTTTGACGGAACAACACCTAAGCTTGGCGATATACTTAAGGAAGGTACGGACTATACACTTGAAAAAACAAGCACTGGATTTACCATACATTTCAATGATAAGGTGACCTCAGCTTATGTCATCACCTATCAGACCAAAGTCAAAAGTGGTGTCGTTATTGATAATCCGACCAATTTTAAAAATGACGTGACCACCGGAACCGGAAGCAGCGGGGGTTCAGGCGGTCAAGCGACACAGCAGAATATTACCAAAGGATTTTCAAATGTTGATTACAATAAAAAAACTGTGGATTGGAATCTCACGATTAATAAAAACAAGTATGAAATGAATAACTGGAAGCTGGATGATACGTTCACGAGCGGAGGACTATCGTATGTTCCCGATTCGCTTAAGATACTGGATACAGATAAAAATAATTATCAACTTGTAAAAGATAAAGACTATACGCTCACACTGAAGCCCGACAACAAAGGGTTTAACATAGTCTTCATTGGCGATTATGCGAAAACGAGCAACAAATTTACAATTTCCTATACAACACATTTTAATGTCGATTTTTCGAACCAAAAGAATGTGAAAAACGCAGCAACCGCAACATGGACGGACCAATATGGCAAGGATCATACAAATGATGCAACTGCTGATTTCAATGTCAATGGTCAAACCCAGTTCAACGGTTTCAAAAATGGCACTTATAACGCAGTGGATAAAGTGATCACATGGAAAGTCGGCGTCAACTACAACGGGGAAAAGGCAAATAATGCATCGATCACGGACCCAATCACCGGCAATCAGAACTTTGTATCCGGCTCGGTAGTAGTGAAGAGTTATACGATCAATTCAGGCGGATCGATTAAAGAGGGTGCTACGCTTGATCCATCAAAATATGAGATCACTGAACCATCTGCAGCCAACAATAAAACACTGACTGTGAAATTCAAGACAGATGCCGATGATACCAATCAATACATGGTTGAGTTCAAGACATCATTGGATGGTCAGGTTGTCAATGGTGCAAGCAGCTACACGAATATCGCCACCTACCATAACGAAGGATATCCGGATCGTCAGATTAGAGGAACGGTATCAATTACGAATGGTGGCACGTTAGTCACTAAAAATGGTGCGCAAAGCGGGAATTACGTCAACTGGTATGTCAATGTGAACCCAAGCCAGTCGGCATTGGATGACGTAACTGTGACCGACGATCCGTCCGATAATCAGATTTTGGATGAGAATTCGTTCAAAGTTTATGAAGCTAAGTACGACGGTAGTGGCGCGATATCTAAAGACGGGAATCTCGTTCCGAATACAGATAAAGAGTTACAGCGTGGCAAAGATTACACGTTAACGGTTACAACGGATAATACGACTGGAAAGCAGCAATTCGTGCTGAAATTCATCGGCGATTACAAACATATCGATCGAGCTTATGCCGTTCAATATCGTTCGGTCATTAACATTGCCGGTTCAAGTGAGAAAGTTACAAACCAAGTAAAAATAAGCGGCGACAATGTGCAGACGGTCACTCAAGGTACGACGCAGACGATCACAGTTGCGATTTCAACCGGCGGCGGTTCTGCGACCGGTAAAAAAGGTACGTTGCGCATTCTGAAAAATGGCGAGCTCGGACAAATTCTACCGGGTGCGGCATTTGAATTGTGGAGTCAGGACGGTAAGCAGCTGTTGCGGACGGGATCAACCGATGCAACGGGTACCTTGACCTTTGGGAATATCCGCTATGGCGATTACATTCTGAAGGAAGTTCAAGCACCGGAAGGCTATACCATCAGCGATGCTCTTGTCGCAGGTATTCCGGTGAAAATAAATGCGGATTCAACAGTGGACGGCGTGTATACAACGATTGTTGATAAGCAGAATAAAGTCACATTGACCAAAAAAGACGCTGGTGGGAAACTGCTTCCTGGAGCGATTTTCAAACTGGAAAGCAAAATTGGCAATCAGTTTCTTCCGTATAATTATGGTAAGGAGATTAAGAGCGGTAGCGACGGCAAAGTAGTTCTCACCGGACTGCCGGCCGGTACCTATCGCCTGACAGAGACTCAAGCACCCAGCGGTTATCTGATCAATACAAAGTCAATCGAATTTACGGTAACGAAGAACGCGAACAATCAGTTGCCTGATGTTAATGCCGGAACGTTGATTGATTATCAAGGCGGCGCGAAGCTGATCAAGACCGATAAAGATGGCCATGGCCTTGAGGGTGCGGTCTTCAGCATTGTTGATAAAGATGGAAAAACAGTACAGGAAGGTCTGACCTCTGACAAGGATGGTTTGGTTCAAAGCAAAGAGACCTTGGCACCGGGAACATACTTCTTTGTCGAAACCAAAGCACCGGCCGGTTATCTGATCAATACGGAGAAAATCAAGTTCATTATTACAGGCAGCGCCTTGGAAAAACCGACTGTCACAACGGCAGGCGAGGCAGTTAACTACAAAGGTTCCGTTGAACTAAAGAAGGTTGATAAAGACGGTCATGGTCTTGAAGGAGCAGAATTCAAGATAGTTGATGCCGATGGAAAAACGGTTCAGGAAAATCTGAAATCAGATGAAAATGGAAAAGTCACAGCTGAGAATCTGAAACCTGGAAAATATAGTTTTGTAGAAACAAAAGCTCCTGAAGGCTATCTTTTGAACACCGATAAGATTGATTTTATGATCTTAACAGACGCGGCTGGAAAGCCAGAGACCATCAAGACGCCAGACGCAGTGAACTACAAGGGTTCAGTGGTATTAACAAAAGTTGATAAAGATGGCAACGGTCTTGAAGGAGCAGAATTTAAAATCATCGATGCTGACGGCAAAACCGTTCAAGATAACCTAAAATCGGATAAAGACGGTAAAGTAACAGCGGAGAATCTGAAGCCGGGTAAATATAGCTTTGTAGAAACTAAGGCACCGGAAGGCTATGTTTTGAACACGGATAAAATTGATTTCGAGATTGCAGATCATGCTTCTGGAGAACCCAAAGCAGTAGTAGCATCAAACGCGGTGAACTACAAAGGGTCCGCCGAACTGAAAAAAGTGGATCAGGATGGTAACGGTCTTGAAGGTGCAGTGTTCAAGATAGTGGATGCCAACGGAAAAACCATTCAGGAAAATCTGAAATCAGATAAAGTTGGTAAAGTCACAGCAGAGAATCTGAAGCCTGGTCAATACAGTTTTGTAGAAACCAAAGCACCAGAAGGTTATTTGCTGAACAAAAATACAATTGATTTTACGATTAAAAATGAAGCTTCCAATAAACCAGAAGTGGTTAGTGCGCCGGATGCGGTTAACTATCAAGGAACGGTAGAATTGACCAAAACTGATGCAGCTGGCCATGGTCTTGAAGGAGCAGAATTTAAGATTATCGATGCTGACGGTAAGCCAGTACAAGAGAAACTGAAATCAGATAAGGGTGGCAAAGTCAAAGCCGAAAACCTGAAGCCAGGTAAATACAGATTTGTTGAAACAAAAGCACCGGAAGGCTATCTTTTGAACGCAGATAAGATTGATTTTACGATCAAAGATGAAGCGGCTGGTAAACCGATAACTGTTAAAGCGCCAGACGCAGTGAACTACAAGGGTTCAGCGGAATTGACAAAAGTGGATCCTAACGGCAAAGGACTTGAAGGAGCAGAATTCAAGATTATTGATGCCGATGGAAAAACAGTTCAAGAAAATCTGAAATCTGATGAAAATGGCAAAGTCACAGCAGAGAATCTGAAACCCGGAAAATACAGTTTTGTAGAAACCAAGGCACCAGATGGTTATCTTTTGAACACTATTCAAATAGATTTTACAATTGCGGATCATGCGTCAGGTAAACCGGTAACGGTTAAGGCACCGGATGCAGTTAATTATCAAGGATCTGTAGAATTAACTAAGGTTGATCCGAACGGAAAAGGTCTTGAAGGAGCCGAGTTTAAGATTGTCAATGCGGATGGTCCTGTTCAAGAACACTTGAAATCGGATAAAGATGGTAAAATCACAGCAGAAAATCTGAGGCCTGGCAAATACAGCTTTGAAGAAACGAAAGCACCGGAAGGTTTTCTGATTAATACCGATCCCATTGAATTTACCATTTCGGATCATGCAAAAGGCATACCAACCGTTGTCAAAGCAGATGATGCAGTCAACTATCAAGGTACAGTTGAATTGCAAAAGACAGATTCGGACGGTAAAGGTCTTGAGGGAGCAGTATTCAATCTCCTCGGTAAGGACGAAAAAGTAGTCCGTGAAGGATTAACTTCTAATGCCGACGGCTTGATCAAGGCGGATGGACTTGCGCCGGGTGACTATCAATTTGTTGAAACGAAAGCACCAAATGGTTACCTGCTCAATGCATCGCCAAAGGCATTCACCATTCAGGCTGATTCAAGTGGAGAACCGGCAGTTGTGAAGCTGACAAAAGCAAATGATGTGAACAGCATCATCCTGACAAAGGTTGATAAAAATGATCAGGACGCTGTTTTGAAGGGGGCGGAATTCAAGCTCGTTGACAGTAATGGAGACGTAGTGACGAAGGATGCCAACGGAAATAAGTTGAAAGACATCTGGACAACGGATGAGCACGGGCAGTTCACCGTGAACAATCTATCTGCAGGTGACTATCAGTTCATCGAAACTAAGGCACCGGCAAACTATGATCTGGATACAACGCCAATTCCATTCAAGGTGACCCGGACGGATCATAAAGCCATTGAAATCACGGCGACTAATAAACTGACGCCGGGTGATGTAAAACTAACAAAAATGGATACAAACGATAAGAATGCTGTGCTTCAAGGGGCAGAATTTAAACTCCAGGACAGCAAAGGAAATCCGGTTACGAAGGATTCAAATGGCAATGATTTGCCTGCAATCTGGACGACAGATGAACATGGCGAATTTATCGTGAAGGGGCTGGCACCCGGAGATTACCAGTTCATAGAGGTTAAAGCGCCGCAAGGGTATCAGCTTGATGGCACGCCAATCCCGTTCTCGGTAGCTAAAGGTCAGGCAAAACCGGTTGAGATCACAGCACTCAATAAAGCGATTCCGGTTCTTGGTCGCGGTGTTGATGCCGAACAACAAAGTGGTGGAACACCGAAGTCTGAACCAACGGCTAAACCGCAAACCGGTGCGAAAATCGAGCGCGGACAGTTAGGGCTCGAAGAAACATCAGCGCCAAAGAACAGTAAAAACTTGCCGACAACCGGCGATACTAACGATTTTCTAACGATGCTCATTGGTATTATGCTTCTGCTTGGCGGAGGCTCAATCGCTGCATTGTCTCGAAGAAAACATGATTAACAAGAGATTTTTACGTGTTTCATTTTGAAGAGGGGTTAATCGAAAGGGAGCACGCTCATCGTTCCAATGACATTGCGAAGAAAACGTAATGATCGATTGATTAAGATAACATTTAGCATCTGATCATGGTAAGATTTGATCAGGTGCTTTTTATTGAATAAAGGCGGGATCATATATGTGGCGGAAAGTGCTAATCGGCGTACTGGTCGGAGCAGGGCTTCTTTTGATCGCTTCTCCTTTTTTAAAGGAAAGTCTGATTGGACTCTTGAGCGCGAAGTATAATACGGATAAACTAACGGCAACGCAGCTGGAAAAGAATAATCAGCGCGATGCATCTTATGACTTCAGTCAAATTCAGCCGCCAACATTTTACGAAACGGTAAAAGCGGGTACGAGCGTTAACTCAAAAGCGGTGATTGGTCAGATCCGAGTGAGGCGCCTGGGGATCAATCTTCCCATTTTAAAGGGAACAACCAGTGGAAATTTGCTGGTTGGAGCGACGACCATGCGTCCGGATCAGCAAATGGGAACGGGCAATTATCCGCTTGCCGGTCATCACATGCGCCGGGAAAGCCTGCTCTTCGGTCCATTGATGCGTACGAAAATTGGTGATGAAATCATGATTACTAATTTGAAAAAGGACTATGTGTATCAGGTCATTGATAAAAAAGTGCTTTCTGAGACTGAAGGAAATGTCATTGGGCAGACGAAGGAGAAACGGATTACACTCGTGACCTGTGACAAACCGACGCGAACGCCGAATCGACTGATTGTCACTGGAAAACTGGTGCGGGAGAAAACGCATCAGTAACTGGGTGCCCGTTTAGAATCTTGATCACGACCCGAATGAAAAGATTAGAATTTGATTGGTAAATGCTTTTTAGAACAGGATGATACAGTTTGAGTATTCTTGATGTGGAAAATCTATATAAAACGTATGGAATGCAAACACTTTTTGATCACCTTTCATTTTCAATCTCAGAAGGTGAGCGAATTGGCTTAATCGGTGTAAACGGCACGGGGAAGTCAACCCTGTTGAATGTACTCGCTGGGAGGGATTCGGCGGAAAGCGGCAATCTGCGCCATGCGAATGCGTTTGAACTCGCTTATCTGCCGCAGACGCCTGTCTTTGAATCAGGGGTCACCGCATTGGATTATATCTACGGCGGTACTTCGCCGATCATGACCGCCGTACGTAGCTATGAGCAGGCGCTTCGTCGATTGGAAAAAGATCCTTCTAATGCGCAACTTCAGGAAAAGTTGATTGAACGTCAGCAGCAAATGGACGCGGCGAATGCCTGGGACGCGGAGGCGGCAGCGAAGAGCATCTTAACGCGCCTTGGCATTCATGATTTTGAGACACCGGCGAGAGACGGTTCCGGCGGACAAAAGAAGCGAATCGCGCTGGCTAGGGCATTGATTCAGCCAGCAGATCTGTTGGTTCTCGATGAGCCGACGAACCATTTGGACAACGACATCATCGATTGGCTCGAAGATGCGCTGAACCAATATCCGGGTGCTTTATTAATGGTGACGCATGATCGCTATTTCTTGAATCGTGTGACACGCAAAATTTTTGAATTGGATCATGGCAATCTCTATATTTATGATGGTAATTATGAGCTGTTTCTCGAGAAGAAAGCGGAGCGCGAAGAACAGGAAGCAGCCGGAGAAACAAAGCACCAGAATCAACTGCGCAGGGAACTTGCCTGGCTTCGACGCGGGGCCAAGGCCCGGTCGACGAAACAAAAAGCAAGGGTTGAACGCGTGCACGAGATGCAGGAACATAAAGGGCCGGAATTAAAGCAGTCGGTGGACCTCGCGATCGGATCAACACGCCTAGGCAAAAAGGTCATTGAAGCAAAACAGGTGTCCAAGAGCTTTAACGGACAGCCGCTCATTCACGATTTTGATTTGCTTGTGACTCCTGGCGAACGGCTTGGTATTATTGGAAGCAATGGCAGCGGCAAGACAACGCTGCTCAATATGCTTGCAAAACGGGTTGATCCGGACGCGGGTACCGTGGAAATTGGCGAAACGGTAAAAATCGGCTATTACACTCAGGAACATACGGAAATGAATGAGGATTTGACGGTGATTGACTATATCAAAGAGGCCGCGCAGGTGATGCGCACAGCCGACGGTCAGCAAGTTACCGCCGAACAAATGCTGGAACGTTTTCTTTTTTCACGACCGCGCCAACGTACGTTCATACGCAAGCTATCCGGTGGCGAACATAAACGGCTGTACTTACTGCGTATCTTGATGTCCGAACCAAACGTGCTTTTTCTTGACGAACCGACGAACGACTTAGATACGGAAACGCTGACGATTCTGGAAGACTATCTGCTCCAATTCCCGGGTACCGTTCTTGCAGTTTCCCATGATCGCTACTTTTTGGATCGGGTTACAAGCCGCCTGATCGCTTTTGAGGGTGAAGGCGTCATCCGGCGCTTTGAGGGCAACTATAGTGAGTATATGGATGAGCGGAAAATGGAGCGGGCAGCGGCGAGTAAAGCTAAGGCAGTGAAGTCGGAACCGCCGGCGCGCAGACAAACGCTCCAGAAAAAGAAGCTGACCTATAAGGAACAGCAGGAGTGGAATGGGATCGAGGATAGGATTGCTTCACTTGAAGAACACGTGGAGCAATTGAAAAAGGAGATTGTTGAAGCAGGCAGCGACGCCGGGAAAGTGCAGGAACTTTTTAGCAAGCAGCAGGAATCCGAAGCCGAACTCGATCAGGCGATGGAACGGTGGACTGAGCTGTCACTCAAGGTGGAAGAACTAGAGAACCAGTAAAAGAAATAACTAAAATTCTAAGTTGCGGCGAATCTGGGTTTCGATTAACCCGCAGTGAGATTAGAGAACCAAGCGATGCGTGTTGATCAGCATCGCTTTTTTTCTGTTTGCTCAAGCGGATTTGCGGGAGGAAGTCGGTGTGTATGGTGTGACCCGATTTGAAATAGAAGGTGTTTTCCTTTATAATGGTTAGTCATTGACCCAAGGATACAAATGGATGATCGGCAATTTTCCTAGGAGAATTGCGAAAATGGTACGACGGCGATCAGAAATGAGTGACTATGTTGGTGAAAAATAGCAAGTGGTTTGTGTCGTAACCTTGATGTGATTTCCACGTCACCCCACGTTTTTTAACCCCCGAATGGTATTAGTTGTTCACTCAATTTTCTTTATTGATTTCTTCAATCAATAATTTTCAAAAATGGTCTTGGGTACTGTATACGGTGGACATAATGGTGAACGCTATGTATAGGTATCGAGGTGCGTCACTAGGAAGCACACTCAACGTATGAAAAAATTTCTGTAAAGGTGGATTTGATGCAAAAAGAAAAGAAAAAACTTAAAAAGAAAAAAATTCCGATGGATGAATCTCCGATAAAAAAATTTCATATTAAGATCGCGACGTTAACGTTTGGCGCTCATTTTACCGATGGCTATGTGATCGGCATTATTAGTTTTGCCTTATTGGCATTAGAAAAGGTTTGGAACCTAAGTGTATTCGATTTAGGACTTTTGGGCAGCTCCGTTTTAATCGGTTTGTTTTTCGGCAGTTTCCTGCTTGGGTGGGTCTCTGATTATATTGGGCGCCAAAAGGTTTTCCTCTTCAGCTTTGTTTTAATTACGCTTGCTTCATTCATGCAATTTTTCGCCCCTAGTGTATGGGTATTGTTTTTGTTGCGCTTTTTGATTGGTTTTGGTCTCGGTGGCGATTATACGGTGGGGCAGGCGATGCTCGCTGAATTTTCGCCGAAAAAATATCGCGGATCTTTGCTTGGCTCGTTTAATGTTTTTTTCACATTGGGCTATGTCGTCTCAAGTGTTGCCGGCATGTTTTTGTTAGGCGCGAATGTTCCATGGAATTGGATGCTCGCTTCATCAACACTGCCGGCGCTTACCGTTCTCTTACTGCGTATCGGGACACCTGAGTCTCCGCAATATTTAATGAGCAAAGGGGAACCGGAGAAGGCACAGAAAATTGTCACGGAACATTTGGGTGAACAGGTTGTGATTCGTGATGAGCAGCCGACAAAGCAGTTAAGCATGCGCCACTTGTTTGGTAAGAAATACATCAAACGAACGATCTTTAATGGAACGTTTTACGCATGTATCGTCTTACCGTATTTCTCTGTATTTACGTTTCTGCCGACCATATTAAGGTATTTTAATGTTCAGGAAGGCTACTCGGCAGATCTTATTTTAGATGGGTTCTTAATGTTTGGCGCTATTCTAGGCACCTATTTGACCGTTAAGCTATCTAGACGGGGATTTCTCATCAGTTCGTTTATTATCTGCTTCGTTTCACTGGCTTTGATGGGAATCATCCCGCAAAGTTATGGCGTTCTGTTAATTATCGCTTTTGTTGTGTTTACGATCTTTATATCGGCCATTAATAATCTGGTCGGTATTTATCCGGCAGAGAGTTTTCCAACGGAACTAAGGGCGTCCGGTGTGGGTGTCGCGACAGCGTGCAGTCGGGTGGGTTCGGCATTGGGCACATTCCTTTTACCTGTTATGATCTCAAGATTGGGTCTCTCCCAAACGATGCTCATTCTCTCGGGTGTAGTGCTGCTTGGCACGATCGTCTCTATCGCACTTGCGCCCGAAACCAAAGGAAAGAAATTAGTCTGATCTATAGGAAACTTTGTTTTTGCTAACGAGTCATGCTTTACTTACTGCGAAGCATGCAAATAATGAGCCTAGCTCAAGTGGTGCGCTTGTCTAGGCTTATTTTTGTGTAAGTTGCTGCGTTTGTGCGCGTATCTGGTCATTTCTCAACTTTTCTAAACCACCAGACATAATTGCGGAAATCGCCTTTTTCGATTGGCACATTTAGCCCTGCGTTCATCAATTCATCGCCTCCGAACACATCGCCCGTTTCCTTGTTTTTATACAAGAATTCCGAATTGAGCCCTTGAAAACGAAATGACTTTTGCACCTGAGACGGGCTGGCGAGTACTGTAAAATAAAAGCCGATCGCCTCGGACTGATCCGGGGACACAAAGCACCAGGCGGCATCGCCGCGTTCAAAAGGGTTTGTGATCCGGTAGAAGTCGCCGAATTGAATCAAAGGACGAATCTGTTTATAAAAGGCTACTTGTTTTTGAACTGCGGCTTTTTCTTCATCGGTCAGTTTCCTGAGGTCGAGCTCGTAGCCGAAGTTGCCGGACATGGCGACAGCACCGCGCATGGCAAGTGACGTGATCCGGCCCACTTGGTGATTGGGCACTGCGGAAACGTGTGCACCCATGGCGATCGGTGGATAGACAACGCTCGTACCATATTGAATTTTAAGCCGGCAAACCGCATCGGTATTGTCACTGGTCCACGTCTGCGGCATGTAATAGAGCATACCGGGATCGAAGCGCCCGCCGCCGCTGGAGCAACTTTCAAACAGAATGTCCGGAAATGCGTCCGTGAGCCGTTCGATCAATTCATAGAGTCCGAGCATGTAGCGATGCGCGGTCTCACGCTGGCGGTCGGGAGGCAGCAGCGCTGAGCCAATTTCGGTCATGTGGCGGTTCATGTCCCACTTGACGTAGTTGATGTTCGCGTTTGAGAG
This sequence comes from Sporolactobacillus caesalpiniae, assembly GCF_040513385.1. NCBI lineage: Bacteria > Bacillati > Bacillota > Bacilli > Caryophanales > Sporolactobacillaceae > Sporolactobacillus > Sporolactobacillus caesalpiniae. Next base: position 237,290 of record NZ_JBEVCB010000003.1, read on the forward strand.
AATGGCGGCTATCGATTTTTCAAGATAATCGCGAACATCTTTTCGCGACAGATCAAGCACGAGCTGGTAGCGGCTTAAACTGCGCTGGCGATTGGGAACATGCAGACACCAGTCGGGATGCACGCGATATAAATCGCTGTCCGGTGAAACCATCTCCGGCTCGAACCAGAGACCGAATTGCAGCCCCATATCGTGAACGCGATCGGACAGCCAAGCAAGTCCGTGCGGCAGCTTGCGCTTATCGACGATCCAGTCGCCAAGCGAGCTTTTGTCATTGTCGCGGTGGCCGAACCAGCCGTCATCCAACACAAAAAGCTCGATGCCGGCAGTTTGCGCTTCTTTGGCGATTGCGAGCAGTTTTTCCTCATTCAGCTTAAAATAAGTCGCTTCCCAGTTATTGATCAGTATTGGACGTACTTGGTCACGAAATTTTCCACGAGCGAGTCGTGTTCGATAGAGGCGGTGGTAGATCTGCGACAAACCGCCTAGTCCTTGGTCAGAATAAACGAGTACGGCTTCAGGGGTTTGGAAGGTTTCATTGGGTTCCAGCTTCCAATTGAAGTCGAATGGATTTAAGCCGATTGATGCGCGCGTGGTTTTGTATTGATCAACCTCAATTTGCGCGCGAAAGTTGCCACTGTACACGAGACTGAAGCCGAACACGTCACCCTGCGTCTCATCCGCGTTCTTGCGCATAAGAGCGAAGAATGGATCATGCTGCGGGCTGCTGGCGCCGCGCGAGCTGTCCACAATTTGGCTGCCCGGAGATATGGGTTTTCGGCACATAGTGCGCTCGTTATTATGAGATCCATAGAATGTCAGACTGTCGAATTGATCATCCCGAAAATCAATGCTGCTGCTTGCCGCATTCAGAATGTGGAGGACACCGTCACTCGTATTTTCGAATCGAGCGGATCGGGTGATCGTGTCGAAATCGCGAAACACGCTATAGGTGAGTACAATGGACAGACCGGCGATCGGATCCTGCAGCAGAATATCCAGTGACTGTGCTTCTTGAGCCTCTTCTACATAGGTGGCGGGCAGTCCACTGAGCTTCTTTTTTCCTGAGTAAATCACATGCCCCGCATAACGCAAATCGGTGACAGTCGATCCGTTCTCAAGTTGAATCTGATAGGCGGGATGACGGTAATCTCCGGTTCCGTACGCCGGATATTCCAGAGGCAGTGTGCTCAAGCTAAATCCGCGGCGGTCAGGATCCGTATAAGGAGCGAAAGATCGATAGGCATAAACGAGCGGGCGACTGCCGTGATAATTTCTGATTATCTTTCCCCAGTAGAGATGGAGCAGACAGCCGTTGTCGAGATGCATCACATAACTAAATCGTTTCGTTTGCAGATGAAAAATTTTATTTTTCGAATCATAATCAATCATGGTAGCCCTCCACGATCCATTTGTTCTTCTCTTAAATTGTAAATCTTTCCTCAATAGTAAGTGAAGTAACCGGCTAAGTAAAGAAAGCCCATACATTTTCTGATAAACCGCGAAACAGTTTGCCAATGCAGTAGATTTGATTTAATAGAAAACGAACAGTATAGTTAATTTAATGAGTATATTTGTACTTTTTCTGGAGGTGAGCAGGGGATGGGCTTTTTAAAAAATTTGTTTCAGAAAAGCGACTTGAATGCGAATCAGTCGGAACCAAGTAAGGAAGAAATTGCGGCGGCGGGCGAATTTTATATGCCGCTAAAAGGTAAGATTGTGCCGATTACAGAGGTCCCGGATCCGGTTTTTTCTCAAAAAATGATGGGGGACGGATTTGCGATTATCCCGGAAAATGATGTTGTCCGATCGCCGGTTGACGGCAAGATAACGAATATATTTCCTACGAAACATGCAGTCTCTCTGGAATCAAATGAAGGCAGAGAGATTTTAATACACGTTGGACTGGAAACGGTTTCTCTTAAAGGTGAGGGCTTCACTGTTTTGACTAAGGATGGTTCCAATGTTAAAAAGGGAGACAAGCTCTTGCAGGTAGACTTTTCCGGAATCGCGGGCAAGGTGCCGTCAATAATTACATCTGTTGTTTTTACGAATTTAGACAATGGTGAACGCGTTGTCATCGAGAACAACAAAGTATCCATTGTATCTTGATAGCGTGATGCGGTAATTTCATTTGATCGTCGCCAAACACTAAAGGACCGGGCAATCGCCTCGGTCCTTTGTTCCAAGTAACTAAAGTTTATCGTTTTGCCTTGCTGATACGACGATGAGGTCATAAAAGTCGGTTGGGCGTGATCAGGGTGAGGTGCAATCTGAGAAATAAGCGGAAAAATTCCGCTTAATTAGAAAATTAATGAAAAAATTGCTTAAATAGACGGAGAAATTCCGCTTATTTTATTCCGGCCGCGTTACTTTATTATGGATTAAAATGATTATTAAAACAGAACTGTTTGTTCAAGACAAGCTTGATGATTCAAAACCGCAGTTGGAGCAAAAGAGCTTTCATATGTAAGGAAGGAACTATCGCTAAAAATGTAAGGGAAAAGGAACTTTCGCTAATGACACATACGTCCTGTATGCAACGCGAAAGCCATCACATCCTGTGAAAGTACGTCCTGTATGCAACGCGAAAGTCACTGCATCCTGCAAAAGTAAAAACCGGGCGCTTTTTGCCCGGTTTTTCTAAACTAATCAGTCACCGGTCGTGCGCGGCGGATGACGAGAACATTGATTACGATGAAGATGATGGAGAAAAGGATCAAAATCAACCCGTCAAACCACCAGCCGGAGAACCCGATGCCGCGGATCATGATGTCTCGCAGCGCCTCGGTCGAATAGTGAATCGGCATCAGGTTGCCGATTGCCTGTACCCAACCGGGCAGTGTGTCGATCGGGAACAGCCCGGATAAAAAGACTTGCGGTACAATAACGATCGGGATGAACTGGAACATCTGCAGTTCGTTCGACGCAAAGGTTGATAGTAAAATGCTAAGCGACAACGCGCTGAATGACAGAATGAACACGATGATCAGAACATCCAGCAGATGTCCGATTGTGTAAATGTTCAGGACGTAAATGATATAACAGGTGAGTATGAATGATTGAATGATAACAAAGGTACCGAACCCAAGCATATAACCCCAGATGATCTGATAATTCTTTATTGGGGATGCCATCAGCCGGTCCAACGTTCCGGTTGTCCGCTCGCGCAGGAAGGACACGCCGCCGATCATGAAAATGAACAGGAACACGAAGATCCCGACCATAGCAGGACCAAAGGCATCAAATGTGTTTAAATCACCATTGCCATGAAGATAAGAGATGTCCAGGGCGACTTTTTCTGCTTCCTGCGGTGCTTTCGGCTGTTCGGTTTTTGGCGCTGTCTGCATAATCGCAGCTAGTGCTCCCGGCGCGTACCGCTGCATGGCTTCAGACATTTGCCGCAGAGTTTGCTGCTGCGCTTGAATGCCTTTTTGCTGCGCCTTAATCACACCGGTGAGTTCATTTTTCATTCTCTTAATAGTCAGTTGTTGGATCTTCTGCATCGACTTTTGAATCGTGTTCATGGCTAGACCGTTTCGCGACGGGTCGCTGCCTTCCAGATGCACTTTAACCGGCTTTTCCAAATCTACATAGGCGTCAATTTTCTTGTCAGCCAACGCTTGCCTCGCTTGAAGAGGACTCATCCGATCGTAGTCGCTCGATTTAAATGCGGAGAGATAATCAGATGATTCGTAGTGAATAATTGCCAGATTTGGTTCAGACGTTTTTGCGCCGAAGATATACCAGACGAGCGTGAGAATCAGAAGCGGCGCGATAATCAGCAGTGCTAAAGTGCGCTTATCATTGACAATTTGTCGAATGATACGTCGCGCCATTGCAAATAAATTCCTCATTTCTTTGCCGCCTCCTTTTCATTTACGATAAAAATGTCTTCAACCGATGAGACACCGTAGTGCTTGATTAGTTCTTTTGGAGGACCTTCGGCAATGATTTTCCCCTCGCTGAGGAGTCCGACTCGATCACATTGGGCCACCTCATCCATCACATGAGTGGTCACGATAATGGTTGCACCTTTTCCTTTCAAATAATGAAAAAGGGTCCAAAGCTTGCGCCTAATCATCGGGTCAAGCCCAACGGTAGGCTCGTCAAGCAGATAAAGACGAGGACTATGGACAAGAGCCGCCGCAAGCGATAAGCGACGCTTCATGCCTCCGGAAAAGTTGGATACATTTTTCTTAAGATCCTTATCCAAATCGACCGCTTTGGCGACTTCGTCAATTCGCTGCTTCTTTTCCTTACCGTGCATCCCCTGAATAGAAGCAAAAAATTCAAGATTATGATAAGCACTTAATTCGTTATATAATGCATCGGATTGAGCCATATAACCAAGCGACCGAAAGGCATTCAGAGTCGGTCGTTTTTCAAACAGCTCGACTGTTCCGCTGTCCGCTTTTTCCAAGCCGAGCAAAATCCGGACAAGCGTTGTTTTCCCGGCACCGGACGGACCGATCAAACCGTAGATTTCACCTTCTTGAAGCGTGAGTGAAACATCATTCAGTACAACCTGGTTTTTGTACCGTTTGTGAAGATGCTCTCCTTTTACAGGATAACTCACTGTCATCACATCCTTTATGAGATGAAGATAGTGAACACTGTGTTCACTAATTATGATAAAATGGAAACAACAAATGATCAATAGCCAAATGTTTTTCTTATGCTCATTATTGAACACATCGGCTGAAAACGTCGATTATTTATCGAGACGAACATAAAAATGTTGCAGAACGAAGTGGGGGCAAGATGATGGGATCCGAATCGACCGATTTGCGAGTCATGAAAACGCGCGCAGCGATTCAATCTGCGTTTCTTGACTTGTTGCAGGAGAAAAGCTTTAATGTACTGACCATTAAGGATATTGCATCTGCGGCCAAGATTGGTCGCGGCACCTTTTATCTTCACTATGTGGATAAATATGAGTTGCTGGAAATGGTGATTGACAAAGGACTTTCTGAAACAATCGATCATTTTCATCCCCACGACTATTTTCTTGATGGACAGGCAATTCCTGAGCGCATCACTGCATTCATTCAGAGTATTTTCCGCCACTTCAAAAAGAATGCGCGCTTTTTTCAGGCAATGTTTTTCAATGAAGGCATTCCCATGTTCCGCCAGCGAATGCAGAAGCGTTTTTTAGACAAGTTTCAGGCCGAGGTTCGTCAGCTCGCCTTTCCAGATGGTCCTGTTGATCCGCTGATGCTTGAAATATTGCCAATTTTCCTTTCTTCAGCGATGATCGGGTTGGTCAGCTGGTGGTTTGAACAGCACATGCGTATCCCTGAAGAGGAAGTGGCGCAGAGAATTTTTCTCATTTTCACTCGAGGACCGCTTCGCGCGCTCGGCTTCTCATTTAAGGCATAACACGCAAAAAAAGAACCGCTCGTCACATTGTGAGCGATTCTTTTTGATAGGGGGCGCTTCTCAAGTTTGCCGCCTTAGTCTCAGGATGTTCGGCTTATCTTTTTGCGGCCAATTCCTTCTTGTAAGCACTATGATCGGTCGGCCCGGTGTACTGATTCAGACTGAACGAAGCTCGGATCCCAGCGGTGACAAATGCCTTAGCAACTGTGACAGCCTCAAGAACGGATTTTCCTTTGGCAAGTCCGGCCGTGACTGCCGCCGCATAGGTGCAGCCTGCTCCATGAATATTCGGTGTGTCCACGCGCTCGTCAGCGATGATATGGAAGTCTTTTCCATCATAGAGAACGTCGATTGCCTGATCTGTTTCCGGCAATCTGCTACCGCCTTTAACCAAAGCATTTTTTGCGCCGAGTGCGACAATCTTTGCTGCCGCTTCCTTCATCTGCTCAATGGTCGTGATTCGCGACATTCCTGTCAGTCTAGCTGCTTCATACAGATTAGGTGTAGTGACAAGGGCTTTAGGGATCAGCAGCTTGAGCATCGCCGCCGTATTTTCCGGTTGCAGTTCCGGCTGTATTTCTTCTTCAGCGCCTTTGCATACCATTACAGGATCGATCACCGTACGCTCCAAATGATTTTTTTCAATCGTGTCCGAAGCGATTTTGATAATTTCCGGAGAGCCGAGCATTCCGGTTTTCAGCGCGTCAACGCCAATACCAACGACAATAGTGTCTAATTGTTTCTTTAATAGGTCTGTGTCTAATGTGGTCACGCGATGCGACCAATGTTTATAAGGATCCATAGTCACGATACAAGTCAATGCGGTCATCCCGTAAACGCCGAGTTCCTGAAACGTTTTTAAATCTGCCTGCATGCCGGCACCGCCGCTTGTGTCTGACCCGGCAATCGTCATCGCTTTATAAATTGAACTCATAAGCCATCTCCTCTGAAATGATGATTCCTGTTGCTTTCTATTATAATGAGTCACCACTGAAAAAACTATGTTGGACATTGCCGGTTTCCGTCACATAGGGTTTGCCATGCTTTGTGTCGAAAAAAATTTACAAAAATTCATTAAATTGAGGGGCATACAGACCGATAAAAAGATGAAGAGTATTGTCGCTAATTAGTGATTAGCGATGGATGGATTGGAAGGCAGGTGCTTTCTTTAATGTCTGTTAATAGCGGGTGGCTGATTATTGTCGCCGCAATCTTGGCAGTTCTTCTTTGCGCTGTTTCTCTGATGATGTTTTTCCGCATTCAGGGACTTCGCGTCAAGGAGGAAAGTGAGAAAATCATAAGGAAAATAACCGATAGCCTGCATATCGGAGCATATATCATAAAAGGTGATTCATTTATTTACGTTAACAACCGTCTTTGTGAATTGGCGGGATATTCTGCTGAAACATTGAAGCAGATGAAGTGGCAGGATGTTGTCTCTCTCCAGAATGCTGAGCGTACCGCGACGGTCATTCAAGATTTGCGAGAAGGGCGCATTCTGGAAATGGATGAGCGGATCGTCCTCATAAGGGGAGACGGAGCAAGGATTCCCTTGATTGTCAAATGTCAGAGGACAATGGGACAGCGTAATTCTTCCGTTTATGTGGGAACGGCAGATGTTGAGGAACGTGCCTATTTTAAGAACGATGAGCGTAAAGAAAGCCTGATAGACCCGGTAACGGAACTTCCGGGCAGTCTCGCGCTCCGCAAGCGATTGGAACATGAGATACTTGAAAACCCTGCCCTATCGCTTGCCCTGGTGTTCGTCGATATTGACAGCATGAACAGAGTGAACGACACTATTGGTAGAGATGCCGGAGACAGGCTGCTGCAAGAGGCGGCAAAACGGCTGAAAGAATGTGAAGGGGAGCACGTTTACCATTACAGAGGTGACGAATTCGCTATTCTATTCAAAAACCGAACGCGGGCAGATGTAAAAATGCATATCAAGCGCATCATGAACTCATTCACAGCGCCAATCCGGATCCATGGCACACCATGGTACGAAACAATTACTATGGGCGTCAGTTTCTTTCCGGAGGACGCTGACAATGGCGGCAAGCTGATTGATTGTGCTATCGCGTCGATTCACTATGCGAAGAAGAACAGCAGGGGAAAATATGAATTTTACAATCCGGGAATTATCAATGGCTTGAGTAAACGTCTTGAGATGGAGATGGATCTGCGCCACGCTGTGAAACGCAACGAGTTCACCCTGCATTATCAACCGCAAATTGACCTTAGAGCGGGGGCGGTTGTAGGATCTGAGGCGCTGATTCGTTGGATTCATCCTGTTCGAGGCATTATATCTCCAGGTGTATTTATTCCGATGGCGGAGGAATTGGGACTGATAGAGGAAATCGGTGAATGGGTCCTGAGGACGGCTTGCCGGCAAACGAAGCAGTGGAACGACCAGGGGTATTCGTTCGATGTCTCGGTGAATATATCGCCAAGACAGTTATTTCAAGAGAATTTGGTTGATCTGGTCCAATCGGTTTTAACTGAATCAGGACTCATGGCGAAACACTTGCAGCTTGAAATTACGGAGACTGCGGGCGCCGACTTATTCTTGATGTCACAGAAATTGCAGGCGCTGGAGGAGTTGGGTGTAAGGATCAGCATTGATGATTTCGGGACGGGCTACAATTCGTTAAATTACTTGAAACAATTGCCCTTGAGCCAGCTCAAAATTGATCAGTCGTTTATACGCGGCAATCGCCATGATCATCATGATGTAGCGCTCGTCCGCATGATTGTCGCGCTTGCCCAAGAACTTGACCTGCAAGTGGTCGCCGAAGGAGTTGAGACGCCAGAACATGTGCAGTTCCTGAAACAGACAAATTGCGCGCTTGCACAGGGCTATCTGTTTGCCCGCCCTTTATCGGCTGAACGCTTTATTGAACAGCTGAATCCGATTCAACATCAAATAAGAGAAACAATTACACCCGGGATTTGAATGGGAAGTCTCACGTCGCACAGCTTTATTTTGGATTGTTCAATCACGAAGAAAGATACTTTGGAGGCGATTTTCATGAAAAAAATGATTGTGCCTACTGCTCTTGTGAGCGGACTTTTATTATCGGTGACCAGTCAGCAGGCTTTAGCGGCAAGTGGCCAGGATGTCGTAAATCAAGCGATGAACTATCAAGGCAAACCCTACAAATATGGCGCAGCTGCCTTTTCAGAAACCGAGTTTGATTGCTCGTCATTTACGCAGTTTATTTTCAGTAAGGCGTTAAACGTCTCATTGCCGAGAAATTCTGCAGCACAGGCGACAGTCGGCACCGAGGTATCCAAAAGCCAAGTGCAGCCAGGCGATTTGCTTTTCTTTGATACAACGGGTGACGGCGGAATCCACCATGTTGGTATCTATATTGGCAACGGGCAAATGATTAGTTCGGAAATCACAGTTGGTGTACATATAACTAATGTATTTAGCGGTGGAGGTTCTCAGTCGTACTGGGAATCAAAATTCAAGACTGCACGTCGGGTGGCGGAAAGCGCGGTAAACGCGTCAGCGCCTGCTCAGACTTCTAATTCCGCGTCGCCGGCAACACAAGAGAAAACGGCTTCAACTTCAGCTTCATCCTATACAGTGAAAAGTGGCGACAGCCTGTGGTTGATTGCCAATCATAACGGTATGTCGGTTTCTAAATTGAAATCTCTGAATGGATTAAAATCGAATACTATTTATCCTGGGCAAGTACTCAAACTCTCAGGAACTGCACCCGCGAAGACGCAAACGGCCGCTTCGGAATCTTCCTCACCGGATAATTCAAGCGCTTCTTCAAGCGCAAGCGCGACAACATACACAGTTAGAAGCGGCGACAGCCTTTGGAAGATTGCGAGCGAAAATGGAATCACGGTAAGTGCCTTGAAATCTGCCAATGGTTTAAAATCTGACGTGATCTATCCGGGACAAAGTTTGAAACTGTCTGGTTCTGCGCCATCATCATCATCATCATCTGCCACTGTTAAACAGACCTCATATAACTCGAAGTCAGAAAAAGCATCATCACTTTCAGCAAGCGACTATAAGGTCAAAAAAGGCGACAGCCTTTGGGAGATAGCGATGCTCCATGGAATTACAGTAAATCAACTGATGAGGGCAAATAATCTATCCTCCACATTAATTTATCCGGGGCAGCAATTGGACATCCCAGGATCATTCGTATAATCAAGCAGAAATAAGAATTAAAGAAGAGCCGGAACACGATTGATTTCGTTCCGGCTTTTTTTTGCAAGTAAAGAAAGTGTAACGTTTTGGTTTGTTGGTACGACGATATGGTCATAAGATTCGGATGGACGATTAGGTAAGCCGCCCAATCTGAGAAATAAACGGAAAAATTCCGCTTATTTAGAAAATGCAAGCAAAAATAGCTTAAATAGACGGAGAAATTCCGCTTATCGCATCGAAAAACGTGAAAATAGAGGGTTTTTCCGTGCATAAGCGGAAAAATTACCCTTATTTACCTGTGAAACAAGCGCCAGGATGCATATAACCGGAAAATCTCCGCTTATTTTATTCCGGCCACGTTACTTAATCAAGGATCAAAATGATTCATGAATTAGAACTGTTTGTTCAAGACAAGCTTGATGATTCAAAACCGCATTTAGCGAAAGTCACCGCATTCTGCGGAAGTAAGGATCGGGCGCTTCTTGTCCGGTTTTTTTGCAAGTAAAGAAAGTTTATTATTTTGCACGTTTTCAAACCAATAGACCAGTGTCTTGGCCGAGAATCAAAGCGGAGGTACGAGACGCCTGCGGGATTAGCGTGCCGGCGAGACCCCGCAGATTTCTGCCTGTTTGAGGAGGCTCGCGGTGCGCCCGCGGCAAGCGAGTAACCGAAGCGACGATTCAGCACTGAAAAGACACAAAACCATCACACATGGCTGGAGATTAAGAATCGGGCGCTTTTTGCCCGGCTTTTTTTGTTCTCTCGAAAAACGACCAACCGCAGTCAGTTGTTGTTTTGAATCAATCTCTAACTATCGACTAATGTAAATTGACAATCAAAATTAAGTGTAAACGCTTTATTATTGTTGCTGTTCTTTTTATAATGTGAATAAACGGTGAACAATAAGTGAAATAAAATGCACATAATTCTTGTATTTGCGTTTTATCACTAAATTGTAACAAATACAGTATTTCATTAGATAATATAAAGTTATAATTAAAAGTTTATGCTATAATGTGGATGTTTGCTTTACGAGTGAAGAGAGTGAGAGAAAAAGAGGGGAGGAAGAGAGAGCATGAAGAATCTGAAAGCACTTATAAAGCCATTTTTACTCATAGGCGTCGTTTCGATGCTGACCGGATGTTCAGATAAAATTGCTGTACTGAATCCACAAGGTCCTGTGGCTAGATCACAATATCATTTGATTATTTGGTCGCTAATAATGATGAGTTTGGTTCTTGCTATTGTTCTTATACTATTTGTTTATGTACTTGCCCGGTTTGGTCGTAAAAAAGGTGATGGTTATGATCCTAATGATACGGGAAATCGAAAACTGGAAATCATTTGGATGATTGTTCCGGTCGTTATTTGCGTACTATTAGCCGTTCCAACCGTAAAGACCCTTTTTGAATTGAATCATCCTCCTAAGGCAACAGCGGCATCATCAGCAATCGCCGGAAAAACGCTCACAATTGACGTCACATCTGTTCAGTGGAAATGGTTGTTTCGTTATCCCGATCAGAAAATAGAAACGGTTAATTATGTTGTGATTCCTGCGGGAACACCAGTTAAGTTTCGTCTGCATGCCTACGACGCGATGAATGCGTTTTGGGTTCCTGAACTAGGCGGCCAGCAATATACCATGACAGATATGCCGATGAAATTATGGCTGCAGGCAGATAAGCCCGGTAACTACACGGGAAGAAGCTCGAACTATTCCGGCCGTGGGTTTGCCCATATGACATTTACCGTTATGGCAAGAAAAGCGAGTGATTTCGATAGCTGGGCACGCAACGTGAAAGATAACAAACCTGCCTTAACACATGAAAAATATATGGAACTTTTGAAGCCGGACACGGTTAAAGCGCAAGCTTTTTCGTCTTATCCGGAAATTGTTTCGAAGAATTTGAACGAGGCGCAGATGAAAGCGTTAATGAATGGTGAATCCATTGATACCGACTCCTCTATGGACGGTATGAATATGGATGATGATAGCGGGAAAGGGGGACATAACAATGATTGAGTCCATTAAATCGTTTATGGGATGGTTTTTTGTTACCGGCGATCCGATGATCTATGGGGCAGACGCATCCATTGCCTTGGTTTCGATCGGTATTGTTGCTGTCCTAACTTATTTTAAGAAATGGAAGTGGCTGTGGGACGAATGGTTGACCAGTGTCGATCATAAGAAAATCGGCATTATGTATATCTTAGCGGCTTTATTAATGCTTTTCCGAGGCGGTATTGACGCCTTGATGATGCGCGCGCAACTGACGCTTCCCAATATGCATTTTCTCGATGCGGAGCATTACAATCAAGTGTTCACGACACATGGCACCATTATGATTATCTTTGTCGCCATGCCCTTTATTTTTGGATTAATGAACATTGCGGTACCGCTGCAGATCGGTGCGCGTGATGTCGCGTACCCATTTCTGAACGCGCTCAGTTTTTGGCTGTTCTTTATGGGAGCCATGCTATTTAACCTGTCCTTTGTTATCGGCGGATCGCCGGATGCCGGATGGTCGAGCTACGCGCCCTATGCTGGTGCGGAGATGAACCCCGGGGTCGGGCAAAACTACTATTTACTTGGCGTACAGATTTCTGGGATCGGTTCGCTCGCAACAGGAATTAACTTCCTAGTCACAATTTTAAAAATGCGTGCTCCGGGAATGACTCTATTTAAAATGCCGATGTTTACCTGGTCGATTCTCATTACTTCGGTAATTGTCGTCTTCGCTTTCCCGGCTTTTACAGTTGCGCTCGCGCTGATGACCATTGACCGGCTTTTCGGCGCGCACTTCTTCACAATTGCGGCGGGTGGGTCTCCAATGTTATGGGCCAACTTGTTCTGGTTCTGGGGGCATCCGGAAGTCTATATTGTTCTTTTACCGGTATTCGGAATTTTTTCTGAAGTCATTGCTACATTTGCACATAAGACTTTGTTTGGCTACGCCGTGATGGTCTGGTCGATGGTGGCGATCTCTGTCTTAAGCTTCATTACCTGGCTGCATCACTTTTTCACAATGGGCAATACTGCCCCGGTTAATGCATTCTTCTCAGTATCGACGATGCTTATCGCGATTCCGACAGGCGTCAAAATATTCAATTGGCTGTTTACCTTAAATAAAGGACGCATTCAATTTACGACGCCGATGCTTTGGGCACTGGCGTTTATCCCGAACTTTACCATTGGTGGGGTTACAGGCGTTATGCTTGCTATGGCGCCGGCAGATTATCAATACCACAACAGTTACTTTCTTGTGGCACACTTTCACAGTACATTAATTGCAGGCACTGTATTTGGCATTTTCTGTGGTTTGCATTACTGGTGGCCGAAAATGTTCGGCTATATGTTGGATGAAACGAAGGGTAAATGGTCATTCTGGATTTTCATGATTTCCTTCAATATCTGCTTTATGCCGATGTATTTCCTTGGACTGATGGGGATGACACGCCGTATGTACACGTATCCCGCAGGACTTGGCTGGACGCCGATCAACGTTGTCATGACGATTGGCGCTGTCGGCATGGGAGTCGGTTTCGCTTTGATCGGCTACAATATTGTCTGGAGTGCAATTCATGGAAAGCAAGACAAGACCGGTGATTCTTGGGGCGGACGCACATTGGAATGGGCGACTGCTTCCCCTGCTGCCGAATACAATTTTGCTCATATTCCTGAAGTTTCAACGCGTGATGCCTTCGCAGCGATGAAGGAAGACAAGGGTGCGTTTACAACAAAAACGGTTAAGCCATACGAACCGATTCATATGCCGAATAACACTGGAATCCCGGTTATCATGGCAACATTTATGTTTATTGCCGGGTTTGGGTGCGTGTTCGAGTGGTATTGGATGGCTATTCCCGGTTTGGTCGGGATTGTGATCTGCATGATCGCTCGTTCCTTTGTTTATAATGACCACCATTATATTTCAGTGGATGAAATTAAACGAACCGAAGCTGGCACGGGGAGGTTATCCTAATGACACATTCACTGCTTAGCTTGAATGAAAAAGATCGAAGCAAAATGCCGCTGGAATATTCGACAGAAGAGGGCGATCTGCGTATTGTTGGTTTCTGGATCTTCCTTGCGGCTGAGTTGGTGCTGTTCGGTACTCTATTCGGGACATATCTTGTGTTGCAGAGTCATACGGCCGGCGGACCAACTGCAAAAGATTTGTTTGAAATCGGTCCGGTTATGGCTGAAACGATTGTTCTTTTGGTCAGCAGTTTTACTTGTGGATTGAGCACCATTGAGCTGCGTCGTCATAACAAGAAAGGCTTGATTGGCTGGTTGATCGTAACCATTCTGCTTGGACTTGTATTCGTCGGTCTCGAAGTAAATGAGTTTTATACTTACGCGGTACATGAAGGAGCGCCGCTATCAAGAAGCGCCTTTCTTTCTGGATTCTTTGTTTTGCTTGGAACGCATGGCTGTCATGTGTCGCTTGGTATTGTCTGGATCATTGGTATCTTGCTGCAGCTGGCACGGCGTGGCATTACACCGGTAACCGCCCGTAAGGCTTTCATGATCGGTTTGTACTGGCATTTCCTTGATGTGGTTTGGATCTTCATCTTCACAGCTGTTTATCTGACAGGGTTGGTGATTTAATATGGACGAAAATCAAAATCAGGTAACGAACCGGACTCATGCCGCTTTCCCTTGGAAACAAGTGATTGGATTGTTCTTGTCTCTTGCACTGACATTCCTCGCGCTGTGGATTGCCGTTGGCCTTTCGCTGCCGGTGCCTGTCACCTTAACCATTATTGTCGGTTTGGCAATTTTTCAAGCATTTATTCAACTGTTTATGTTTATGCATGTGACTGAAGGAACCGAGCCGGTACACCAGCTCATAGGTATACTTTTTGGCATCTATGTCACTTTTGTTGTTGTCGCAGGAACATTATGGATTTTGGCATATGCGCTATAAGAATCGGACAATTTAGTGTTACGATCAAGGCGGAGGCTTCTGTGCTCCGCCTTTTCTATGCGTCAGGATTCAGAAGATACGTTCATAAATCGGTCAAAAAGCTTCAAATGATGAACATTTGTGAATTTATTTGATTGATAATGAATGTTTTTCACTTTATAATTAGTAACTTGAGGGGTATTATTATATCCTGCATTCCAGTCACTCTGAAAAGATGCAAGCGATTCCCCGAGAAGATCGTTTTCTCTTTTGTATGGATCTGTGTCAAGCGGCAGACAATACAAAAGATTAGTCGATCACGGTAATGAATCCGCTCTCTATTTGGGTGCTTTAACAAATCACTGATATGATAATTACAAATTCTTATTTAGGAGCTGATCACTCGTGATCTATACATGTACACTGAACCCAGCGATTGACTATTTTCTGCAAGTGGACAATTTCAAGGCTGGCGAGTTGAACCATGTCAAAGCTGACCGGAAAATGCCGGGTGGTAAAGGAATTAATGTCTCTAGAGTTTTGAAACATCTTGGACAGACATCCAAGTGCCTTGGCTTTATCGGTGGTTTCACAGGAGAATTTATTAAAGGAAAGCTAGCTGAAGAGGGCATTGAGGCTGATTTCGTCCCCGTCGATGGTGACACCCGTATTAACGTCAAACTGAAAAGTGATACGGAAACAGAAATTAACGGAGTGGCACCGCAAATTACAGATGAGCAGTTGAATATGCTTTTTACGAAGCTGGAAAAGTTGACAGCAGATGATATCCTTGTTCTCTCAGGAAGCGCTCCGGCTACTTTGCCCGTGACTATCTACAAAGACATGATGGACCACGTGAGCGCGAGCGGGGCTAAGGTCGTTGTTGATACGAGCGGCAAGGCATTCCGCGAGATTGTTGAGGCAAAGCCGTTTCTTGTAAAACCGAATCACCACGAACTCGGTGAGTATTTTGGCGTAACGATCGATAGCTTTGATGAAGTGAAAACATACGGAAAGAAACTTGTTGAAAAAGGGATTGACCATGTCATCGTTTCGATGGGTGGTAAGGGCGCGATCTACATAGACAAGGATGAATATCTGTACGCCCCTCCGGCTAAAGGCGTCTTAAAGAACTCGGTAGGCGCGGGTGATTCGCTTGTCGGCGGGTTTTTATCCGAATATGCGGTAAGCGGCAATTTCCGTAAAGCATTCCAAAAAGGTGCCGCGTCGGGCAGCGCGACGGCTTTCTCTGTAGATCTATGTACAAAAGAAAAAGTTGAAGAGATGTTACCACAGATTGAAATTAGCAATATCTAAATAGAAGATTTCAATGTGGTTGAGGAAGAATGAATGGGAACCGTCAGGACTCCGCCATCTATAAAAAACAACTGGGAAACCTTGGGTAATAAGAGAGGATGGGAAAACATAATGAAAGTGACGGACCTGTTAACGGCAGCTACCGTTAATTTGGATTTAAAAAGCACGTCGAAAAAAGATGTGTTAGATGAACTGGCAGCGACATTGGAAAAAGCCGGCAAGCTGAATGACCTTGCAGGATATCGTGCGGCACTTGATAAGCGTGAAGAACAAAGTACGACGGGTATTGGCGACGGCGTCGCGATCCCGCACTCGAAAACAGCGGCAGTTAAAGAGGCTGCCATTGCCTTCGGACGTTCAAAGGAAGGCGTTGACTTCCAATCCCTGGATGGTCAGCCGGCGCATCTGTTCTTCATGATCGCGGCTACAGACGGCGCAAACGCAACACACCTTGAAGCGTTGTCCACACTGTCGACCTTTTTGATCAAACCGGATTTCCGTGAGAAATTGATGAACGCCGCGACACCGGAAGAAATTGTCGCAGCCTTTGATCAACAAGAAGAAACAAGTGAAAATGTAGCCGCTGAAGAGAAAAAAGCTGCGGAAAGCAACACAGACGGTTATGAAGTCTTGGCTGTAACGGGCTGTCCAACTGGTATTGCTCATACTTATATGGCTGCTGATGCACTGAAGCAAAAAGCGAAAGAAATGGGCGTGTCCATTAAGGTTCAAACGAATGGTTCAACCGGTATCAAAAACAAACTGCAGGCCGATGAAATTGCGAAGGCGAAAGGAATTATTGTTGCGGCGAGTATTAATATTAATGTCGAACCGTTCAATGGCAAGCCGCTCGTTCAAGTGCCGGTTACGGATGGTATTCGCAGACCTGAAGAGT
Organism: Sporolactobacillus caesalpiniae; assembly: GCF_040513385.1. Taxonomy (NCBI): domain Bacteria; kingdom Bacillati; phylum Bacillota; class Bacilli; order Caryophanales; family Sporolactobacillaceae; genus Sporolactobacillus; species Sporolactobacillus caesalpiniae. Next base: position 253,971 of record NZ_JBEVCB010000003.1, read on the forward strand.
TGATTAACGAGGTCTTGGAAGGAAAGGCACCTGTTTATCAAAGTAATGGAAGCAATTCCAAATCCCAGGCTGCTGCAAACGACGGATCCGGTGAGAAAAAGATCAACATTTATAAGAACTTGATGAACGGTGTTACGTATATGTTGCCATTTGTTGTCGGCGGCGGAATTCTGATTGCCGTGTCATACATGATCGCTTCCATTATGGGCATTGAACTTAGACCGGTTTCTAGTGTAGCTGATGTTCATAGCTTTGCCGAATTACTCAGCTTTATTGGAAGCGGCAATGCCATGTATTTAATGATTCCAATCCTCGCCGGTTTTATTGCGATGAGTATTGCTGATCGCCCCGGCCTCGCTCCAGGTATGGTTGGCGGTTTAATGGCTCTGACAAGCAACGCCGGATTCCTTGGCGGTCTCATTGCCGGATTCCTTGCAGGTTACGCTGTTGAATTGGTCAAATGGGCATTTCAAAAATGGCCGCAATCGCTTGATGGTTTAAAGCCGGTTCTGATTTACCCGGTATTCGGTATCTTCATTACCGGCGCATTGATGTTCTTGATTAACCAGCCGATCAGTGCCTTTGTAGAGATGATGACCCATACGCTTAATGGCATGGGTACAGGAAACCTGGTCTTTCTTGGCCTGATCCTCGGTTGTATGATGGGGATCGATCTTGGTGGTCCGTTCAATAAAATCGCTTTTACATTTGGGATTGCGATGATCAGTGCGGGTAACTTTTATCCGCAGGCAGCCGTAATGGCCGGCGGCATGGTTCCGCCGCTTGGCATGGCACTGGCAACAACACTGTTCCCTTATAAGTTCAATCGCGCACAGAGAGATGCAGGAAAGGTAGCCTACGTACTTGGCGCCGCATTTGTTTCTGAAGGTGCAATTCCGTTTGGCGCTGCCGATCCACTGCGCGTTATGGTGTCCTCGGCAATCGGGTCCGCGCTTGCCGGCGGGTTGGCCCTTTTATTCGGCGTCGGTCTGCGTACGCCGCATGGCGGTATCTTTGTTATCCCGCTTGTCAGCAACGGTAATCCGCTGCTTTACGCACTCGCAATTATTATCGGAACCTTGGTTACGGCCATTCTTTACGGTATTTGGAAAAAGCCGCTTGAGGATAAGAAAAACGCCTGACCAAATTGCTGTTTAAAGAAAGTAAGAATGACAATAAATTATGACAATTAAAGCATAATGATTGTACTCGCTTTCAATTTAAAAAAACTCTTGATATAATAATAACTGTTACGTTTTCCTAACATTTATTGAATGAGGAAAACAGGTCGTTGAAACGACTGTTGCGGAACGTTTGGCTATACGAGCTGTTACGTTAAATGTGATCAGAGGGATGTTCCATCAAAATGATACCCCAATTGAGCGTGTTAACGCAGGTGGGCGAATTCTCTTTAATTACGAGGACGTACAAGCGGTTTAATGATTCGTGGAACTTTTATATCTGAAGGGTTGGGTGAACGAAAGTATGTCAGAAAAAATTACAGGTATTGCTGCTTCTGCAGGTATTGCCATTGCCAAGACTTTCATCCTGAAGAATCCGGATCTGTCTTTCGAAAGAAGCACAGTTGCCGATAAAGAAGCAGAAAAGAAAAAGCTTAACGATGCTCTTGAAATTTCAAAAAAAGAATTGACAACGATTAAAGAAACCGCTGAGAGAGAATTAGGGAAAGACAAGGCTGAAGTATTCGCCGCACATCTGATGTTCCTCAGCGACCCGGAATTTGTCGGTCAAGTTGCTTCCAAAATTGATGATGAAGGATTGAGCGCGGAAGCTGCGCTTGACGATGTATCAAGCTTCTTCATTCAAATGTTTGAAAGTATGACGGATAACGATTATATGAGAGAACGCGCCGCGGATGTTCGCGACGTGTCCAAACGTCTACTGGCTCACTTGCTCGGGGTTTCCTTTACATCCCCTGCGAGCATAACTGAAGAAACGGTAATTATCGCCGAAGATTTGACGCCTTCAGATACAGCTCAATTGAACCGTAAGTACGTTAAAGGCTTCGCAACCGATATTGGCGGACGTACCTCACATTCGGCAATCATGTCCCGCTCGATGGAAATTCCTGCTGTCGTCGGAACAAAAACCGTTATGGCGCAGGCAAAAGAGGGACAACTTGCTATTATTGACGGATTGAACGGCGAAGTCATCCTTGACCCTTCTGAAGCAGAAGTTGCTGAATACAAGGCAAAACAAGCTGCCTATAAAGAGCAACAAGAGGAATGGAAGAAGCTTGTTCATGAAACAACGAAAACAAAGGATGACGCACATGTCATTCTCGGTGCCAACATCGGAAACCCTGGCGATGTTGAGGGCGTTGTGAACAACGGCGGCGAAGCGGTTGGCTTGTACCGTACGGAATTCCTGTACATGGGTCGCGACAAGCTGCCTACGGAAGACGAACAATTTGACGCTTACAAGGAAGTTCTTGAAAAGATGGAGAACAAGCCGGTTGTTATCCGTACGCTCGATATCGGCGGTGACAAGAAGCTCTCTTACCTTCCGCTTCCTGAAGAAATGAACCCATTCCTTGGCTTCCGTGCGATTCGTCTATGTTTGGAACGTCAGGACATCTTCCGCACACAATTACGTGCTTTGCTGAGAGCAAGTTCTTATGGCAAACTGCGGATCATGTTCCCTATGATTGCGACAATCGACGAATTCCGTCAGGCAAAAGCTATTCTCCTTGAAGAAAAAGAGAAGCTCGTTGCCGCGGGAACAAAGGTATCGGATGATCTGCAGGTCGGCATGATGATGGAAATTCCAGCTGCTGCTGTTTCAGCTGATCGTTTCGCTAAGGAAGCTGACTTCTTCAGTATCGGCACAAACGATCTCATTCAATACACGATGGCTGCAGACCGAATGAACGAACATGTATCTTATCTGTATCAGCCATGTAACCCGTCCATTCTTCGCCTTGTCAGCAACATCATTGATGCAGCTCACAAAGAAGGACACTGGGCAGGTATGTGCGGTGAAATGGCCGGCGATGCAACGGCAATCCCGCTGCTGCTCGCACTTGGTCTTGATGAATTCAGCATGAGCGCAACATCAATCTTGCCGGCAAGAAGCCAGCTGCTGAAATTGTCCAAGGAAGACTTGGCAAAACACAAAGAAGCGTTCCTCAACCTAGATACGGCTGAAGAAGTGCTTGACTACGTGAAAACGAAAATGGTCTGATTTCAAAAATAAAGAGAAACCGGACAGGAACCTCGAAAGTGAGGAGCCTGCCCGGTTTTTTTGTTGATAAAAGAAATGGATTTTTATGCAACTGACGTGAGATGCGCAACAACACGTTGCGCAAAAATTACAAGATTAAGGCCCAACCTGCCGGGATAAAGCTCGGGCTCGGCGTCCATTTCCGGATAAGGACGCAGTTTTCCGGGATAGTCCAGGATTTTTCCCGGATTAAAGGCCAAGTTTTCCTGATTAAGTCCCAACCTGCCGGGATAAAGCTCGAGCTCGACGTCCATTTCCGTAGGTTCAGGTATTCCACAGCTAGCCGTTACTTTTTTCGAGTTTGTTTCTTAAACTTTGCGTTTCTGCTTTCCTTCGCCGTTTGTCTTTACAGCGCAACATCATCTGTTGTCATTATGGGCTCTTTCTCCGGTAACTAATTTTATTTTTATTTGCGCACACATAAAGAGGTGTCCCTCAGTCTAATGACTGTTGAGACACCTCATATCGTGTTTCCAATCTATTGATTATTTGTTCAACACTTTCTCAAAAACATTCTTCACTTTCGGCGTGACATAGTGGCTGCCACCATGTTTTTGTGTGTTTTCGACGATCATGGTGACCATCAACCGAGGATCGTCTGTATTGTAAGCGACAAACCATCCGTTTTCGCGTCCGGATTTTCCTTGCTTCTTTTTGAATTCTGGTGTACCGGTTTTACCAGCGATCGTTAAGCCATTTATTTTCGCGTCATGTGCTGTTCCGGCAGGATTGTCGATAACTTGGATCAGATCCTTGTTCAGCAATTGAGCGATATCGGCAGACATGACATTTTTCTTCCAGAAGGTTGGCGGATCATTGGTTTTGATCAGCCTCGGCTTGATCATGCTGCCGTCATTAACGAATGCAGAATAAATCAATGACAAATGCAGCGGATTGACGCTGACCTGGCCCTGACCGTAACCAGAATTGGCAAGAAGCGAATCACTGTCCAGCTTGCCATCGTTTGAAATTGTGGATTTGCGCATCGGATACTGTATCGGAAGTGATTCACCAAAACCAAATTTCTTGGCGTCCGCGGCAAAGGTTGATCCGCCGATCTTGAGCGCAGCCTGAGCGAAGTAGATGTTGTCTGAGCGGAACAAGGCTTCTTCAAGATTTACTTCAGGATCGTGATCAAGGCGAGTGACGTAGTAATCGCCCCACGACTTATTCGCCTGCCACTTTGTCCCTTTAATAGCGATCTGCTGCTGCGGATCAATCGCTTTATGAGTCAACGCGATCGCTGCCGTCAATGGCTTAAATGTGGAACCGGGTGCGGATGCTGATGTAAAACGGTTCATTAACGGCTGCTTCGCGTTATTACTTAGCTTGTTATAAGCGCTTGACGAAATGCCGAGAACAAAGTCATTCGGATTGTAGGCAGGAGCACTGACGAGACCAAGAATATCGCCATTTCTTGGATCAATGGCTACCCCGGTTCCGGCATCCTTCTTGAGCTGGCTATAGAGCGCGTCTTGAACATTTCGGTCAATAGTCAGTTGGATATTCTGACCGTTAACCGGAGCTTTCTTGGCAATTGTTCCGACCTCGGCACCAGCTGAATCAAGTAGGATGATTGAAGCACCGTCGCGTTGACGAAGCTGCTTCTCAAACAGCAGTTCGAGTCCTGTCTTGCCAATGACTGAGTTGGCATTGTAGCCTTCGTTCTGGTGTTTCTTCAAAAGTTCGGCAGTCATTTTTCCAACATATCCGGTTAAATGTGCACTGGCGTTTTTATCGGGGTACACTCTGCTTTCGACATTGGTTTTAACGACACCGGGTAATTGAGTCACTTGCTTTACGAGATCGGTTTTTGTCGCGTCGATTGTCGTAATCGGTACAAGGCTGTCCACCTTAACCCAAGAAGCGGCAAGTGCTTGATCAATCTGTTCTTTGCTGACGCCAAGCAGATCCGTCAACTTATTAATGGTCTGCGCCTTTTCGTTATCGGTACCCATTTTTCCGGGAATGAGATCAATGCGTGCTGCTGAGCCATTTATCGCAAGAGGCTTACCGTTGCGGTCGACAATCTCGCCGCGCGTGCTTGACAATGTGTCGACGCGAACTTTGGAATCGGTTTTCATTCCCGGAAGGATCATTCCCGGTTTCCAGCTGATATACCAATTCTGTTTCTCTTTTCGTTTCTCTTCTTTTAGTTGTACCGATTGGGAGAATTTCACCGGTCCGGCCACTGTATCAAGTGTTGCTTTCAGCTGTACAGTGCCTTCTTTTTTGGCGTTTTCTTTAATGTTCGCTTTTACTTTTCCGGCCTCTATTCCTTCATAGATTCGCTTGTATCGGGAAATAAAATCCGTCTTGCTGACGCTCTTTTGTGATTTCTTTGAGAGAAAACTGTACATTTTGGAAAAATCTTGTTTTTGCCACGCTTTGACATAGTCTTCCATACGGTCCTTTGCTGTCGGCTGATTGCTGCCGCAGGATGAGAGCATGAGGAGTGAGACAAGAAAAAAGATGAAGAGAATGGAAAGCTTGAATTTGCTTCTATTCATATAAAGATACACCTCCATAAGGTCTGGGACGGGGTCAACTAATCACAAATATATTCCAGCATGGCCGATTCCATGCAGGCTGTCCAATGAACAATTCAGTTCTTATTATATAGGATTAGCGGGAAAACTGCTGAACTTCTAAACGATAAATTTTTAAACTATTTGTAAAAAATGAGATTTGAGTTAAAACATAAATTTTATGTGGGAGGTTTGAGTTATGGTTTTAGACACGAGTACTGCATATTTATCCGCCCAAAACCCGCACAGCATGTTAGTATGATAGAGGAATGAGGTGAATGGTGAGACAATGAAACTGGTTATTTTGGAGACAAGCGATGTACATGGAAGTATTTACCCAATTAATTATGCGGATAATAGCCCGAAAGATGTCGGCATGGGAAAAATTGCTACGCTCATCCGCAAAGAGCGCACCGAGAGTCCTTCTATTCTATTAATTGACAATGGCGACATGACACAGGGGACGCCGCTGCTCTATTATTATGCGCGTTTTGATAAGATGCGGCCCAACCCGATGGCGGTCATTGCAAATAAATTGAATTATGATTGTGCTGTGTTTGGCAACCATGAATTTAATTTTGGACGAGATGTGCTCGATCGGGTGGTCACTTCCTCTGACTTCCCATGGCTTGCCGCCAATATTGTCGATGAATCGACAGGTGAACCGTTCTTTGGCAAGCCGTATATCATCAAGAATTTTGACCAGGGATTGCGTGCGGCAGTCTTGGGATTGACGACAAAATATGTGCCAAATTGGGAAAAAGCTGAAAATATTAAAGGGATGCGTTTTGAAGATCCTGTGGATACGGCAAACAAGTGGGTGCCGTTCTTAAGAAATGAAAAAAAAGCAGATGTTGTTATAGTGTCGTACCATGGAGGATTCGGACGTGATCTGGATACCGGCGCGGCGATTGAAGAGCTGAAAGGCGAGAATCAAGCCTATCAGCTCTGTCAGAATGTCACGGGTATTGACGCCCTGCTTACTGGACACCAGCATCGATTAATCTACGGGAAGCCAGTCAATGGGGTACCGGTGATCCAGCCGGGCTGCAACGGTACACATCTCGGCAAGGTGACGCTTGAACTGGAAAAATCCCAGGGAAATTGGCAGATTATAAACAGAAGGACTGAGCTTCTTCCGGTGAATAATGTTGAAACGGATGTCGCGTTGCTTCGAACTGTTGATGGGTATGAAAAAGATGCACAAACTTGGCTTGACCAGCCGCTTGGCGAGATCGAAGGCGATATGCTTGTGCATGATCCGATGAAGGTTCGGACGCAGGATCATCCGCTGATCGAATTTATCAATCGTCTGCAAATGAAAGCCTCAGGCGCGGATATCAGTTCCACCGCTCTTTTCAATAACGAGTCTCCGGGAATGCCGGCTAATGTCACGATGCGAGATATCGTCGCAAACTATATTTATCCGAATACGTTGCGTGTGCTTCGAATCAGCGGACGGGATATGCTGGATGCTCTTGAACGCTCGGCGTCTTATTTCAAAACATATGCCGGCGATTCGATTGAAGTCAGCGATGCGTTTACGAATCCGAAGCCTCAGCATTATAATTATGATATGTGGGAAGGCATTGACTATATTATCGATATTTCGCGTTCGGCAGGACACCGTATTACGAAGTTGGACTATCATGAGGCTCCGGTAAAAATGGACGGACTGTACGATGTGGTGATGAACAATTATCGAGCGGTCGGCGGCGGTGATTATTTCATGTTCTGCAACAAGACGGTCATCAAAGATATTCCAATTGACGTGACAGAGCTGATCGCGAATGAAGTGCTTGAAAAGAAAGTGATCAAAGCGACAGTTGACCATAATTGGAAGATCGTTTATTGAGAAAAAATAGTTGGCGACTGCCATTCATCTAAATGAGAGAGGTGCACGGACTTGGAAAAGCACATTTTGAAAAATGATTGGGATCCTTTGCTGAAGCCGGAATTCGAAAAGGATTATTATCAGAAGCTGCGCGGCTTTCTAAAGGAAGAGTATTCAAGTAAGACCATTTACCCGGATATGTATGATCTTTTTAACGCGCTCAACTACACCCCCTATGAAAAAGTAAAAGTTGTTATTCTCGGCCAGGACCCATACCACGAACCGGGTCAAGCCCATGGTCTCAGCTTTTCTGTCATGCCAGGGGTTCGTCAGCCGCCGTCGCTGCAAAATATTTTCAAAGAATTAAAGGATGACCTTGGCTGTGAGATTCCAAAACACGGATGCTTGATTGAATGGGCGCGTCAAGGCGTATTGCTTCTGAACACGGTTCTTTCCGTTCGGCGCGGCGCCGCGAACTCACATAAAGGCATGGGTTGGGAACAATTTACCGATGCTGTGATCCGCGACCTTAATGATCGCGAGCAGCCGATTGTATTCATTTTGTGGGGCCGGAATGCTCAGGCAAAAGAAGAGCTGATTACGAATAAGCAGCACTTTATTATAAAATCGACGCATCCGAGCCCATTCTCCGCTCGATACGGATTCTTCGGCAGCCACCCGTTTTCACGGACTAATCAGTACTTGGAATCGGTGGGCGAAGCGCCGATCAATTGGCAAGTTTCCATGGAAGAGCCGGACCTTTCATTAGAAAAAGAGAAAAACAGCTCGCGCTAATCGAAGCGCAAGCTGTTTTTATTTCTTACGAAACCATTGAAAGATCTTGTCCGCATCCTGTTCATCGAGCTGACGAATCGTAATGCTTTCCGCAGTAGATGCGCGAATGGTTGCCGCGCATGTGGATAGATTAAGCTTCTTTTGGATACGCGACTGTTTTTTTGCAAACGATTGAATATGGTTTCTTCTCGTAATAGTTGTTGTTTTTGTCAGCCATCGATTAATAACAATGAGCCGCTTGTCCATGAGTGCCCAGCCCTCTGAGCGATTTTTAAACCAGAAATAGGCGAGAATGAACGGCAACGCAATAAGTGTGTACTTGCCCCAATCCAATCGCCAAGTAAGCGTGCAGCATAGGGCAATCCAAAAAAGTGCCGGAAGGATCATGCGATAGAGCGTACCGCGTGTGGGTAACGGGTGGCGTTTGATTGGTCCGGAAAATCTTGGTATCGCTGTTTCGAGAAATGCGGGTAATTCCTTTTTCCTAAGGAGCGGGAAGACGAGTACCGATCCGCCATCACTTTTCTCCAAATCAATACTGCCGCTGCAATCGGCATAGACTGTACACCACCCAAACAATTGTTGCACCCATTGTTCTTTGATACGTATCGCTTGAACACGATCGGTTTTATAGGTTTCGTCACTTGTCTCCCACACACCACGGTGGATGCGCCATTCTCCCTCATGTATGGATAGTTTGAAAAACCCCCATCGAAGCAGTGCACTGACCAAAGAAAAAAGCCAGAGTAGAAGAATAGCCATTCCAATGATGATGACCATTCCGACAAGCGAAGCATGTTCCAGGTAGCTTAATGAGCGTCCTTGGATGCTGTCGGGTATAAAGTCATCTGCTTGCGACCAAAGTCCAAACACTGCCGCAAGCACGACACCGACTTTGGACGTAAGCAGCGAGGCAGCGAGCAGCCGTTTTCCGGAGAGCGCGTAGACCTTTTTTGGTGAGTCATCGACGACCTTTGGAGCTTCAGTAGGGTCTTCTACAGCAAAGATGATCGACTTTTGCGTTTTTCCGCGGCTGACTTCTGCCTTGATTCGTTCCGCTTCCTCAAGTTTAAGCGCGGAGAGAACCATGTCACCTTTGGACGCCTGATCTGCGGTATCGAATTTTAATTGAACCACACCGAGCAGACGAAGCAGCAGATTCGTTTTGATCTGCACCGATTGAATTCGCTGAATGCGAATGTAACGGTCGCTGCGCACGAGAACCCCTGAACGGATATGAAATTGATCATCGATGAACTCATATTTGAACCGCAGCCATTTAAAAAAGTTGAAGACAATAATAACAAGCAGAATGATAAGAGCATAGCCGGCAATTTGGCCGAGATGACGCATCCCCCATGCAAAGCCAAAGCCAAGCGGAACGATGATGCTCCACAGTGTTGAGACGGCATCACTGATTATGGCGAAGAAATGGAGATGCTTGCCGTTAGATTTCATTGACAGGATTCTCCTTAATCAGCTCAGCTATCTGGTCGCGAAGAGCGAGCGCGTCGGACTCTTCCAAAGCCGGAATTTCATGCTCACCTGCCGCCGTTGTAACAGATACGGCAGTCAGGTGGTGCTTGCGCAGCAGCGGTCCTTGGCTGTTCTCTACATTTTGCACGCGCGTAAACGGAATAACGGTTTGGGTAATAATAAAAATCCCGTTTTGTATTAACAGATCCTCTTGTCTGATTTCATAGAAAAAGGTTCGGTAATTAATGCTTGGAAAAATAAATACATAAAGGATCAGTTGGAGAATGTTGAGCGCGGCAAGTGCGCCGGCAATATAGAACAGGAAATGCGGCCAGTCAAAAAATAGAATACTTGTGATGAATCCGCCAATGCCCAGCCAGAAAATGATGTTTGTCATGATTGCTCTTTGGCGCCAGATCGTAAGAATTCGAGGATTGAGTTGTCTTTTTTCCAATAAAGATCACCTTTCATGAATGCTGAGGCAGTGTTTGAGTCCTTTTGGAAGACTCGTGCAACAAGCATTTTTTTCAGTCTAGTAAAAGTATAACATGACTAGATAAATGATCTTAAAAGGGAATAAGCGGAATTAGTGGCGTATTTATGGCATTTAAGAGGGAACTGCTGGAAATAAACCTGTTGTCCATGAAAATCCGATTAATGCGGGTATAGCAGATAATGAAGGGAGGGATCGTCATGGATGCATGTCGCCATTATAATGGCTATCAAAGCAGTGCGGAGATCTGTGTGCATCGTTCAAGCGAGTGGGCAGTAAAAAAAGTCCGCTGCCCAGTATGTCATGCCGAGATAGAAGTCATTGTCCGTGAGAACACAACGGTTAGAGAGACTCCGTCGTCAAAATAAAAAAGGTACACCCTTCTTCTGGGTTACGCAGGAGGTACCTATATAGGCGGTGCGCTGGTTATTCAGCAGGTTAAATATGCCCTGATCCTCCAAAAGTGTTACAAATAGTTTAACGGTGAGTTATCCATAAGTCGATATTTTATACTTTCCTAAACAATAAAAAAACCGGGTAAGCCCGGTCTTTACTTCTAAGACGCGCTGGTTTTCGCATTGCATACAAGACGTACTTTTAAACGAGCAAAATAAGCGGATATTTTCCGGTTATATGCATTCTGGAGCTTGTTTCGCCGGTAAATAAGGGTAATTTTTCCGGTTATGCAAAGCAAAACCTTCCTTTTTCACGTTTTTCGATTCGATAAACGGAATTTCTCCGTCTATTTAAGCTATATTTTCGCTCATTTTCTAATAGGGGTAATTTTTCCGTCTATTTATCAGTTGGGTGCTTACCTGATCGTCCAACCGATAAGTTCAGATTGGGAATTAGCCTCTTATCATCGTACCCAGCGGGGAAAAATAACTTTTCTTTACTCTTGTAAAAAAACCGAGCTTGTCCCCGGTTTTCATTTGACGTTATTCATTTTTTCATAAAACTCGTAAAGCTTGCGCTTGAGCAGCTTGTGTGATGCGTTCTCAGGCAACGACGGCAGAGTTAAAATACGTTTCGGCACTTTGTACGAAGCTAAATGTTCCTTGCAGCTGTTGATTAATTCCATTTCAGAAAAGTTTGCGCCTTCTTTAAGGCTGACGAAAGCAATAGGAACGCGTCCCCATTGCGTATCCGGAATGCCAATGACTCCTGCGCGAGAAATCCCCGCGCAACCATTTAAAACGGATTCGATTTCAGCAGGATAAACATTTTCCCCACCGGAAATGATCAGATCTTTCCGGCGATCCAGTACGAACAGAAAGCCGTCCTCATCAAGATAACCGATATCGCCTGAGTGAAACCATTCACCGTCAAAAGCCTCATGCGTCGCTTCAGGATTATTTAAATAATGGCTGAAGACGGTCGGCCCTTTAATCAAAATTTCTCCAGGCTCATTGGTTGCTGCAGCGGAGATACGAACTTGGAGCGGAAACAGCGGCTGTCCGGCCGAACCTGCTTTTTCAAGCATATAGTCGGGCGGCAAGGTGACCGCTTGCGAGGCAGTTTCGCTCATGCCGTACGTTTGATAGATGGGCATCTCTTGATCGAGACAACGCTGAAGCAGTGACTTGGGCACAGGCCCGCCGCCGAGCAAGATGCAGCGCAATGTTTTTGGATAAGCGTTTTGATCGCCGAGTGTGTCCATCATCCGCTGCAACATGGATGAGACGACGGAGATATGCGTGATACCGCCGTCTATAAGTAACTGATTGACGATCTGCGGATCGAATTTTTCCTGCAAATACACCGGCATACCGTAAATCACACTTTTCATTAAAATGGACAGACCGCTGACGTGGAAAAGCGGCACGCAGCACAGCCACTTGTCATCGGGTGAAAGGCCGAGATTAATTAACGATGCATTCGCATTCCACCAGTGATTCCCATAGGTGAGCACGACGCCTTTCGGATGTCCGGTTGTACCTGATGTGAAGATAATCGTACATGGATTGCCTAATTGGATTTCTTTATCGAAGTCATCCGGCGAAGGTTCGCAGTCTGTCGACTTTTCTGTATGAATGAGCGCGCAGTTGATTCGTCCGATGGCTTGCGATGCTTTTTGTTCAAACTTTTGATCCGCAATCAGCAGTCGGCAGTCGCTGTCCTGAATTTGTCCGGCAAGCTCGTCCACCGATAATCGGGTATTCAGTGGCACCATAACTGCGCCGAGCATCATCAGTGCATGAATCGTGACGGCGCAGGTGAGCGTGTTGCCTTGAAGCGACGCGACATGTTCGTCGGGACGAACGCCTGCTGACCGAAGCGCTGATGCAGCTTGACGGACGCGCGCGAGCAATTGATTGAATGTGAGCTGCTCATCCTTCGTTTCGAATGCGATCCGATTTGGAGTCAGCCGCGCGCGTTGGCTAAGCCACTGCGGCATAGCCGGATTTGTTTCAGAGATCATGGGAACTTAGGAAATCTGCTGAAATCAGGATCGCGTTTCTCCTTAAAGGCGTCGCGTCCTTCTTTCGCTTCGTCAGTCGTGTAATAAAGCAGCGTCGCGTCTCCGCCGAATTGTTGGAGACCCGCGAGTCCGTCCGTATCCGCGTTAAACGACGCTTTGAGAAATCGGAGTGCTGTGGCACTCTTCGACAGCATTTCGCGCGCCCATTTTACGGTTTCTTCTTCAAGCTGGTCGAGCGGCACAACCGTGTTGACAAGCCCCATGTCCAAAGCCTGCTGCGCATTATATTGACGGCACAAGTACCAGATTTCACGCGCTTTCTTGTGACCGACAATGCGCGCTAAGTAGCCTGCGCCGTAGCCTGCGTCAAAGCTGCCGACTTTTGGTCCTGTTTGGCCAATGATTGCGTTATCAGCGGCAATCGTCAAGTCGCACACGACCTGGAGCACATTTCCGCCGCCAATCGCGTAACCGGCAACCATCGCGATGACCGGCTTTGGAATGATTCGAATCAAGTGCTGCAGATCAAGAACATTCAGGCGTGGAATATTATCTTTTCCAACATAACCGCCGTTGCCGCGCACCTTCTGATCGCCGCCGGAGCAGAACGCTTTTGTACCGGCACCGGTAAGGATAATGACGCCGATCGATGCATCATCACGTGCCCAAGCAAATGCGTCAATCATTTCAACAACTGTATTTGGTGTGAACGCATTGCGGACATGCGGTCGATTAATTGTGATTTTTGCAATTCCCTCATAGGTTTCAAAGAGGATATCTTCATAGTCTTTCACTTTTTGCCACTCAATTGAGGACATAAGTTCACCTGGCTTTCTCAGAAATAGGTTAATTTGTCACCGTTTTGACAAAAGTAACATCCATATTGTAGCACAACTCCTAGAGCTTTTCCGATTAAGAAGCTTGCTTAGAAAAGGATTCTAATGGGGAAAAATTGACATGCGTTTGATATTGGGGGACAATGCGGAAGACCGAGCATGAGAGCCGGTTACCATTGAAATCGCAGAGGGAGCAAACATGAACAATTATAAATTAACAATTCAGTACGACGGCGGCCGCTATAAAGGATGGCAGCGGCTGGGTGATGATAAGAATACCATTCAAGGAAAAATTGAACAGTCACTTACGGCGCTCGCCAGTGAACCGGTTGAGATCGTCGGATGCAGCAGAACAGATGCGGGTGTCCACGCACTTGGCCAGATCGCAAATTTCAAAACGAAGAAGCTGCTGACTGAGGAGGAAATTTATACGCATCTGAATCATCAACTGCCTCAGGATATCAGCGTGATTGATGTAGCACGTGTGCCCGAACGTTTTCACGCCCGATATAATGCTAAGGAGAAAACCTATTTATATAAAATTTGGAATGGACCGATCAGCAATCCTTTTATGAGAAAATACAGCACGCATGTGGTTGAAAACTTGGATGTCGCACTGATGAAGCAGGCTGGTCATGACTTCATTGGCACGCATGATTTTACAGCTTACGCGAATGCAAAATCAAAAAAGAAGTCGGCGGTGCGGACAATTTCAGCGATAACGATTGACGCGTATGACGACTTCATCGACATTCGATTAACTGGCGACGGATTTCTCTATAACATGGCGCGGAAAATGGTCGGCACGTTGATCGAGGTCGGACTCGGCACGATTGACGCAGCTGCGATCCCGCAAATTCTGGCGTCAAATGAACGCGTGCAAACAGGCCGCATGGCCGAAGCCTGCGGACTGTATTTGGAAAAGGTTAAGTATTAATCGTCGGAGCGATAATCTGGTTTGACTTGATTTCAATGATTCCTTTTGGCGTAAGGCGAACAAAAGGAAGATGCAGCTCGGTCAGGAAAAATAGGCAGAAGAATGGATCTCATTTGCTGAAATTTATTGACAAATAAAAAAGTAGAATTATAATGTCACTAACCGTTGGGAAAAATCAGTGTTTTTTTTTAAAAAATGGCAATTAAGGTTACTTAGCATTCTACGCAGTGATTATGCTGAGACTATGGCAGGCTTCAAATCTAGTGTAACTTCTTCGAAACCTCCCCACCCGTAATGATCATTGAAAACAGTACCCACGTATGCTGCTTTTCCCAATGAGGAGTGATAAAAATTGCATGAATATCGTTCAAATAAAATTTTTCGAGCATTGCTTAATGCGAATGTTCTTAATGGCATTGGGGACAGTTTATTTAATATTGTATTTATCATCTACGCTGCAACTTTGCCCTATAAAACACTAGCTGTTTCTCTTGCCTCATTTGCAACGGTATTTCCCAGTTTATTGCAACTCTTAACAGGATACTGGGCGGACAAGACTCGGAAAAAAGTGAATAAAATAATAGCAACTCGTGTGATTCAGTGCGGATTGTTTTTGATTCTGGCATTGACATTTACCTTCAATCATCAATCAATCCCATTGCTCCTATTCATACTACTATTATTAATTATTGTTATTTCTGATGTGTTGGGCGAGTATAACAGTGGAGTAGAATTAACTGTTATCAAGCATTCTGTTACCCCGTCTCACATGGATGATGCTGTTTCTTTATCCTCTGCCATGACTGAGATCGTGAGTATCGTTTTTCAAGGACTCGGTGCAGGACTGATTGTATTATTGAATCATAATTATGGGCTGTTCGCATTAATTAACGCGTGCACGTTTTTAGGTGCCGGTTTGATCATACTGAAAAATAGAAAAGCGATCGCTTTTAAAACGGATACAAGTCCCAAGAAAACTGAATCACCTTCCATGCAGACCGAAAAATCGACGCATCATTTCTTTGCAAGCAGCTGGGAAACGTTGAAAGATCTTCGGCATCAGTCGACGATTTTTCCAATTTTAATTCTCTTTTTCTTAGTTAACTCAATCGGCGGCAGCTGTGAGGGACTTATCAGTGTTTCTTTAGCGAATCAATCATTTCTCTGGCTCGGGAACTTCGGTAATACGCTGGCAATTACATTAATCATTTTTTCAGTAGGCATGATCTTGGGAGCTCTTTTAAGCAATGATTTTTTCAAAAATTGGCAGATTACATCTATTTTAAATGTAACACTGTTCAGCCTTGTTATAATGGCGCTGGATTTTACAATTCTAGGCTCTGTTTGGGTTCTATTTATAGCAGCATTTATGGCTGCGTATACCCTTAGTAAAATCAATGTGCGCTTTTCATCCCTGATGATTCAGAAAATCGATGAAAAACATTTGGCTTCTACTGCCGGAGTCATTAATACACTGATGATGGTGGGTGCACCTCTGGGGCAATTTGTTTTTCTCGGTATTGCAAATATCATTAATATTCATGTTTCCTGGTTTTCTTATGGTGTCATTTCCTTAATATTAATTGTAGCTTCAATGTTGGTAACAAATAAATCGAACCAATCGGTTTCCAATGAAAAAACAATTTAAAATCCTCTGAAGCCTGCGGACTGTATTTGGAAAAAATTAACTATTAATTGTTGGAGCGATAATCGCATTCGGGGTTCTGTCTAACAAAAAAATGATCCGCTTCATATGCCATTAGCGGTGGCAATAATTGAAGCGGATCGTTCACTGTAATGCTGCTTTGATTTTGCGTTACATCCGCTCAACGCGGATATTACTTGGTTTCTTGTTAAACCATACGGATGACTAGAAGATCCGTATGGTTTTTTTTGCTTATCCTATTTTCACTTTATGGATTTTGAAAAAAAGATTGCTCAAGAGAATATCATGATTAAATAATCTTGTGGTAAATATTTGATTGATCCTATCTCAACTTTCGCACCCTAATTTGGGCAGATAAACCTTGATATAGTTGGGTAAGCTCTCAATCCATTGTGTCAGTTGACAAGTAACCCATCTTTTGATTGATTTTTTTGTTTTTGTTAGGGCGTCATGAAGAATATCCATGAGCTGCGTCAGTGCTACAGCCCAATCCAGTTCATTCATTTCGTCACAGAGTTCATAAAACATACCACCAAGGGTTCGATTATCTGTACTGCAACGGTTTTGCCAAGACAGGAGAATAAACCTTGTAAAGACAATGGTTGTGTGGCTAATCAGCAGATCGTACGATCTGCCCTGGAACTCTTTTTGAAGCTTAAGAAATGACTTCGTTGCTTTAAAAAATAATTCAATGTCCCATCTCATGCCGTACGTACGAATGATTTCCTGTTCTGTAAGTGTGCAGTCAGTACTTAAGATGGCTAGCCATTCACTTTGTTTATTGCGGTTTTGAACGAACACAACTTTGACCGGGACTCCATTAGCCATTGTGGTACGAATAGAACGTAAAATTTCTTTGTGACTGGTTACGGGCTTCGACAGTCGATACAGCGTTCTTAATCCAACCCATTGAGAGCCTACTCGATAGCGCTGATTCGTTGGTTTCACCATACCAATAACATCGATACCTTGATCGGTCAAAGCCTTGATCAAAGGTTGTTGGGTAAACCAGCTGTCCATCAGAACATAGGATGCATCAATTCCGTTCAACAAGGCCCGTTTAACCATCCCAGGGATTTGTTCAGGAGCTGTTTGTAAAGCTTCGATTCGTCTTTTATAGCCGGAACAACGCTTATCAATCGTCGAATTGATATCATTAATTTTTGCCTTTTCTTTGCTTGAACTAAGGAGTGAAAAATCAATGGGCAGGAACGTTGATCCGTCGGACCATCCTAATGTCAGCATACGAAATCCTTTGTAGTGTCTTCTCCTGGCATGGTCAAAACAATGAGCCAAAAGTTCGACGCGCTTACTGCGGTCGCGATAAAAAGATGAATCATCCAGAATGAGTACTTTAGTGTGGCAGGTGCTCGTCAAACGGCTGACTTTCATAATCGTGAATACGCTTAGTGCCGTCAGGAAGCGGCGCCAGGCAAACTTCGGGTAGTTTAAAAAACGATAAACAGCATCCTTGCCTGGTAATTCATCTGCTTTATTACTCTCCAGTAAACGATACCAATTTCTTTGGGTAAAGATCAGACGAAAAATAAGCTGAAAAAGATAACCACTGGAAAAGCCGAAGGCTTTTTGAATTCCTGCCTGACGTAAATGTTTTAGAATCTTCAACTCATCGAATTTTGCTTTTATTTCTAATGGTAGTTGATTATTTTGACCTTTTTTCGCTATCATATAGAGGGCACCTCTTCTGTTTGGTAGTGTATTTCGTCAAAATCACTATACCAAAAGTTGAGGTGTCTTTCTATTTTGTCAAGAAACATAATGAATAGGCCACAAAGTACGTTATATCAAGGGTTATTTCGGATTTTCACTCTGCGAAAGTTGAGATCCTATTAATACAAATCATGAAGAAACGCAAACATTTCTTATATGTTAATAAATCATTTGTTTTGCCATACTAATGAGCCCTTCTTTTTGAGCTTTTGGATTTTTATCATTCGCATAAGTAATATTGTAATTAATCTTTTTATATTCAAATGAAAGGCTTGTTCCTTGATAATAACCAATAATATTCTTATTTAAAGTGATCTTCTTGTACTTCTTAGTTAAATAAGACGCATTGTAATTATTTGCTGCAATAATTACCCTTTCACTAGCATCTGATGAAAATGCTGAAAATGATGCTAATAAATTTTTTTTATTATGTTTTTGGTCCTCAATGGAATTAGTATCAAATCCTTTTGATTTAAAGGGAAGTTTGTTTGGAAGTACGATAGTAAATGGAAGTGCCTCAAGAGCCGTTTTTGTGTTAGGGGCTTCATAACTTATCGGAAGA
The DNA here is from genome assembly GCF_040513385.1 of Sporolactobacillus caesalpiniae. Taxonomy (NCBI): domain Bacteria; kingdom Bacillati; phylum Bacillota; class Bacilli; order Caryophanales; family Sporolactobacillaceae; genus Sporolactobacillus; species Sporolactobacillus caesalpiniae. Next base: position 272,494 of record NZ_JBEVCB010000003.1, read on the forward strand.
TTTTTATCCTTATTGACGCTATTTTCTTTTGTCAAATGCGTTATATCTAAAACACCTTTTTTCACAGAAGAACTATCTTTAGAACCAGAACAGCCAACCATGATCAAGCAACATACGACAATCACGTTTAAAATTATTATTTTTTTCATTTTATCCCTCCTCATATCATATTATCATAAATATTCAGCTTAATATTTGAAATCTATTGATTTTTTAAAAATATTAAATTACAATGTATGAATATAAACTTCCACACAATTAGTTTACACCACGATTAATCTTGCATAGTTACTTCTATTTTTTGGCTCCTTCATTTCCATTATTCACAGTTTTCAAACGAGCTTGCTGATTTTAGAATTTATATTTCCATAAATTAAAGGGGTTTTTATTTGTGAAAAAAAAGTTGGCAATCTTTGGTTTAGTATTTTCTCTATTTAGTGGTATTTTCTTAGCCTATACCTATAACGCCCATGCCACTGATACTTATTATGATTACACTTATGGTTCAACAAGTACCGGAAATCACACAGCTAATAATACTACAGGTTGTGCAACGGGAGGAGGGATTTGGGAAATAAATGAATCCGTGGGCTACTATTACAATAGTAGTTACTTACAAACTAAATCTGCAACAATATCTGGTAAAAGTGTAGTTAAAGGTATGCCTTATCTAAGCGATATATATGCTGATAGCAATAGCACAACAGCAAAACATTATGGTAGTGAATATTTTGGTGTTCCAATTAACAATAATACAAAATATACTGTTTCCCTAGGAAATAATCAATTTAAAGGATCTAATCGAAAAGTTGCTATCACTTTTCTCAGTGATAAAACTGCTGCTGTTAATCATTTGGCAACTCGACTACAGAGTCTATTTTATTTTGGAAATTGAGAAAGTTTAAAGGAGTGATACAAGTTGAGAAATATAATCAAATATATCCTATCCATTTTTCTAATTGGATGTTTCGGCTTCATTATTGGAATTGGTATAAACAGTCTCAGTGGCACTAACGCAGAGGCCAAAACAAACGCTCAGCCAAAAGAATCTTCATTAGTCTTTCAGAAAGGCATCGCTGCAATATCTTCAGCACCTGATACTTTCAAAGAACATATTAAATTACCCAAGCAAATACCATTCAATAATTCGTCCAAAATAAATTCTCTTGATTCTGTGAATAGCAAAGATGAGTCTAATAAGGTAAGCATCGAAAGCAATTTTAGAAAAGAAGGGGATGGAAATGTATTTGAAGCTGAATACACAGATAGTCAGGGAATATTTCTCGTAACCATTTATGGTAGTAAGACCGAATTCATTACAGATCCAAACTCACCAATTGCATATTCAAAAAGTATAGTTAATATTTCCAAAGATAGTAACGCTGTATATTTGGATAATGACTATGCCCAGCAATTGTTCTGGACTGACGAGAGTACGGGATACCTGTACAGATTGGCTGTAATAAAAGATACAAGCGATCGTAATGAAAAAGTAACGATATCGGATTTTGAAAAAGTGATCGCTAGTTTAACAGAGCTTGAATAGTTATTGAATAACTATTACGAACTAATATTTCTTCTCAAGCCAATTATCATGTGATCCCGATTTGTCTCCATTGAGTGCATGCGACAGCGGTCTTATTATGGATGATTTAGAGCTACGCATTGACTTTGATTGAACACGCTACCTCAAATTGGGAAGGCTCTTTGTTTTCTTCAAGCTAATAGAACTTCAGAAGCAATCGAGCAAAAGTGTTACTAAGAAATAAGTGGTCGGCGTACTTAAAAAGGTCGGAATTGATGCGATCCCGCAAATCTTGGCATCGAATGAGCACGTGCAAACAGGGCGCATAGCCGAAGCCTGCGGACTGTATTTGGAGAAAATCAATTATTAACGGTTGAGGCAATAATCTCGTTTGATTTGATCTCGATGATTCCTTTTGGTGTGAGACGAACAAAAGGGAGATGCAGCTCGGTCAGGAAAAACAGGCAGAAGAACGGATCGTCAAAGGCGAATCCGTTCTTTTTCATATGCTCGATGAATTGCTCAGCCTCGGAACTTAGTGCATTTATTGGCTTTTTGCTCATGATACCAAGCAGATCAAGATTGATCGAAAATGAACTTGTCTCATCAAACTGCGCGGTGATGCCTTGGAATCCGGCGCGGATCGTTTGATAGGCACGCGCCATCGCCTTTTTGTCGCGCCCGATAATCAGAATATCCTCGGAGGCGCAATAGGTGCTTGCAAGGGCGCGCAGGGAATGCGAAAAGTTCTTGATTCGCGTGCTCAGATGCGCGCCGGTTGTTCGGCAAAGATACGTTAAGTAACACTCATTTTCCGCTAATGTACCCTTCGGATCAAAGGTGTACGGGCGGGTAATCACACTATTTTCAAGCGACAGACCGATGGAGGTCGTCTCCTGCACGGGACATTCATCCGGCAAATGCGCGAGATTCGCTTGATTGAAATAATGTTCGAATGCAAAGCTTGCTGGTTTCGTCACTTTTTCCTCATCACGCACAAGCCATTTTCCTTCGAAGAGCACGCGTGTCGGTTCCGGTTCCTTCAAATCCTCGACAATATTAATGTCCGCAATTCTTCCCGGAGAGATGCTGCCGACGCTGTCATCCATGCGGTAGTATACGGCAGGATTCAGGGTCGCCATGCGATAAGCGTCAGGCATTGAAATTCCGTTTTTCATCGCAAGTTTGATCATCGACGCGTGCGTGGCCTGCTTCAAGAACGGGAGTGACGCACCGTCATTAGTTAACATTAACTTGGACAAATCAAGTCCCGGGTGCTCCGCTAATCCACTCATGATCTCCGGAAGATCAGGACGGATTGACGAATAACGAATCGCCGTGTAGTACCCGAGATTCAGTCGATTGATGACATCACGCGCCGTCATGGATTCGTGGTCAGCCGAAATGCCGGCGGACGCAAATAGGTTTAATGTAGTGACCGACGAGCCGGGCAGGTGGCTTTCCATCCGTTTTCCAGAGTACCTGACTGTGAAAAGCTTCTCATACAAATCAGGAGAACCCAATTTGAACGGCAGCCAGTGGCTGAGCTCGCCTCCCTGCACTACATATGGTTGGTCCAGCCACTTTTCCAGCACGCGGGTTGCGGGGTGATGCTCTTCGAAATAAGCCCACCAAAGCCACGAGTGACGTCCTGTTTGATCCAGTTCTTCAACAAAGGTACGCATTTGTTCCTCGTTTAAATGCCTAGATGCGAAACTATTGTCATTGACCGAAATCATCGTTCCTTTTTCCGTCAGATAAGTGCCTAAAGCGAGCGGGTTATAGAGAAGGAACGGATGAGCATGGGGTTCGATATAGGCGGGCACCATCACCTGGTTCTCTTTTAAATGGTAAATCTCTGTTTTTTCTGAGATCAGCGGTTCATCCGGACCGACATAAGCAATCCGGTCGCCGCTGATCCATACATTTTCTTTTTGAACGATTCCTGAATAGACATGAAGCACAGAGGCATCCGGAAAATACAAGGATGCCGCCTCTTTTTTACGCGCGGTATCAATCAGATGGCGGTGCGCTTCTTCGGTTATTGGTTTCATCATGCTCACATCTCATTCTGACAAGTTGTCTTTATTATACAGAGATGGACGAGACTTTTCATGAAATGGACTATTTTCCAAGTGTAGAAAAATATTTTTCCGAAGGTATAAAGGCAGTTTTGTGGGCTTGTCCGCTCACATTGACTACTACGGTATTTAACGGTTACTCTTTAAATGAACAATAGAGCAATTTAAAAAAATGCAAAGCATAACGTCAATGATGGAATTAGTAAAGGAGGTGCATCAAAAATGGTGGATTCAGTAGAACCAAGACGAGTCAGAATATCGAGCAAGCATCAACTGACGATTCCGTCTGATCTTTTTGCGAAAGCCGGACTTTCCAATGAAGCATTGCTGGAATTTGATCCGATAGGTAAACGAATTATTATTAAGTCCAGTAAGCTGTATGAAGGCTATGATTTCAGCGAAGAACTATTAAGTGATCTTGTTCATCAAGGACTTACAGGACAAGAGCTGATTACAGAATTTTCACGGTTAAAAACCCGGATTCCAAGTGCGTTGAAACAAATGCTTGAAGACAAAACAAATAAAGCAAAAAAGGCGCAGGTCATGACTCCTGACATGTCTTTGGATGAATACTTAGATAAACTTCCTGATGAAGAGGAAGATAACTAAAACCTATGCTAAATGTCAGAATTGAGCCAAAGGCCGGAAGAACACTAAAGAAAATTAAAAAACAGGATAAAAATTTTTATAAGCAAATCAGAGATGCTATCGAAGCGATTCGTCATGATCCATCGGTTGGGGAGTCGAAAAAAGGTGATCTTGTCGGGTATCAATCATTAGATTTGTATAACAAGGGAATTAACTACGAACTTGCCTATCGGCTTGAAGAAGACGAAAACGGGAAACTCGTTGCGAGTATTATGTTCGGCTCGCGAGAAAACTTTTATGAAGAACTGAAACGGTATCTCAGAACAAGAAAATAGAATGCTAAAATGGAATCTTTAACTGAGGAATGAATTTTACTAGCGAACAATAGTTGGCGCTGATGTATCAAAATAAATTTCTACTGGGAATATTTTTTTGCCCTGTAGAGAAGAACTGCCTAGTTGAATTTTCGTGTTCTTCAGTTGAATTTTTCTTCTCTTAGGTTGAACTCTTCAGGCGTTCGATCTAACTTTTTATATAGATTCGATCTAATTTTTCGGGCGTTCGTCCTACTCCTTCTCTTCAGTTTTTTCGGTGGTTCCTGCGCTTTATCCGTCAACTGCTAGTTAAATAATCATCCTTGGTCAGCTCGACGATCTCGTCAGTTGTTCTTTTGAACCCCACTTTATGAAATACTTTCTCGGCGGATACCCTCGTTTTTGGGAAGTCATCGTATACCTTTTCTGCATCTAACTGATTGAATGCCACATCAAGCAGTAAGCGCAAGGCTTCTTCGCGGTACCCAATACCTCTATATTTTGCCTCGATTACTAAACTGACACAGTATGAACGTTGTTCTTCATCGTAGCGCAGTGCGGCATCACCGATAGGCAATCGCGTATTTTTTCGCATGATATACGCGTAATAACGCCCCGATGCTTGGCTGCCCCATCGTGAATACCAGTCTGCCCAATAGTCTTTGCTAAAATCAATACATCCGGTTTTCTGATCATAATTGTCAAGCTGTAGATCGTAGCCTTTGTTGTAGGACATCGTGTTAGGCTGCTCGAGTATTTTTTGCCGATAATCGAGTTCATAAAGTGTAGGACTGTGTAAATACAATTGCTCACTCATCAAATCACCTTACATTAATTAGTTTACTTATTATTGCTTATAACCTGACTTTTGCAGCTAAATGAACTAAAAATCAGCCATGAACCCGCACGGCTACACGGTTTATGGCTGATTCTATTTGTCATAAAGTTGTAGGGAAAATCAGCCTTTTTTCACCTGTCCTAAAATTTTTTTGATTTCTTGGAGAGGCAGGCATTTTTTCCCAAAATCGATGCCGAATGCTTTGCCGATGTCGGTGAGTACGTCATCATAATAGTCAAACAGGTAATAATTTTCCTGAATGTGACTGCAGGATGCTTTTTTCAGACTTTCGATCAAGGTGGAGATTGAGTAAGTCCCGTGGAGACGGATTTCCAAAATTCGGGCAATCACCAGTGATACAAAGCAGGTCAAAAAATGCGCCTCGATATGTTCTTGTGTCGACAGATAAACGGGCCGTGTTTCGAGATCGCTTTTGGTCACCTTGAAATTCTCTTCGATTTTCCACAAACCTCGATAGAGCTTGATAATCTGTTCGTCCGTTTCCTGATATTCACTGGTGACGATCGCATAATAGCCATCCAGTTCTTCTTCCTTTTTTAGTTTTTCCTCATCAAAAATCAGCCGAGTTTGTACAGATTCTTTGATTTCTCCTGTCTTCGGGTCAAAACGTAAATTTTTCACGAATCGAGCCGCGCCACCGGAGGTGGAACGATTGTAGCGGGAAGGCTCTTGAATCAGGCGTCTGGCTTTCTCCAAAGCAGGAGCACGGTCCGCCTTAGCTTTACGCGCGTATTTCTCACTGTAAAAGATGACTTGCTTTTCATCCACTTGTTTCTTGATTTTCTTCCCGCTCTCCGTCGTCACCCAGATCTCTCGTGGATAAAGCCGGGATTTGATCTTGAATCCGTCCCCTTGGGGACGGTACCCATCCGAGTCGAGCACATAGTCTTTAAAAGCTCGATCCGCACTGCGGACCGAGTAACTGAGAATATATCCGTTTTTGGCGGAAAGCGTATACCAAATGTTGTCTCCTGTGGTCATTCCTTTATCCGCAACCACAATGATGCGACCTAGTGAAAAATTGTGCTGAATCGTGCCAAGCATCGGGATAAAGGTTTGCTTGTCCAGTAAATTTCCTGAGTGCAAGCCATAGGTAATCGGAATGCCATCCGTATCCATAAACAGGCCCATCTGAACGATCGGATTGGGACGATGTTCTTTAGAGACGCCTTTTTTACGGAGATCATCCGCTTCATTAATTTCAAAATAATAATTCGTGACGTCATAGTAAACGAGCTCTGTCCGACGCCCATAGCGCTGCTTAATCTGTTCATGAAGCCAAAGCTGAAGCGCCTCTTTACGCTGCGCCAAAAAAGACAGACAGCGGTAAAGGTCGTCCAGTGAAAAGTTGGTTTTCTCGAAGAAGTACTCCTTTTGTGCGTATGTTTTCTTTTTGGAGGCCGGGAAAAGCAGACGAGAAAAGACAAGGAGCTTCATGATGGTATTGGCATCATAGGCTTCCTGCGTATGGCGCTGCCGATTCTGGAGAAACGTATGGATCCCCAGTTCATGGTAGATCTGACTCAGAACGGCATAACCGAAGTTTTTACGATTAGCCGCGTACGGTTGAAGGCGTTCATCGCGACTCATCTGGAAGGTCATGGTCGACTTCTCCGCTTCCTGTTCGCGGTTCATCTGTTTGACTTTTTCATTGAAAAAAGCAATCGGATCTTCGTATTCTTTTTCAAGCTCATCTAAATAGCCGAGAGACTCAATCGTTTTGAGCTTCGTTTTTTTCGTCACTTGATCACGATAACCATGAACAATCGACAAATAGGTGCGGCCGGTCTTTTTATTTTTCGCCTTTTTGAGGAACATCGTTTATCCTCCGATTAATCAGTATGTATATACTGATTATATCATAATACATAATAAAACATAACATATATATGACATAAAATAAAAATAAAAAAACCCGGAATCATTAATCTTATCAATGATTCCAGACTGACTTTAATTAGGTGTGCTGCAAAACTACGGAGTGTAGGACTGTGTAAATACAATTGCTCACTCATCGAATCACCTTACATTAATTAGTTTACTTATTATTGCTTATAATGCTATTATTTAGAAAGATATTCTGTAAGGTCCATCACAAAAACAGCAATAAACCGAACCCCAGCTTAAATCTTTTCTGCGATAACCATGTTTTTTTGATCCGATCTGTTCATCTGCTATTGCCCACATCTACGATTCGACATGCAGCTTTTTTTACCATTACATCCACCGATTTTCTTCATAATCTAACTTTTTCCGAAAGCAAGGAGGATCTAATTCATGAAAAGTGTTTTACTCAAATTGGCAATTTTAGCATCTTTATTGATTTTCGTTGTCGGTTGTTCAAGTGGAGACACGAGTCGGCATGATAATAGTAAAAGTGAAGAAACAATCCGAACTGTTTTGAAAAGTATATTCACCGGTCCAGACGAAGAACAAAAGAAATTGTTCAAGATACAGGCAACAACAGATCCGCAAGCATTGACTCCCTATTTAGAAAAAAAATATAAGTCCCTCATAGAAGAACAATACCTTCAAGAATTTTTAAAGAATAATCAAGGGACCACTTGGCTGCAATCTGCATTCATGGCTGGTTATCAATTGAAAGCAGCAATGCCGATCAACGTGCAAAAAGCTAAATCCGGAGGGTACACATTCAAATTCGATGTGGACTACACCAAAAATGGCAAAACAAATGCGGCAACCATTATTGGGGATATAAACACCACTAGTAATGGCAAGGTGGTAGCAATAAATGTAATTGATGATGACGGTTTATTTAAATTATTGACCTCAAAAACACCAATTCGCCATGGAAAGTGATTTTGAAAAGATTGGATAATTTAGATTGAGAGGAAGACATCTGCATGTTTGTTATCTTTTTTTTAACTTTCTTTCTGATGGTTTTCATCATTTACACGCCTGATTTTAAGGGGAATTCTCTAAAAAAATATGTTAACTTGGCACTGGTCTTGCTTGCGATTGCACTGGTCTGTTTTAACAGTGTAACGGGTACGAGAATTCCGGATATTGTTATGATTATCCTTATTGCCCTTGCTTTTCTACCGACGCTGTTACATTTAAAATCAAGTGAACGGAAATTGTAGAAGATTAAGAGGAAAAACGTGAATAGGAGGAAAATCATGTTTGAGGTAATAAAAAATATTATTAGATTGCTATTCATTATCTTGGCGATTATTCAGATCGTAGCGTTAATACATATATTTATTGGGAACTTTAAATCGAGTTTAACGTTAATCATCACTCAGGTTGAATTAGCTAACGTTGAACCGTCGCGTTTAGTAAAGGTCAAAGCTTATGCAACACTTGAAGTGCTTATCAATATAACGTTGTACGCGTTATTTATTGTTGGAAATGCAGATATTCGATTTTTTACAGTAATTCTGTTTTTTGCTGGTCCGTATTTGTTTGAAAAATTGTTCAGCATGTTGCTGACAAAAAGAGTAAGCTGATCAACGATTGCTTGGTCGCATGTCCCCATCAATCTCTACTCGATCAAACGCAGCCAAAAAAGACAGGGACGCGCCTAGGGCTTGCACCCAGCTTCCTGTTGCGTTAATTTGGTCTGATTTTGTTTCATCGACCGTTTGATTCAATTGAAAAATGGTAGAAACAGCCTGGAGCGAGTTGCCGGCAATTTGCAGAAGATTGCCGATGATGGAAAGGGCAACAGCACGGTTCCGCTCTTCTGATTCCAGATCCGAATATAGCGAAAGGGAGCCGCCGAGCGCTTGAAGCGAGTTGCCGATTGTGATTTTGCGGAGATTTTCTTCATTAGAACATTGGGCGATTAATCCATAGATGACCAGTGAGTTGCCGAAGGCTTGGGTGGCACCGCCGATCGCATCCAGTCCATCGTTTATATTTGCGTCTAGTGAGCTTCCGGCTGCCTGAAGCGTATTGCCGGTAACACCGAGTCCATTTTTTAGATGCTCAGGGACTGCTACACTTGGGGTTGCGCTGATTGCCGCGCTGATTGTGCCCAGCGCGTTGATTAATGTGTATTCTGCCTCCAGCATTTGCTCATCCATTGACCGCTTCCCCCTGACACCTCTATACGCCTAGTTTATTCATTGTTCAAAGAGATGCAATGATTGACAAAACTTCATCACATCAAAAAGCCCACGCGGATCCGTTCCGAATGGGCTTATATATTAATAATCATTATTTAAAACGAAAACGAGGGCGTCGCGCTGCGAAATCAGAATAAGCGCGGCGTAAGCGCAGGGTGATTTTTAAAGGACGTCCGCTGCGCAGTCGATTAATGACAAGCAAAAAGATCAGGTAGGTCATGGCGATGCCAACGATATACCACAAGGTTACGGTCATGCCGGAGCGGTCGATAGCGAATCCCGTAAATGCTGGAAAGATTGCGGCACCCAGTCCGGACAATCCGGAGATGACCGGTGTGACCAAATGCGCGCTATTCGGAATGGAATAGTTCGCATAGACAAGCGTGATGGAATAGATGCCGGACATCATCAGTCCCAGCGTGCCGACAAAGACATAACCCATCAATGCGTTTTTTAGAAAAATAAACAAAAGCAGTGAAACAATCGAGCCGCATATACTCATCAGCAAGTAGGTACTGTAGGTTAGCCTGCGGATGATTATCGCGGTTGCCGCGCGCCCAATAACCATTGCACCCCAGAATATGCCGACACTGATTGAAGCGTAATACGCGGCTTGGTTCAGATACTGCATAAAAATCGACGACATGAAATTGTTCAAACTGCCTTCAAATCCTCCATACAGGAATACGATGAAACCGAACAGTCCAAGCACAATCCATTTCAAGTGTGCGCTCAGCGGCCGCTGAGCGTCGCTTGAACCGGAAGCATCTAGCGGTTCGCCGGTATCCACCATTTGTTTGGAGTAGGAAATTCGTGTCCAAACAACGGCAAGCACGACTGCGAGTACAGCGGTGACTACAAACAGGTAACGCCAGATGCCGTGTGCGATGAAGAAGCTTGCAAGCAGCGGCATGGTGAAGGCGCCGAGTCCAAATGATACTTCCAAATAACTCATCGCAACCGCTTGTCTGCCGATAAATACCTCAATGAACATCGTAGCGACAACAATACCGATCGAGGCCGATCCAACACTGTTAATGAAATAGAGAGCCATAAACAGCGGAAACGGCGGAAGCATCAGAATGCTGAACTGGGCAAAGGCGATCACAAGGGCGGCAATGGTTAAGAGCGGTTTCGGATGGAAATGGCGATTCAGGTATGAAGTGAGCAGAACGCCTGCAAGAAATCCCATCGCGCCAACGAAAATCAGCCTTCCGCCAATCGTGTAAGAAACATGGTAATAGTTCAACAGTTCAGGCATCACAGATCCGATTGAAATAGCAGTCAGTCCGGTCAGAAAATAAAGAGCACAAGAGGCAAAGGTAAATTGGCGCATGGTATGGCGCTCCTTTCATATAAATACAGAATACAGAAGGTCGTTGATTGCTCGCGCGCCTTCTTAAGTCAACCAGAACATTGTAGCAGGATCAGCCCAACAAGAGAAGGGGTTTGAATTACTTTTTTTACACATTAATTGCCCTTCCTTTTACATAAATAAACAGCATTCAAGAAAATCCAACAAAGCATCGAATAGTAATGAAGATAAACATAAACAATAATAAAAAACAATGAACAGATTTGGTATGGAACTCGCTGCTTTTGCATGATTTGTCTGGGGATTGTAGCGCGTTACGAAACGGATTGCTATAATCAAACTAGGAAAACAAATTTTAGGAGGATTCGAAACATGGGGCAGTCGATCGCGTTTCAAAAAGCAGATCAATTGAAAACGAAGCCTAATGCCGGCGAGCTGGGGTTTGGTAAGTATTTTACCGATTACATGTTCGAGATGGACTATTCGTTGGAAGAAGGATGGCATGATCCGAAAATTGTTCCATATGGTCCGATTTCGCTTGATCCTGCCGCAACAATTTTTCATTACGGTCAGGAAGTGTTTGAAGGCTTAAAAGCGTATCGAACGGAAGACAAGCGCGTGTTGCTTTTCCGGCCGGATAAGAACATGGAACGAATGAACCAGTCGTGCGCACGGCTCAACATTCCAAAAATTGATGAAAAATTCGTGATCAAGGCGATCAAGAAATTAGTCGCAATTGAAGAGAAATGGATTCCTTCCGAACCTGGGCAATCGCTCTACATCCGCCCGTTCATCATTGGCACGGATCCTGCGCTCGGCGTGCATCCTTCTGCAACGTACAAGCTGTTGGTCATTCTGTCCCCTGTCGGATCCTACTTTGGCAATTCCATGAGTCCGGTAAAGATCTATGTTGAAGACGAATATGTCCGCGCGGTAAAAGGCGGCGTCGGCTATGCGAAAACGTCGGGAAATTATGCAGCAAGCTTGAAGGCACAGACCAAGTCGGAAGAATTAGGCTTTGATCAGGTGCTGTGGTTGGATGGCGTGGAACACAAATATATCGAAGAAGTCGGAAGTATGAACATTTTCTTCAAAATCGATGATGAGGTTTGGACGCCGGCTTTGAACGGAAGCATTCTTCCTGGTGTAACCCGCGATTCTGTAATCGGATTGCTGAAACATTGGGGTGTAACCGTCAAGGAAAAGAAAATTTCCGTGAATAAATTGTTTAAGAAGGCGGAAAAACAGAAGCTTAAAGAAGTTTTCGGCACGGGTACGGCAGCTGTTATTTCACCGGTTGGTTTCTTAAAATGGGAAGACCATGTGATTAAGGTCGCCAATGGAAAAACAGGCAAGCTGTCGCAAAAACTGTATGACACACTGACTGGCATCCAAACCGGGAAAATTGAAGATAAATTAGGCTGGACTCAAGAGATTAAATTTGAAAATAAAGAAGTCAAAAAAACAAAAGAAAAAGCAAAAGCAGAGTCAGAAGAGAAAACAAAAATAGAAGAAAAAGCAGTGGTTACTGATTAACAGTCAGGAAAACCGAAGCCTTCGCGTGAATCAAGACGCGCGGGCTTTTTCTGTATTTTACGGGGAGTGTGTGAATGTTATGTCATCTATGGAACAATTAGTGAACGGACGAGTCCGTGCGATTCAGATCAGCGGCATCCGGAAATTTTTCAATAAAGTTAAAGATTATCCGGGGGCGGTATCGCTGACGATCGGTCAGCCGGATTTTGCCACACCGGAGCATGTAAAAGAAGCCGGAAAAGCTGCGATCGACCAAAACAAAACAACGTATACGGCGAATGCGGGCTTACTTGAATTGCGACAAGCAATCGCTGATTATGTTGCGGAAAAATATGATCTGCATTATGGACCAGAATCGGAAATTATTACGACCGTTGGCGCAAGCGAAGCCATTGATCTTGCCTTTCGTACGCTGATCGAGGATGGTGACGAGGTTATTCTTCCGGGACCGGCCTATCCGGGTTACGCCGCACCAATCACACTTGCCGGCGGCGTTCCTGTTTACATTGACACGCGAGAGACGGACTTTAAAATGACTGCGCAGCAAATTGCCGAATATCTGACTGATCGAACAAAAGCAGTCATTCTTCCGTACCCGTCAAATCCAACCGGATGCGTGCTTAGCGAAGCGGAGGTCGCGGCAATCGCAGCAGTGTTAAAGGATAAACGGATTTTTGTTGTCTCAGATGAAATTTATAGTGAAATGACATATGGTCAAAAACATGTTTCAATTGCGACATTCCCAGGCATGAAGGAAAAAACACTGGTCATCAATGGGCTGTCCAAATCACATGCGATGACTGGTTGGCGTATGGGTTACATTTTGGCGGACAAGCCGATTGCCGATCAACTGATTAAAGTGCATCAATACGGCATCTCGTGCATCACAAGTATTACCCAGTATGCGGCTATTGAAGCGTTAACTGTGGGAAAGGATGACGCAGAACCAATGCGGCAAGCGTATAAAGAACGCTTGGATTATGTGATCAGCCGTCTTGAGGCTATGGGAATTGATGTGGTACGCCCGTCAGGCGCATTTTACGTGTTCCCGTCCATTAAGAAATTCGGTTTGTCATCCGAGGAATTCGCTTTGCGGCTGCTTGACAAGGAACGTCTCGCGGCGGTTCCGGGCAGCGCTTTTTCTTCCTATGGTGAAGGCTATCTGCGCTTGTCCTATGCATACTCAATGGATCTTTTGAAAGACGGTTTGGATCGTCTGGAGCGATTCGTCGCATCTTTCAAATAAAATGGCAAAAAAAGAGAACCGGGAAAATCATTTTCTCCGATTCTCTTTTTAATTAATGGAAAGATTGTGGCCGATTTTTGGAGATTTTGGCCCGTGGATTTTAAGAATCCCGTTGATGTAAGAAGCCTGCGTGCGGGACCGATCAATAGTGTACGGCAAAGTCACAACGCGTTCGGCATGATCAAAGCGGCGTTCATGGCTGTACGCACCGGTTTCTTGATGCTGCGACTCCATCTCCAGGTCATTTTCCACAGCGATCTTCACCTTATCGCCAAGAAGTTCGATGTGAATATTTTTACGATCAGCTCCAGGCAGTTCGGCTTCAACCACCCATTCATTCTTGGTGTCATAGAGCCTGACCGGAAATCCGGCGAATGAGTGATTGCTGAAGAAATCATCAATCGATTTGAGCACATCACCAAAAGGATTGCCCTGGAAAAACGCGTCAAGATCGTTCATTAAGTTTCGCCGTATCGGCTGCTCAGGTTTTTGATGGTCTTTGTTGTCCATCATCCATTCCTCCTCTTGAATGTTTCGCTAACATCAGCATATGAATCAGGAAGGATTTTGTTTCATTAATTTCGATGAGGACAAGCTCGAATGCCGTCTACCCTGTTTGGCAATAATGAATGGGCAGAGGAGGGCGATGTTGTGAAAAGTGACAAGGTATTGCTCATCATTGATATGATCAATCCGCTTCAGTTCAGTCGGGCGGATCTTTTACTGAATGAAATGAGACAAATGGTTGGGCCACTTGCCGATTTGATTGCTCGCGCGCGTCAATCAGCCATCCCCATCATCTTTGTCAATGACAATTCGGGCAGATGGAAATCGGATCGCGACTACCTGATCAGCGAAGCGATGAAGGGGCCGGGAGCGTCAGTTGTTCGCCAAATTCTTCCTGCTTCCTCCGATTATTTCATTATTAAACCGAAGCATTCCGGATTCTTCGCGACACCGCTTCACGCACTTTTACACGATCTGGGAGCCGAGACGCTCATTCTTACCGGCGTTGCCGGGAATATTTGTGTGCTCTTTACGGCGAACGATGCGTACATGCGGGATTACAAGCTCATTGTTCCTAAGGACTGCTGCGCGTCGAACGTTGAAGAGGACAATGATTATGCGCTGCGCATGATGCACAATGTGCTCAGTGCGGATACACGAGCTCAGGCGGATATTGAGCTGTGAAGTTCCATACGATTTTCTACCTTAAATTTATGTTAAGATAAAACTAGCTTTCTATGGAAGAAAAGGTGGTTTCATTGATGGTCGACGCAGCTCATCAAGCGCTTAAAAAATATTTTGGCTATGATCAATTTCGAAAAGGGCAGGATCAAATCATCTCTCGGTTGATGGATGGTCGGGATACGGTTGGCATCATGCCGACCGGCGGCGGAAAGTCGCTCTGTTATCAGATTCCGGCACTGCTTTTTTCAGGAGTGACACTCGTGATCTCGCCGCTCATTTCCTTGATGAAGGATCAGGTCGACGCACTTGAAAATGCGGGCATTCACGCGACTTACATAAACAGTTCTTTGAGTTTTTCGGAAGTTAGAGAACGGCTTGCCGCTTCGTCAAGAGGCGAGTACACGCTGGTCTACATTGCGCCGGAACGACTGGAAGTTCCAAACTTTGTTCGTGCTCTGGAGCGCATGCGTGTATCACTCGTTGCCATTGATGAAGCGCACTGCATTTCGCAGTGGGGGCATGATTTCAGGCCAAGCTACCGCTCCATACCTGCAATGATCACCCGATTTGAGCAAAAGCCTACTGTTGTCGCGCTCACGGCAACGGCTACACCGAATGTGACGGCAGATATTCGTCAGCTGCTCGGTATTGCTTCGGATGGTGTGGTGGCAACAGGATTTGCACGTGAAAATTTGAACTTTCAGGTGATCCGTGGTCAGAATGCGGACACCTTTTTGTTGGATTATTTGAAGACGAACCGTGATCAGCCGGGAATCGTTTATGCGGCGACACGTAAGGAAGTGGACCGGTTGTATGCGCGGCTCGCGCAGAAGGGACTGGCTGTTGGCCGTTATCACGCCGGGCTTTCCGAACAGGAGCGCGCTTCCAGTCAAGAGCGGTTCCTTTATGATGATCTGACGGTGCTTGTCGCAACCAATGCTTTCGGAATGGGGATTAATAAGTCGAATGTCCGCTTTGTGATTCACTACAATATGCCGCGCAACATAGAAGCCTATTACCAGGAGGCGGGGCGCGCGGGACGTGACGGCGAAAAAAGTGACTGTATTCTTTTGTTTGCGCCGCAGGATATTCGGCTGCAGAAGTTTTTTATTGATCAGTCTGAAATGGATGACGCACTGAAGAAGGCAGAGTACCATAAATTGGATCAAATGATCGGTTACTGCCATACGGAAACCTGTCTTCAAGGCTATATCCTGCGCTATTTTGGTGAGCGGAATCCCGAGCCGTGCAGCCATTGCGGCAACTGTCTCGATATACGCGAAAAATCAGATGTAACGATCGATGCGCAGAAGGTATTATCCTGCGTCAAGCGCCTGCGCGAGCGCTATGGAAAGACGATGGTCGCTAAAGTGCTTGCCGGAGCATCGGATCAAAAACTGCTCTCTTTTCGGCTTGACCGGCTGCCGACATACGGCATTATGAAGGACCGAACGCAAAAGCAGATCAGCGAATTTATTGATTTTCTAACCGCTGAGCAATACCTTATGCAGCAAGGCGGCGCTTTTCCGGTGCTCGCTTTAAGTGACCGGTCGCTGCCGGTACTCAAAGGAGAAGAGAAGGTCCTGAAAAAAGGACGCGTCCGTGCGGAACGACTCGCCGTGGATGACGCACTCTTTGATGTACTCAAGCAGGTGCGCAAAGAGCTGGCGCAAAAAGAATTTGTTCCGCCGTATATTATCTTCTCCGATCAATCGCTGCGAGAAATGAGTGCGCGGCTTCCGGCAACCGATCATGACTTCCTAATGATCAAGGGTGTCGGTCAGCAGAAGCTGGAGAAATACGGACGAGCGTTTATGGAAGCAATTGCCGCGTATCAAGCCGATCAGGAAGAGCCGGTGAAATAACGATTGGCAGCCGATGCGGATTATTATATCAAGAACCTCTCAGAATTGCTTTCGATTATTAATGAATGATACCAAACCCAAAATGTGAGGATAAGATGAAAACAGTTGTTTATATGGTTCGGCATGGCGAATCACCGAAAAATGATCGGAATGAACGAACAAGAGGACTAACTGCTCAAGGAATGCTTGATGCACATCAAGTTACGCTTTTGTTAAAGAATGAGGCGATTGACGTTTTTGTTTCAAGTCCATATGAACGAGCACTTCTAACGATGCAAGAACTGGCGCGGTCATTAGGGAAAAAGATCATTAGGTTTGAAGATCTTAAGGAACGGATGTTTACTTCGGATAACCGCCCTTTATCTAAAGATGAACTATCTGATTTGTTAATAAGATCATTTCACGATCCTAAGTACACCTTGCTCGGAGGAGAGTCGAGCGAAGCGTGCCAGCGGAGAGCGGTTCGAGTGCTTTTAAACCTGATAAACACATACCAAGGAAAGAAAATCGCCATTGGGACACACGGCGCAGTTATGACGTTAATGATGGGTTACTTTGATTATTCGTACGACTTGAATTTTTTACTTCAGACGTCTAAACCCGATCTGTACCGATTGGACTTTGACGGACTGAAACTAATGAATGTAAGTAGGCTATGGCCGAATCATTGACCCTAGGCATTTTCGATAGGAGTGCATTCACCATATGAGAGCTATTCAGGTACATACACTTTACCGTCATTTTAAAGGGAAACTCTATTATGTCGAGGCTGTCGCAATCGACTCGGAAACGGAAAGAGAAATGGTTGTTTACCGAGCCATGTATGGCGAGCGGAAACTATGGGTCCGGCCGAAAGAACTATTCTTATCGGCGGTCGATGCGGGAAAAGCGAATCCAACCGGACAGCACTACCGATTTGAAGTTTATCAAGGGCGATAATTGAAGAGGCCACTTTTAAATGTTTGCTGTGATTTTAAACCATGTCCGCTCATTGCGGATCGTAAGTTATGAATACACAAATTTAACCCTTAAAATTAAATTCTTTGAAAGGGCAGTATAAATTTATGTTATAATTCGATTATCATGAAATATCATATTTTATATTTATCGAAAATAAGTTCAATTTATTGTGATTGAGGCGATGAAATGGAAAAAAAACCTGAAGTTCATTATGTAACCTCTCCGGTATTTGAATTGCTTGCAGCGATGTTTCGCGTCGCAACACCGGATCAGATTCAGTCGGATGATGTTGTAATGATCAAAGGCAAAGCGATTCAATTAAAGCAATGGGTCGATCAGAGGCGATTGCTTCTACCTTCTAACGTAAAAGACGAATTAGAAGTGTTTTTTAGTTACGAGAGTTATCTTGGCCTGACCCTCATTCGTTATGCCTGGGAAGCAAAGGCTTATCACGATGTGGACCTCTTTTTACAAGCACTGGCAAAGCTTGATGCTCATGAATGGTTTGCTTATTTTCTTCATACGGGTTATGGATCGGGGGACAGCGTTGATCCTGATCATTTAAGCACAACAACAATAGCAATTGATCAAAGTAACTTACCGGAGCAGGAAAAGTGGAAGCTGCTTTATTTATACGTGCACAAAGAAGAAACGAAACAGCGAATGATTCAGCTTTTGCGGAAGTTCTATGATTTAATGAACGATGAATTCGAGGAGTTTTTAGAAACGCAACAAGCAGTACTCAACCGTGTCAAAAATTTTGCTGAATCGCATGGGAAATCTTCTTTTTTGACGCGGGTGTCAAAAAAATATCAAATGCCTGTTGATCAAATGGATGAAGTCGTTTTGGCGCCGTCCGTATTCTATGATCAATGGTCCTTTACCACCAGCACAGACAGCTTTTGCCTGTTTCTTTTTGGCACTAGGCAGCTTCCTTTCGAAGAGCCAGCATATTCGGCAGATAAAGATAAGGTGGATCAAGCATTTAAAGTGCTTGCTGACGAAAAGCGTTTGAGCATTATCCGCTTACTTAATCGAAGTCCTTTGTACGGTTATGAATTGGGCAAGCGGTTGAATTTATCCAATTCGACCATTTCACACCATCTATCCTTACTGGCATCTTATGATTTAGTCAGGCCGGTGCGGAGTGAAAATCGAGTATACTACGAGGTAAGAAATGACCAAATAAAAAAGCTGATGGATCAAATGCTTCAATCACTAATTAAAGATTAGGCAGCGTCCTTTTGCCTTTTTTTAATTACATATTCGATTGTGATGAAATTAGTTATTTTATTAATATCAAAATAAGAGGTGTCGATCATGAGTCTCTGGGTACGCAACCGTCAATTTTTAATTCTACTAACAGGGCAGGGTATTTCTATATTTGGCGATCAAATTTATTACGTTGGTCTGATGTGGACGATTATGAAACAAACAGGTTCCGCGATGTCACTTGGGATGAGTGTGATCTGCATGACGCTTCCGGCCATTCTTGTTATGCCCTTCGCGGGCGTGCTCGCTGACCGAAATATAAAAAAACAGATGGTGATGATTTCAGATGCGGTGCGCGCATGCATCATGTTTCTTGTTGCATTACTCACCTTTGAAGGCTATTTTTCACTGGTGATCATTAATCTATGTCTTGTCATCATCTCAGTCATGGATGCTTTCTTTAATCCTGCTCTATCCGCCACAGTTCCACTCATTTTGGATAAGGCTGGTTTATCAAAAGGAAATGCAATTTTTGAGTTTATTCGGCGTATATCGGCGATACTCGGTCCGGTGGTCGGTGGCTTTCTCATTACATTTCTTTCCATTGGTTCAGTGTTTGCTCTAAATGGTCTTTCCTTTCTTGTTTCATTTATTTTTTCTCTGTTCTTAAAAATTCCTAGAGTGACTCAAGCGAAGCAGCATGAATCGTTCGTATTCAAATTTAAGGAAGGGCTTGTCTATACGATTCATATGAAACGACTTTTATTTCTTACGTTAGTGGGCGGTGTGATCATTAATTTCTTTCTCGCACCGCTTGATGTTTTGATTATTTTTACAAGTAAACAGCTAAACTTTGGATCAACAGGGGTGGGCTGGATTGAGGCATCGATTTCTGTCGGGGCTTTATTAGGCAGCATAGTGATTCTTTTCGGACACATTCGTAGTCAGATTAGGCTCGCCGTTGCAGGGCTTATCTTTGAGGGTGTATCGCTTATTTTGTCAGGGATTTTTCCAGGATTAATTCTGTTTATTCTTTTTTTCGGACTATTGGGGCTCGGAATCAGTTTTGCCAGCATCGGCATTGGAACGACTTTTCAATTAATTACGGACGACGATAAACGAGGACGAGTGAACAGCTTCGGTTCAATGCTCAGTTCTTGTACAGTTCCTCTAGGTACATTATTCGGCTCATTCTTAACCGGATATCTGCCCCTTCAATGGATCTTCTTACTTTTTGGCATAGTCATTGCTGGTGCGGTGACGCTTCTATATGTGCCTTTTAGAGAGGAACTTCAGATCAACCAAGTTGTGAAATTTTTTAAAAGTAATTTTTAAAGGAACAGGAGATCATTTCCGGTTGATAATCATTTTCAATAAAGGTAGAATAGAACCTGTTGTTGAAAAACAACATCTCCTCACAAGATCACGAGGGGGTAGAGGCGCGGCAGTTAAGATAAGTGCATCCGAGGCGAAGAGACGCCGGACGATACGTGTAAGGAACTGCTGCCGAAGTGCATTCGGATTCTCTTGCCCGAGTGCGCTGGGTCCGTTTCCGAAAGGGACGGGACTGTCACATGCGTTTTAGGCATGTGGTGTGCTATCGGCGGAAGATGTGCGAGGAGTAAATGGATCAATAAGCCTGTAATGATGCAGATCTTATTCATTTTTACTATAAAAGTTTCTCGTCCGCCGAAGGCATTAGTTTGCCTTGACGGGCGTTTTTAGTAACCATAACTCTATTCTTCACATATCTCCCCGAAATACAGAGAGGGAGAGAGAAAAATGCAACAGAAGAGAAATAATCAATTAAGACGGGGATTGAAGTCGCGTCATTTGACGATGATCGCGCTTGGCGGCGCGATCGGAACAGGGCTATTCCTCGCCAGCGGAAACGCAATCTATACGGCCGGTCCGGGCGGCGCGCTGCTCGCGTATGGATTAACAGGGATCATGGTCTATTTTCTCATGACCAGCCTTGGCGAGCTTGCGACGTACATGCCCACCAGCGGCTCATTCAGCACCTACGCAACGCGTTTTGTCGATCCGTCGTTTGGTTTCGCGCTTGGTTGGAACTATTGGTACAACTGGGCGATTACGATCGCAAGTGAGCTGTCAGCGGCTACGCTGATCATGAAATTTTGGTTTCCGAACAGCCCATCTATTCTTTGGAACGGTATCTTCCTGCTCATCATCTTCCTGCTGAATGCACTGACCGTAAAAGGATATGGTGAGTCGGAGTACTGGTTCGCATTCATAAAAGTGGCTACCGTCATCATTTTTATAATTCTCGGATTGTTAATGATTTTTCGCGTGCTTGGAGGAGGCGTTCCTGGATTTCAAAATTTCACAGTTGGTGATGCACCTTTCCACGGCGGCTTTCTGGCAGCATTTGGTGTGTTCCTTGCGGCCGGCTACTCCTTTCAGGGGACGGAGCTGCTTGGTGTAAGTGCCGGGGAAAGCGAACACCCGGAAAAAAGTGTCCCGAAAGCAATGAACACAATTTTCTGGCGCATCTTACTGTTTTATATTTTAGCCATCTTTGTTATTGCAATGATCATTCCCTACACGAGTCATAATCTGTCCGCATCGGATTCGGTGATGGTCAGTCCTTTTACACTTGTGTTTCAAAGAGCAGGGCTTGCCATTGCCGCATCGGTGATGAATGCCGTTATTTTAACGGCGGTGCTGTCTGCAGGAAATTCCGGACTTTACGCCTCGACGCGTATGCTCTACGCTTTGGCTAAGGAAGGAAAGGCACCAAGGTTCCTCGGTTATGTCACACGGAACGGAATTCCAATTTGGTCGCTTGTTGTCACTGCGGCATTCGGGCTGCTCGCATTCTTTGCCTCAGGATTCGGCGACGGCATTGTTTACAACTGGCTGCTGAGTGCTTCGGGAATGTGCGGCTTTATCGCTTGGCTCGGCATCGCAATCAGCCACTATCGGTTCCGCCGCGCCTATGTAGCTCAAGGCGGTAAACTCAGCGACTTGCCTTATCGGGCGAAGTGGTTCCCGTTTGGTCCGTTGTTTGCGTTTGCGGTATGTATGGTGGTTGTGATCGGGCAGAGTTTCGGTGCCTTTTCCGGTGGTCATATTGATTGGGGCGGCATCATTGCAGCCTATATCGGCATTCCGATTTTCCTTGCTGTCTGGCTGATCGCCAAATGGAAGATGAAGTCAAAATTGATTCCGCTTGACCAATGTGATCTGTCGCGTCACAAGGATTAAGAGGTCGAATGATAAAAAACACGAGTGCGTGACACTCGTGTTTTTTTTGTTGCGATCATGTAAAAACTGGGAAAAATGTGTCATCATGATAAAATAGAGACAAGTCTAGTGATTGATTTATAAACTGAAAAGAGGAAATGACATGCATACCTTGTTGCTAATCCATGGCCTTGTCTGGGGTCTTGTAGTCATCTTTTTTATCTTAAGCTATCTTTTCACGGCGCAAAAAGTGTGGAGTATGATCCTGCGGACAGCTTACTTAGTTATGATCATAACCGGAGTGGTCATGCTGTTTATCATTCATTTTCCACTGATGCCGACCATTAAAGGCGTGCTTTCCTTTGCTTTAATCGGACTTATGGAAGTGGCGATGGGTAAGCGTAAGAAGAAAGAATCATCATGGCTCTTTCTTGTTCTAATCGCAGTTTTGCTGATTGTCATTGTGCTGATGGGTTACCACGTTATTTAATCAAAAGAACTTTTCCCAATGAATGCTGGGAAAAGTTCTTTTGATTAATCTGTTAATTTTGTACAGGTGTCTCATCGAGAATTCCGGAAGCCTTGATCCGTTCCGCAGCTTCCTTCAGGCGTTCCTCGGATTCGAGCAATCCGGCGCGAACAAATTGATCGCCGTGGGCGCCAAATCCTGCGCCTGGTGCCACCGCGACATGCGCGCGTTCGAGCAGGGCATCGGCAAAGGTTTCGGACGTATAGCCTTCCGGAACCTTGAACCAGCAGAAAAACGAGCCTTTCGGCGCCCGCACATCCCAGCCAATGGCGCGGAAACTTGAGACGAGGATATTTCGGCGTCGTTCATAGAGCGCGCATAACTCTTGAACCGATTGCTGCGGGCCGAGAAGCGCCGCGGCAACGCCATCTTGAATCGCGCTCGGCACATCTGAATGATCGATATCATGGAATTGGCTGAGCGCGCGAATGATCGATGCGTTGCCGACAGCAAAGCCGACTCGGAATCCGGCCATATTATACGTTTTCGATAACGTGTAAACTTCGATGCCTTGTTCCTTTGCACCCGGAGTTTGCAGAAAACTGAGCGGGCGATTGCTATCGAAGCCAAAGGCGGCGTAGGCAAAGTCGTGAACGACCGGAATATGATGCTCCTTAGAAAAACGAACGGTATCCGCAAAAAAATCTTTGGTCGCAATTGCTCCGGTCGGGTTGTTTGGATAGTTCAACATTAATAGATGAGATTTTTTCAATACCTTTTCAGGAATGGTTTTATAATCGGGTAAAAAATCATCTTCAGCGCGAAACGGGATTCCGTAGGTTTCAGCGCCGGCCAGCCCCGGGCAAACAAAATAGAGCGGATAGCCGGGATCAGTCGTCAGCATGACGTCGCCAGGATTAAGCATCGCTTGAGGCAGTGCCGAGATGGCTACGGTTGCGCCGTCGAAGACCGTGACTTCCGTCTCAGGATCAACGGAAACACCGTATTCACGCATATAAAATTCACTGATTGCCTTCTTAAGCGACAGTTTGCCGCCAGCCGGAGGATAGCCTTGATTTTCATGAAGCTGTGCCGCTTGATTCATTGCTTGGATAATTGGTTTGGGAGTCGGCTGATCCGGACTGCCGGTATGAAGATGAATGACATCGATGCCTTGCTTGACTACCGAATCGATACGGTGATCCATACTCGTAAAATAATTGGCAGGCAGCGATTGAACCTGCCGTGATGGGATGAATTCAGCCATAAATAACCCTCATTTCTTTCCGTACTTTCTATAGACTATGAACTACAGCCTAGGTTCGTTCATTTTGGCGTGCAGTAAGTGTTGCCGCTTCAATAAATAATTCTCGCGGCAAATTTAATGATAACCTTTTTTTTAATTCGAATCTATAGCCTCTTTCGGAACCGTTTCGCATGCACTGAATAAACTAGTGTGAAATGCCTATGCATCTGCGGCATGAGGACGCCCGCAAATGACGGGTGCGGGAAGGGTGGAACTATGTTTGTTTATACAGTGAGGGCTGGAGATTCACTATTTGGAATCAGCCAGAAATTTGATATTCCTGTAAATACACTAAGAGCGGCAAATGGACTGACCGCGACCAACATCGTGACCGGTCAGGCGCTGCTCGTGACGAGTGATGTTTATACAGTACAGCCGGGCGACAGTCTTTGGACAATCTCGCGCATGGCGTATGTCCCGTTAAGTGCGCTGCGCCAAGCGAATCCAGGGATCAATCCTGAGCGTTTAAGTCCCGGTCAAAAAATTAACATCCCGGAGATTGAACGGCGTGTGGCCACACACTTCAGTTATACACAGCTACGCACGCCGGCACTTGATCAGTCGGTTATTTCGGACAATGCACCATACCTTACGTATATTGGCATTTTCGAGACGCATTTTAATTGGAATGGTGATTTGAGCCCGCTCAATGACAATGCGGCCGTACTTGCGTCATGGCGCGGACGGGTCACGCCGGTGATTACCGTAACGAATCTGACCGAGACGGGATTTAATTCAGCCCTCGTTCAGCGTGTGCTGAACACGCCGGATGTGCAGCAACGTTTAATCGACAATATGATCAATTTTGCAACGTCAAATGGGTATGGCGGAATCAATGTTGACTTTGAAGGTGTGCTACCTGCAGATCGGAACGCTTTTGTTATGTTCCTGCAGGCATTGCAGCAGCGCACACAGGCGGCCGGACTTAATCTTAGTATCGCAGTCCCTGCCAAGACGGACGATACGGTGCCATGGGTGCGCGGCTATGATTATGCAGCAATCGGAGCGATTGTCGATCAATTTTTCATTATGGCTTATGACTGGCACTATGTGGGCAGCGAACCCGGTCCGACCGCGCCTGTCCAAGATGTCATCGCTACGGTAAATTATGCGGCAAGCGTTATGGATCGCAGTAAGATCATCATGGGCACGCCTTTTTACGGTTATGATTGGCCGATCCCTTTTTCCAGTCAGAATCCCGGCCGGGCAATTACGTATCAGGCAGCGATTAATCTCGCTATGAGTGAACAAGTGCCGATCAACTATTCGACGGCGGATCAATCCGCTTACTTCTATTATACAGACGACAACGGGCAGAACCGTGTCGTCTGGTTTGAGGATGTGCGCAGTCTGTTTGAAAAGGCGCAGATTGTCTATAATTCACGGATCGGCGGTATCGGTACTTGGCAGCTTAATTTCGCGATGCCGCAATATCCATGGGTATTTACCCACTTTTTCCAGATTCAAAAAGTTTGAGTGTCTTGCATATAACGTGAAAACAGGTACTGTTCATGCTATCGTTAACCTAGAGTTGATAGGAAAGCGAGTGAGCTGAATGACGGTAAAGACGATTGGATTTATTGGAACCGGGGTCATGGGCAAGGGCATGATCCGTAATCTGATGAAAGCTGGTTTCACGCTGCATGTGTACAATCGAACGAAAAGCAAGGCGGATGACCTCATTGAAGAAGGTGCTGTTTGGAAATCCAGTCCTGCGGAAGCTGCCGAAGGAGCGGGTGCCGTTATCACAATGGTTGGCTACCCCAAGGATGTTGCTTCCGTCTATTTTGATGACGGGATTATTGACCATGCTGCAAAGGGCACCTATCTGATCGATATGACAACCTCATCACCACAGCTTGCGGAAAAAATTCATCAAGCGGCTGCTGAAAAAGGACTGCACGCGCTCGATGCTCCGGTTTCCGGCGGCGATGTCGGCGCACAAAACGGTACCTTGTCGATCATGATCGGCGGCGATCCGAAAGATGCTGAGGACTTGGCACCTGTCTTTCAAGCCATGGGACAGAAAATTGTCTACCAGGGAAAAGCCGGCTCGGGTCAGCATACCAAAATGGCAAACCAGATTGCCATCGCCTCAAACATGATCGGCGTCGCCGAAGCACTCAGTTACGCGAAGCACGCCGGACTTGATACCGATAAAGTGATGGAGAGCATCGAGACAGGCGCGGCCGGAAGTTGGTCGTTGACCAATCTCGGCCCGCGTATGCTGAAAGGCGACTTCGAACCTGGTTTTTATATCAAGCATTTGATTAAAGATGAGCGAATCGCGCTCGAATCTGCTGAAGCGATGGGTCTGAACACACCGGGACTTGCATTGTCCAAGAAGATCTATGATGAGCTGGCTGAAAAAGGCGAAGAAAACAGTGGTACACAAGCGATCTACAAAAAATATTGGGATAGATAAATAAATAGTGAGAGGAAAGGCTGCGGCTGAAGTGCGCGCAGCTTTTTTTTCAAGTAAAGAAAGTTCAGCATATTGTCCTGCTGGTAACGACGATAAGATCATAAGATACGTTTTGACGACCAGGTAAGCACCCAATCTAATAAATAAGTGCAAAAATTCCGCTTATTTAGAAAATAAACGAAAAAATAGCTTAAATAGACGGATAAATTCCGCTTATTGAATCGAAAAACGTGAAAATAGAGGGCTTTTCTTTGAATAAACGGAAAAATTACCCTTATTTACCCGCGAAACAAGCGCCATGATGCAACTAACCGGAAAATCTCCGTTTATTTTAATGAAGGACCAGGATGCTTAATGAAAAAGAAGTGAGATAAATGGGGATTATTTTTTTATGAAGGTATCTAACGTAGTTTTTTTGTCAGCAGGGAATGTGTACAGTAGCTTGGTTTCAAAAAGTTAAGATGCGAAAAACCACAATAAAAAGGGAAAGCGCTCGATAAAATTTTTGAAACGCTCGATAAAGTTTTCAAAGCGCTCGATAAAAACCGGGAAACGCTCGATAAATCGACCAAAGCGCCCGATAAAATCTTGAATACTGCTAATCTATGAGCGCTTCTCCGAGCCGCACATGCGACGGACCATTAGATAGATGCTAGAATGAAAAAAGAATCATTTTTGAGAGGACTGAGCTCATGAAAGTTTTTATCATCATTGGCGCTGTTTTAGCTTTCCTGTCTGTCGCGTTTGGTGCATTCGGGGCGCATGTATTGAAGACGCGGCTCACCGAACAAGATTTGGCGGTGTTTCAAACGGGAGTTCATTATCAGATGTACCATGCGCTGGGACTGATTGTGATCGGCATCCTCGCATTAACCGTATTCAGCGGACAGAGCACGTTGCTTTCTTGGTCCGGATGGCTGATGACAGTCGGCATTCTTCTTTTTTCCGGCAGCTTGTATGTGCTGACGCTGAGCGGTGTTCGCGTGCTTGGAGCCATAACACCAATTGGCGGCGTTGCTTTTCTCGCAAGCTGGCTGCTTATTGTGATTGCTGCTTTGCGTGCATGATTGCCACATAATATGGAGAGAGCGGACATGCTCCTTTTTTTGAAATTCATCCTGAGATGTAAATGGACGATGCGGAGGGCTGTGTCATGGATTGGAGAGACAATAGGATTGATTCTGCTCAAAATGGGACCAACCCAATGGTTCTAGCAAAAATGAAAAGCGGCTTTGCAGTTATCGGAGATACGCAGTTTTTGCCCGGTTATTGTGTACTGCTTCCCAATAAAGCGGTATTTAGCCTTAACGATCTGACAATTGATGAGCGTTCGCAGTTTCTAACGGATATGAGTCTAGTAGGAGACGCGATTATGCATGTTTGCCATCCTCTTAGAATCAACTATGATATTCTAGGAAATACAGATGCTTTCTTACATGCACATATTTTTCCAAGATATGAATGGGAAAAAAAGGAGAGAAGAAAGGGTCCTGTTTGGTTGTATGACTCATCTAATTGGTATGATGAGGCCAAGCAGTTTAATGAAAAAAAGCACGGGAAACTAAAAGATGAACTGGCAAATGATTTGAACCGTGTATACGGAAAATGATAAGAGCAAATAGCTGGTAACACCTAAACACAAAAACGAAGCACTGCCATAGGCGGAGTGCTCCGTTTTGCTAGAATGTTATCTTCCGGTCGGAGATTGCGGACCATAAGGATACTCATAGCTGAGCGGTCCGGTAAATTCGAAGTAATTCACGAAGACCATTGGGATGAGATAGCGTACTCGGGTTTCTTCATCCTCAATGATCACATGGTCGCGTCCGGCCGCTTCGACCGTGCCGGTAAATGTCTTCGCGTTCCACTGGCTGTTGCCTTCAAACGTGCAGTAAACAGTGGCCGTCTTGCCGAGATTCAGTCTCAATATATTTTCAATATACGACTGTTCAACAAAGGGCAGCGGCAAAACTTGCGGTACCCCAGGAACGATCGGCTGACCGGTTTGTGGAACCGGGGTTGTGTACGCAGGATAGGGATAGGGTAGTGTTTGGGCCACGGGCTGCTGCACGCCTGCCGGCTGGGTCAATTGACCTTGGAATGGAAAAGTACCGCTCGGCTGTAGCGGCGCCGTTTGCTGTCTTGAAGCATCCCAGCCCGGCTGCGCACCCGGATCGGGACTGAATGACGCACCATACGGCCAGCTGTCTGGCGGAAATTGAACACCCATAAGTAAAGTCACTCCTTAGCAATAAAATGATTAATAAACGTTTGGACAAGTCGACTCAGTGGGAGAGAAGAAGCAATGGGCTTTAAAGCGTCCGGTGTTCCACTGATTGTACCATTGGGCGGGGCAGGCACCCGAAGGTTGGAAAAACCAAAGCGCGTTCGATGCCGGATGAAAGCGTTCACCTTTAAGCGTACGTTCGGCAAGACGTTTGTCCTGCGAACGCGCCGCTTGATAAAAATAACCTTTTTGAGTCGCTTCAAATCCGCCGGGACTTTGGAAAACCATTTGCTGGATCGTTCTTAATCCTTCAAAATCAAGACAGTTCCCGAGCACACGGTTCACGCCGACATTGCCGACCATCAGCATCCCGAGTTGTCCGTCGCCCTCAGCCTCCGCACGCATCAGCCGGGCAAGCAGCGAAATATCATTTGACGTGTGTTGAACCACGGCCATAGCCGTAAACACCTCCTTTTTGAAAGGAAAATGAAACATATTTTCAGGTAGGTATGGGCTCTCCGATTTTCGTACACTTAAAGCCTATGCGTTGCAAGGCAAATCATGACATGGAAAGCGGGAAAGCGGGCTCAAATTGCATAATAAAAGGACCTGTTTCCAGGCCCTGGTCTTGATAAATTAAGTTATAGAGAAAATCTCTGATTAAACAGTTCTTGGGTCAGCTGCGTGCCGACGAAGAATGGCCCGAATTCGCCGAAGCGAGCGCTGGCTTCATCAAAACGCATCTCGTAGACAATTTTTTTGAACTGCAGGGGATCATTTGAAAAAAGTGTGACGCCCCATTCCCAATCGTCGAAACCGACAGAACCGGTGATGATTTGGTGGATCTTCCCGGCATACTTCCGGCCGATTTGCCCGTGACTCTTCATCATTTCTTTCCGATCTTCCATCGGGAGCATGTACCAATTGTCACCGTGCTCTCGCTTTTTATCCATCGGATAGAAGCAAAAGTAGTCGGTTTTCGGCAAAGTCGGTTTCAAGCGTTGCTGCACGCGCGGATTCGCGTACGGGTCGCCGCCATCTTTGCCAAGATAATTGCTTAATTCTACCACTGAAACGAATGAATAGGCGGGGCTGGTGACTTGACCGAGCAATGATTTATCAAACTGAGTCTCCAATTCGCCAAGCTCGTCCATGGTAGGGCGAAGTGAGATCATCACAAAATCCGCTTTTTGACCGAGGACAGAATACATCGCAAAGCTGCCGCCACGTTCCTCTTCATTTAATTCCGATTGGGTGAAAAACTGATTAAATTCCATCAAAGCCTGCTGCCTTTCCCACTCGGACTGCGATTTCCATTCCGACCAGTCAATGGTTCGAAAATCATGAAGACAGTACCATCCGTCTAGTGTCTGAGCTGCTTCAGACATTCTAAACACCTCTTTTATATACAAATGATAAAATCGTAACGATTAGCGGTGTTTCGTATAAAGCCATGAAAAAAAGACGTTGACAATATCACAAGAACGTTCGCTAATTTTTTCTTCATTCTTACTTTACTACATATAGCATAGATATACATTAGGAGCGGAGGATGAAATTAACTTTCCAAATGTAGGACAGGTTGTTTTGGTTTATACTTAGTATAGATTAAATTTAATGAGGGGGCGAATCGAACAATGGCAGATTTGTTCGAAAGACTGAAGCCGGAAATAAAAAAGGGCAAACCGTCGATCATTTTTCCTGAAAGTGCTGATGAACGGATTGTTGAAGCGGTACAAACCTTAGCGGAAGAGGAACTGATCGTGCCGATTCTCATCGGTAAAGTTAAGGATGCGTCCGATGTGTTGAAAAAGCTTGCCGACGAGAAAAAGGTTGTATTCATGCATCCTGACACGGATGATGATCTGCAGTCGATGATCGACGCACTTGTTGCGCGCAGAAAGGGCAAGATCGATGAGGCGAAGGCTGCGGAGTGGTTAAAAGATCCATGCTACTATGGAACGATGCTTGTTTACTTGGGCAAAGCGGACGGATTGGTGAGCGGAGCAGTCCATTCAACGGCGGAAACTGTACGTCCGGCGCTGCAAATCATCAAAGCTCAGCCAGGAAAAAAACGTATATCGGGCTCCTTCATTCTTGTTAAGGGAGAAAAAGAATTCGTATTTGCCGACTGCGGTATTAATATATCACCGGATAGCGAAACCTTGGCGGAAATCGCTGTGGAATCTGCGGAAACGGCGACATTGTTTGGTATTGACCCGAGAATTGCCATGCTTAGCTTCTCTACGAAGGGATCAGCAAAGGATTATTCTATAGATAAAGTAACCGAAGCGGTGAGAATTGTGAAGGAAAGGGAACCTAACTTGCTCATTGATGGCGAACTGCAATTCGATGCGGC
Organism: Sporolactobacillus caesalpiniae; assembly: GCF_040513385.1. Lineage (NCBI taxonomy): Bacteria > Bacillati > Bacillota > Bacilli > Caryophanales > Sporolactobacillaceae > Sporolactobacillus > Sporolactobacillus caesalpiniae. The sequence continues at coordinate 303,270 of NZ_JBEVCB010000003.1, forward strand.
TTATGTGCCGGAAGTTGCGGCGAAGAAAGCACCGGATTCTCCAATAGCCGGCAAGGCGAACGTGTTTGTTTTCCCGAATATTGATGCCGGCAACATAGGCTACAAAATGGTGCAGCGTCTCGGCGGTTATACTGCGATCGGACCGATTCTGCAAGGATTGAACAAACCTGTTAATGACCTTTCACGAGGATGCACGGCAGATGATGTCTATAAGTTGGCACTGATTACCGCAAAACAAGCATTGAGCGCGGCGCAGCCTCAGAACGCGTAACGAGAATAGGAACAAGGAGTGCGGGTAGTAAAACGCACTCTTTTTTGTACGGGTAAGAGACATTCATGACCCGCTTGAGGGGCACGGGACACCGCTTGAATGAAAATATAAAATGCCCTATTTACGACGATAAGGTCATAAGATTTGGTTGGACGATCAGGTTAGTGCCCAATCTTAGAAATAAGCGGAAAAATTCCGTTTAAATAGAAAATGCATGAAAAAATCGCTTAAATAGACGGAGAAATTCCGCTTATCAAATCGAAAAACGTGAAAATGGAGGGTTTTTCTGTGCATAAGCGGAAAAATTACCCTTATGCACCTGTGAAACAAGCGCCAGGATGCAAATAACCGGAAAATCTCCGCTTATTTTATTCCGGCCGCGTTACTTAATTAAGGATCAAAATGATTTAAGAAATGTCTGTTTAAGCACAAGGTTAATGATTCAAAACTGCATTTGGAGCAAAGGAGCTTTCGTATGTAAGGAGCTTTCGCTAAAAATGTAAGGGAAAAGGAACTTTCGCTAAGCACGCATACGTCCTGTATGCAACGCGAAAGCCACCGCATCCTGCGGAAGTCAGGACCAGGTGCTTTTTGCCCGGCTTTTTTTTGTATGTTTGGAAATTTATTTCCAAATGTACTTGTGAAGTCTATAATTGGAAATTAATGAATCATTTCCGGAGATGAGAAGATGGAAACGGAGCAAGAATCTTTCTTGGCGCGGGCATCACGTTTGCAGATTAAAAAAGCGGTGACCAGCGATTTTATCGGCAACTTCAGCAGCTCGCTCTTCAACTTTGCGATTAGTCTGTACATATTGAAATTAACAGGTTCGGCGATGAATTTCGGCACGACTTTATTGATCGTTCCTCTGATCGGTATCGTGTTTTCGCCACTGATCGGCTATCTCGCCGACCATTATGATCACAAGCGGGTCATGATTACGACGCAAATCGGTTGTATCGTGCTGCTTATCATCTACAGTTCCCTTTTTCCCATTCTAGGAAGCTGGCACTATCTCATGGTATTGATCATGGTTGCGACGCTTGGATTGAATGCGCGGATTTTCAGCGTTACCTATCTGTCAGCCGTTTCGCGACTCGTCGACAAACCATTCATCCAGCAACTCAACTCATTAGAACAGTCGGCAAATGCGCTTGCGATGATTGTCGGTCCGATTGCCGCCGGAGTTGTATTCGCTTTTGTTCCGTTCCAAGCGTTCATTTACTTCGAAATCGTGGCTGAAATAGCCGTTGTCTTAATCGTTCTAACCATGAATTTTCACTTGATTGAAGTCGCAGAGCAAGCGAATGCAAAGTCGGAATCGATGTGGTCATCGATGAAGCAAGGGCTGATCTATGTGAAAAAGCGGCCATTGATTCTTTCGATGATTCTTGTTGCCTCTGTACTTAATTTCCTGTGCGGCGTGTTCAATGTCGGTTTCCCCTATTTGATGATTCATGTGCTGCATATGCAGAATATCCAGTACAGCCTGTCGGAAGCCCTGTTCTCTTTGGGCATGGTCGCAGGTGGTTTGTTTGCGGCGAAGCTCACTGTTGACAGCAATCCAATTGGCATGGTCAGCAAGTCGTTAATGTTTGAAGGTCTTCCGCTCATTTTCGTGATCATTCCGCTCCTCGTACAGCTGAATTCGTGGGTGTCGACAACCATTTTTGGAATGGTCAACTTTGTCTTGGCACTTATACTTGTATTTGTTAATGTACCGTTAACGACCTATATGCAGAAAACGATCCCCACCAGTTATCAGGGGCGCGTTTTCACGATTCTGATGGTCGGCTCAACCTCTTTGCAGCCTTTAGGGATGTTCATCTATGGCGTCCTGTTTCAATATGTATCGGCAATTGCTGTTATTGTCGGCTCGTTCATTGGTATTCTCGGTATTGGTATTTTCGCGTGGACGGTGGGCGGCAAAGTGGCAATCCAAGAAGAAAAATTTGAGGGATGATTATTCCTGAAATTGAGTCGACCGGATTGATGTATCGGCAAAAATATATCGCTTAACAACAAAGAAAAGGGCGCGTCAGCGTCCTTTTCTTTGTTAAAAGATGTTCTTGGCATCAGCAGGCAGGTCATGCACATGCTTCAGATAATTTGAGACGCGTTGATCCTCAGCCTCCGCATAGGTGTAACCGAAATGTTCGGCTACCTGCTTCGCCAAAGTACGAAACAGCTCGCCCATTTGAAACAACGACTGCCAGATATGCTCCGGTTCAGCATCCGGATAGGTGAGCAGGTAGTTTTGCCACACCGATTTCTCGACATAACGGGGCAAGTACTTGCCGCATTTTCCGGCACTGACCGTAAAGCCGGTGCGTGTCCCTGCGTGCCAGGAAAGCATTTTCAGCATCATATCGCGGACGTAGTGCTCAAGCATTGTCTTTGCATACGGAATTTCTCCGCGCCACAAACCTTTGGCGACATAAGGTGACACCCACCGGAATTCGTTGCAGCAATCAGCGAACTGTTTCGCGCTAGGCGGAATGATTCGATAATTACGATCATCTGAGGGCGGCACTGATAAAAATTGTTCATCTTTATCAAGCAGAATAATGCTCAAGCTGTCGCCATCCACCCATGCCTTAGCTTTTTCCAATGTCATGAGTGTCAAGTCAATTCGATTTCCGTCCTCGAACAGCATCAGATAAGCGAATTCATCTTCGGCAACACGGTCGGATCCAATTCCAATATCCATCAAGTCAGGCATCTGCATGATGATCCGCTTGCCGAATCGATCGACCCAATGATGGTCTGCTGTAAATGAAGTAACGTCACGGACCACATAGACAATATCGTAGTCTTGAAAGCAGTCGCGCGGTGCGTCTGCGTTTGTACGTGATCCATTCATGATCACAGCACGAATGCGTTCATCTTTTTGTGGCAGATCCAAGATTAAGTTCTTCATTTCTTGTTCATTTCTCATTGCTGAAGCCTCCAATTATACGTGATGTAATCCCAAAAAACAGGAAAGGCTGGAGGCGGTCGCGCATAATTCTAAAGTCAATTCAATCGCTTTTTCATGAGACATTCCTCGTTTTCTATGCATTTGGTAACAACTATTTCTGGATTGGCTACAAGATTACATGACTTAGTTACGAGTTCGATGATTGGCTACAACTTTTGATGAATTAGTTACGACTTTTTCTGGATTAGCTACAACTTTTGTTTAATTAGTTACGAGTTCGATGATTGGCTACAACTTTTGATGAATTAGTTACAACTTTCTTTGGATTGGTTACAAGTTTACGTGACTTAGTTACGAGTTTGATGATTGGCTACAACTTTTGATGAATTGGTTACGACTTTCTTTAGATTGGCTACAAGATTACATGACTTAGTTACGAGTTCGATGATTGGCTACAACTTTTGATGAATTGGTTACGACTTTCTTTAGATTGGCTACAAGTTTACATGACTTAGTTACGAGTTCGATGATTGGCTACAACTTTTGATGAATTGGCTACGACTTTCTTTGGATTGGCTACAAGATTACATGACTTAGTTACAAGTTTAATGAATGGTTACAGCTTCACTGATTTGTTGTTTGCCTTTCGCTCAAAGGTGGCAAGTGCCACGCCGACTAAAATGAGTATGCTGCCGGCAGCGAAATTGAAGGACAGCTTTTCGCCAAGAATGAGCCAGCCGAGCAGTGTGCCGACAATCGGCTGAAAAAATAGAAAGAGTGATCCTGCTCCCGCGTCGATCATGGTCAGCCCTTTATTCCATAGAAAAAATGCTCCGGCTGTCGCAACAATGCCCAGATAAAGGACGCCGGTGATTACGCGTCCGTCGGCAAGATGAACAGCTCCTGTCGACCAGTCGTGAACCATGAATGGTGTGGTGAAAATCAGCGCAAAGAAAATCGCGTAGGTTGTAATCAAAAGCGCTGGGAGTTCATCCGCCGTTTTTTTAACATAAACGGAAAGCAGCGCCCAGGTGATTGCAGCGACGACTAAAGCGATGCAGCCCCAAAAATAATCGCCGAATTGATCGGGTAATCCAATGGTCAGGACCACGCCGCTCGTCGCTACGATCAACGACATGATTTTCCGCAAAGTGAAGGCTTCCTTCAATACAAAGCGCGCGAACACGACAACAAAGGCCGGTGTCGCGGACGTAATCATGGCGCCGGTGTGCGCATCGGAAAGCTTCGTACCGATAAATTGGCAAGCAATCGAGACAAAATAACCAATGAATCCGATCCAAAGGAGCATCAGCCATTGTTTTTTGCCCAACTTCAGGTGATGATGCGTTCTCCGTTGCTGTAACCACAATAAGGTAAACAGAAGAAACGAAGCGAGCAGGTATCTGAGCCAGACAAGCGCGAGCGGTGCAATGAATTGTAGGATATATTTGCTCACAACGTACATACCGCCCCAAATCGCTGCGGCGAGCGCCAAGTAAATGGCTCCGATAATTGATGATTTCATGAGTTAAGACCCTTCTCTCTATGGGATTTTACGATGCGTATACCCAAGGAAGGGATCGGAAAAATAGGATTCATCCGTACCCTTTCTTAGGAATGAAGGGCAGGTTGATCGTTTTCAAAGATATCGTAGTAATAGCGCAATGTAAAAACCTCCTCAACCGACTTTTAGAACTATTATAGACGAAAGTGGTCTTGATAGGTAAAAAAAATAAGCCCTCAAGCAAGATTTTTGCATGAGGGCGGTCATAATTGGGTTATTCAAATAAGTGCTGAGCAAAATAGTCGTTCTTCTTAATTCCGGCTGGGACGGCGAAAAGTCCGGTCGCCACATGGTCGGTGTACTCATTGAGCGCGTCGCTCTTTCCGAGTACGCGAAGCATCGGAATAAAGCTATCCTGCGGCTTATTTTGGTATGCGATAAAGAGCAGTCCGGCGTCAAGGCTGCCTGTTGCTGCTTGAATACCATTTGTGTACGAGTAGGCGCGTCGAAAGATTTTCTTTCCTGTTCCGTGAGCAAGCCGGACATGGGAGTCTGCCGGCTGCTTGCTCATAATGACCGGTTCGTGTTCATGTTTTCTGCCAAAGGCTGCGCCGGAATCCTTTTTTCTTCCAAAGACTTGTTCCTGATCACTATACGAATCACGGTCCCAGGTCTCAATAATCATCTTAATTTTACGGTAGCCGAGATAGGATCCGCCGCGCATCCATTTCGGCTCATCACTGCCGGTCCAAACGACTTCATTTTGACTTTCAGGATCGGTGACATTAGCGGTTCCATCTTTAAATCCAAACAGATTCCTCGGCGTCTTGCCCTTCGGACCATTTAGAAATCCCGATTCCATCCAGCGGATATTAGCCGTACCAAGCGCTTCCTTAATCAGATTACGTAAGGCATGGAAAGCGACTTGCTGGATGTCTGCACACACCTGAACGCAGATGTCGCCATTCGAGATAGCGGGATCAAGCGTTTCATGCGCAATTTTCGGCATCGCTGTCAGTTGTTTCGGCATTTGATTCGCTAGACCGAACCGATCTTTTCCACCTTTGATAAAAAAGGAGTGCCCAAGGCCGAAGGTGATGGTTAGATTAGCGGCGCCAAGGTCGCGCGCTTCATTTGTGTCGTTAGGCGGCAATTCCTTGTTGCTGCTGTTTGCTTCACGTTTGCCTTGTGTCAATGTCGCGGAAAGACGCGTCCATGAGATGAACAGGGCCATAATTTTCGCGACATCGTGAATCGACGGATCGATGTCAAAGGCGGCCAGATAACCGTAGCTCTGATGCGCGGTCGTAATGCCTGCCTGGTGACTGCCGAAAAAGGGAACTGTTGCTGTCTTCGCTGCATTGGCCGCGCCCGTATTGCCGAACAATTCGAGTGCGGTTCCGAGACCGCTGGCGCCAAGAGCAATACCACCCCCGGCAAGAGCTGTCATTTTCAGCATTTCCCGTCTGGAATATCCCTTTTTCTGCTCTGAGGTGCTGAGATCGTCCCTGTCCATTTGGGTCATCCTTTCTTATCTTATTAGAAAATTTTTGCGGTTTGGGCCATGAGCTTCGAAAGTTTGCTTAGCTCGTTGCTGATCTCCCGAATTTGTTCTTTACTCAACTTTGTATAGTCTTCATAGTTGGTGTCGGATTTCTTATATTTTAACATCTGCTTGTCAAAGGCTTGGAATTGCTTGTCAATGGCATTCGCGAGATCCTTGTGACCATTATTGAGTGCGGGGATCGCTGCTTGGTAGACCGCTTTAGACCCATCGACATTTGCTTGAAGATCAACTAAATCCGTGTGTGAGTAGCGTTCTTCTTCACCGGTAATCTTGCTCGTCGCTGCTTCTTCAAGCAGTTCCATCGCGCCGGCAACCATTGCCTTCGGCGTCAGCTTGAATGACTGTGCCTCTTTTTGCAGACTCAGAACGTCAGCCATTAATTTATCAGCATATTTTCCTTGACCTTTGAGACTGTTCTTTTCCCAGAGGGCGCGTTCGATTTCATGGAAGCCGGTCCACTTGGACACATCATCGACATCGTTAATACGGGCATCGATGGCAGGGTCTAGATCTCCAAAACTCTCGGCAATTGGTTCGGCACGTTCGTAGTAGATACGCGGCAGTGTATAGAGCGATTTAGCCTTTTCAACATCGCCTTCTTTAACAGCTTTAACGAACGGTTTCGTTGTTTTCACGAGCATGTCGATTTGTTCATCAGCATAGCTGAGGTAGTCATCAACAGCTTGGTCCATTTGCTTGGATGGTTTTGATTTTGTCTCTTTAGCAGTTAGCAAATCACTTAATTGTCCGGTTAATGCGTCACTATTTTCCTTCATTTGTGCGATGTTGGGATTTGCGAGATTAGATTGTGCATAGATGGGTTGCTGGTAGCGTTCGATTTTTGCGTATTGAAGCGGGAAACGATCACGCACACCGTTTTCATAGGAAAGCCATTGTGTGTTTATTTGTTTCCCGTATTTTTTAATTGCTGCGACATCATTTTTCTTCAAGGCAGCTTGCAGCTTGTTGTTCAGTTGTTTCATTTTTGTTGTCCCTTGCTTTACCGGGTCGCTCGTTGTCTGCGATGTTTTTGTACTTCCGGATTTTTGTGCACTTCCACATGCGGTGATGACGGGCAAGAGTAATAAAGTCATTAATAGTAGAAAGACGATTTTCTTTTGATGCTTCATAGGAAAGGTTAAGCCTCCTTGGCGTGTTTTGAATTTTTATTTGATGCCGCTGTGGGCAGTTTCTTAAGAATGATGACACTAAAGATCAGCAAGCACGCGGCTTGCGGAATAATGCTGTACCATGATGGGAATATACTTAGACTATTGATCGATGGCAGAGCATCTGAAACCGACGAAGGAAGAACGCCGGCCATTTGCAGGCTGTGGATGCCCGATCCCATAAATTTGAAACACAGGTAAAAGACGACAAAACTCGAAATCATGAAAAACGGACGGAGCGGGAGCAAGACGCCGAGTTTCAACATGAGAAAACCGATAACGGTCAGAATCCCAAATCCGACGCCGATACCCATAATCAGTTTCGACGCAGGCATTCGCCCGGCCATGCCAATCAGAAAAATAACAGTCTCCATGCCTTCGCGCAAAACAGCGATAAAAGCGAGCAGGGCAAAGGAAACCATTTTACGCTTGCTGATTGCCTCGCTGGTCTTGGATTGGATAAAAGCGTTCCATCGTTTGATGTCGGCATTGCGATGCAGCCAGTAGCCTACATAGAGTAGCATGAGGCTGGCAATCACGCCGGACCAACCGTTAATTAAAGAATTGTTGTTGCCAAAAGCGGCGACCGATAATAAAAATGAGACGAGCGCGCCGACTGTGAGACAAACAATAATAGCTAAGCTGGTCCCGCTCCAGATCCAAAGCTTTGCCGGCTTCGAGTTTGCTTTTCGGGCGAAGGTCAACAGTGCGCCGATAACCAGTAACGCTTCGAGTCCTTCTCGAAGCGGAATCAGCGCCGCATCCCACATTCCGTAATTTGCTGACGCAAGTGGTTTCAGACTGGTAATCATTTCGTCAACGAGCGGCAGTGCCTTCGAACGCGTGCTTGGATTTGCTAGATATGCGTCCATCATGACCAAATTCTTCTCGGATTCGGTATAGATGTTTTGCGATTGGCTGACAACGTCGCCTTCGACAGACAACCAATCTTGCTGAAGCTGTTTCACCTGAGACGCGGCGGTAACCCAATCCTTTTTGTCCATGGACTGCTTGGTGTTTCTGAGCTCGGTTATGTAGGAAGTTAGTGAGTGATGCCCAGATTTTCCGCCCCCGCCATACAATCCGCTTTGGTAGTCTTGCAGTGTTTGTTGAAGCGCGCCAACACTTTTTATTGCCTCTTTATTGTCTCCGTTAAGTAGATCTAGAGAAGCGGAACTGATATCCTGACTCAACTGAATCGAGACATCGAGTGAGCTCTTGGAGATCGCCGTTTTATGATGCTGCCACCACTTTTTAAAAGCAGAAAAATCAGTGTCGGCAGATTTGCCATTTTGCAACGCGGTGATCGCGTGATTCAGATCATTAAGCGCAGGTGACACATCGACAGCTGTTTCCGCATGCGCTGGTAACGGATACATCGAAATGATTAAGAAGGAAATTATAATCAATGCTCCGATGCACCGACCGAATTTCATAGTGAAGCACCCCCATAACGGTAATGATAATCATTTTCAATTAAACAAGTATAAGTTTAGTAGGATACAAGCGTAGTGTCAATATAATTTAAGAAAAAATAATGATAAATGTGATATATGTTATAGAAAATGAAATATATCGTTTATATACACTTGTGAAAAGGTGTGAAGGGGAAAAAAGAAAGCAGATTGATACACTGAAAAAACACGTGAAAGGGATAAGTACTCCAAAGTGGATACAGTCATTTAAAACGTGGGGTGAAACGTTAGGATTGCTGTAAATGTAAAAAGCGCCGCAAAATCGCGACGCCTTATTTCCGAATGAATCCTTCTTCGGTTAGATATTCGGTTGCTTCCTTATATGTGCGGAATGTTCCGTCAAGCTGTTCGCCTGCATAAACATTCCAAAGTTCGTTATCATAGATGATTTCAAGTGTTTGTCTGCCGCTTGGTGTCACCCATAGTTCGTGATCATTTCCGTCTGCTGTTTCCTGCTCATAGACGCCTTCCGGTGATAGAGCGAAAATCGCTTTTTTCAGCAGTGTGCGAAGCTCCTCTTCGGAAAAATCACGAATGTTGACCAAGCCCTTCGGATCGGCTTCATAGCCGTCAATGCCTTTTGCGAATACATAGCCATTGCCATTGGGGTGAAGATGGTACACAACATTTTTCTTGTCTGCCGCGCTTCCTGTATATTGAAAATTCACACGACCAAGTGAAACATCTTTTCGCTCTAATTCAGAAAACGATTCGATAATCGCCAGTTTTTGGTTGTAGTCAAGTAACAACGATTTCTTCAGCTCCATCATCTCAGTTTAATCGGTTCATTATAGCATATCCCAACCTGTATGGGTAATGTGATCGAAACCTTGTTTCTAGCGTTTATTGACATAAATATGTATCCTAATGTACTATATAACTAATACAATATGACAATTGGAGGATTGCAGGATGAATGAGCGCAAGGAAGAACGAAAAAAAATAAAACGGCACTTTAGGCATTTAGGGATCACGATGCTTTTTCAGGCGGGGCTGTTGTGGGGTGTTGTTGGTGTTTATTTGATCGTTTTAACCGTGCAAACGCTGTTTCTTCATCCCAATTTGACGGAGCATCAATTTGAAGCGCAGGTGACAACGTCTCTCGTTGACAGTGGGTGGCCGATGATTGTGGCGGTTCTGGTTGCCTTTATTCCACTATTGATTTATCGAAAAAAGAAATTCTTCACTTATGATCTGAGAACTGTTAAGCACAAGGTGACCATCAAGGTATTTATTCTTGGGCTGATTGTGGCGATCGGGTTAAACGTCATTATTACGCCTGTGATGTATCCTGTGGAGTGGCTGCTCAATCTTATCGGATATACGGCCGACCCTTCAAGAGAGATCTTGGAAGGCTCCAAGACAACAAGCATGTTTGTGTACACATGCCTCATCGGGCCAATCATTGAGGAATTTATCTATAGAGGCGTGGTGATGCGCAGCTTGGAGCGGTTCGGCTCTGTTTTTGCCATTACGATTTCCGCGCTGTTATTCAGTATGATGCACGGGAATATCATCCAGTTGCCCATTGCCTTCGCGATAGGACTTGTCCTTGGTTATTTGGCCAAAACCTACACCATTTGGCTGACTATACTGATACATTGCGCAAATAACTTGCTTAGCGAAGGGTACAGCGCGCTGCCTTCAACGTTTTGGTCAACCATTTTTGACGTAATTATAACAGCAATTTTAATTAGTACAGTCAGTGTCTTCCTTTATAAAAAAAAGCACAACATAAAAGAATGGCTAAGCAGCGTACGCAGAAAATTGCCTGAAAAACGTTTATGGATCTATTTCTTCACGTCGATTCCCATGATCTTACTGCTTCTTTCCGATAGTGTGGTCGTCATTCTCGGTATTGAGAAACTGTAAGAACGATGCCGGGAGAATCCTTGACGATATTGTTAATCTAGTGTACTATATTACTAATACAGCGATATAAAATCGGGGGATAGAACTATGTCGATTTGGTTTGCTTTATTTAAAAAAGAATTACGCCTTGGTTGGATGGCATTCATAATTTTTCTTGTTTTACAGCTTTTAATGATGGGGATTGGTATTTTTATGGATATGCGTTTCGATGGCGGCGCAGGCACACCACCTGCGGTTATCAGTGTGATGCTGACCGTCTGTCTGCTGTTTTATGTTCCGGTCTATCTGCTCTTTAACACGATACAAGAGCGTAAAACCTTTCATCTTTGGCTACAGAATCCGCTGCCTGCATGGTCTGTACTGCTGGCGAAATTGTCGGGAGCAATAGTGTACTTGGTCGTTACAAGTATAGTTGTTGGCTCCTACACATGGGTCAGCCTTCTCAGACTGAATGACTTTCCACAGGAACTGTCTCTATCGCGCATAGCTGTTCTTGCGGTATTGATCTTGCTCTGGTGCGGGATCGGCGGCGGTGTGACTTTTCTTTTTCTCTGGACCGTGCAGCGCACCATGCGTTCACGGATCGGAAAATGGTCTTGGCTTGTGCTGATTGTCGGTATCGGCATTTATCTTTATATCGATACCAAGTTGACGCAATCAGGTGTCGTTGATTTTCTCACGAACTGGGGGCAAATTCCGGATTCTTCATTAATTAACTTTGTGACGCCGAAGAGCACGGGAACTCCGGGAGTATTTAGTGACGTCATAGTTGATTCAAGCTCGCTTTATGTTGGCAGCTTAGTGTTTGATCTTCTAATTACGGTTATTGTTTTTTCAATTACGGCTTGGCTTACGGATCATGAGTTGGAGGCATCATAAGTGAACAGGATTATTGAGATCGACTTCGAGGGGGCTAGCGACTATGGCACAACCATTCAATCCGTCTGTTCCTATATACCTGCAATTGTGCGAGCGCATCAAGAATAAGATTGTCCGAGGAGAACTTGGAATGGGCGCGCGTTTGCCGTCCGTTCGCGATTTGGCCATTGACTCAGGAGTGAATCCGAACACAGTACAAAGAACATATCATGAACTAGAGGAAAGCGGGATTGTAGAAAAAAAGAGGGGCCAAGGCACGTTTGTAACAGAAGATTCGGTCGTTATTCGCCGCATGCGTGAGGATCTGAAAATCAGTCATATCAAGCTTTTTGTGACCGAAATGCGTGAAATGGGTTATTCGGAAACGGAAATGCTCGATGGATTGAACGACTATTTAGCTAAAAAGGAGGAGAATGAATGATTCAGTTAGAAGGTGTTAGCAAACGGTATCTGACAAAGAAAGCTCTGGATGACGTCAGCCTTCAAATTGAGCCGGGGCATATTATTGGGCTGATCGGCTCGAATGGGAGCGGGAAATCAACGACGTTGAAACTGATTTCCGGATTGCTTCAACCGACGAAAGGCACTGTACTCATCGACGGGGAAACCGCGGGCCGCAGGATTTGCCGGAAGGTTGCCTACTTGTCTGAGTTAGATGCCTATTACTCATTTTTCACGGTGAAGCAGACCGTCGATTTCTATGCGCAGACTTTCAGTGATTTTAACCGTGAAAAAGCAGAAGAAATGCTTGAATTTATGAAACTTGATCAATCTCAGAAAGTGAAGCATCTGTCCAAAGGAAACCGGGGTCGTCTTAAAATCGTTGTAACGCTCGCCCGTGAAGTGCCGTTTATTTTAATGGATGAGCCGCTTTCCGGGTTGGATCCGATGGTGCGCAGTTCAATCATCAAAGGTCTGATTTCATTTATTGATTTGGAAAAACAGACAGTAATCATTACCACACATGAATTGCAGGAAATCGAACCGTTGCTTGACACGGTTATCCTAATTAAAAACGGAGTCATCCTCGATCAGAAGAGTGTTGAAGACATTCGTTGCAATGAAAATTTAAGTTTAGTAGATTGGATGGTGGAAAAGTATGAGCACTAATGCCGAAGCATCAAAGCCGGCGGTAAAGCTGGAACATGTCAGCAAGCGGATTGGCCGCAAGACAATTATTGATGATTTGAGCTTTGACATTTACGGAGGAGAAGTCTTCGGTTTTCTCGGACCAAACGGAGCCGGGAAAACAACGACGATTCGGATGATCGTCGGCCTAATGCGGATGTCCCATGGTAACATTTACATACAAGGACACAGCATCAGGGGCGAGTTTAAAAAAGCGATCGCTCAAGTAGGGGCGATTGTCGAGAATCCGGAAATGTACAAGTTTCTCACCGGCTACCAAAACCTAGTACATTACGCACGCATGATCCCAGGGATCAGCAAGGAGCGGATCATGGAAGTCGTGAAGCTGGTTGAACTTCAGGACCGAATCCATGAAAAAGTGAAACGTTATTCTCTAGGCATGCGCCAAAGGCTCGGCGTTGCTCAGGCGCTGCTGCACCACCCATCGGTCTTGATCCTCGATGAACCGACCAATGGTCTTGATCCTCAAGGAATCCATGACCTGCGCACCTATTTGCACAAACTTTCTAGAGAAGAAGGCGTAGCAGTCATTGTTTCAAGCCATTTGTTATCGGAAATGCAGCTGATGTGCGACCGTATCGGGATTCTGCAAAAAGGCAAGTTAATTGGTGTAGAGACTGTGGATGATTTTATCGAAAAGGGAACGGCGAAAGTTCGAATCGAGGTCGACGACGCGCGGATAGCCGCACAGGCGGTTAAGGAAAAACTAGCGATCGACGCGATTCTCCCGGATGAGACAACCATTGAACTGCCGATTGAACATGAAAAGATACCGGTTGTTGTCGACACATTGGTCCTGTCGAAAATTAAGATTTACAGTGTCGCAACCGCTGCCAAATCACTGGAAGACAGATTCCTGGAAGTAACAGGGGGGAAGAGCGTTGAGTAATTTCTTTGGTTTGCTGCAAAATGAAAATATGAAAATCTACCGCAGAAGTTCCGCAAAGGTCATGATTATTATTCTGCTTGGGCTGATTCTTGCTGCAGGATTGATTATCAAATATTCCGGTGATCAGCCGAAAGACGATCCACATTGGAAACAGAGTTTAATTCAAGAAAATAAAGATTTGAATAAGCAAATGGATTCGGTCAAAGGGAACAAACAGGCGACCGATTATTTCAAGAAAACGATCGCCATTAATGACTACCGCATTGATCATAATCTCAAACCGCAGCATGGAGAAACCTTGTGGACGTTTGTTGAAGGTGCTGCAGCAAATATGGTGCTGGTCATCAGCATTTTCACGATCATCGTTGTGTCCACATCAATTGCCAGCGAGTTTGATACCGGGACGATTAAACTGCTTCTGATCCGGCCGATCTATCGTACGGAAATACTGCTGTCAAAATACATTTCGGCACTTTTGTTTACCGTTGTTTGTCTGATTACGCTTTTTATTGCTTCATGGCTGCTTGGCGGCATTCTGTTCGGGTTCGGCGGAGCAGGCGACGTCTATATCGGTTATGCCAACGGAGCTGTTTATCAGTCCAGCTGGACGCTTGAGGTTTGGAAGGGCTATTTACTGAATTGTGTGTCGCTCTTTATGATGGTCACGTTCGCCGGGCTCATTGCTTCAGCTTTCCGTAACGGCGGTCTCGCAATTGGTCTATCCATTTTCACCTTGATGGCTTCGTCTATTGTTGTTAATCTCTTGCAAGGTTATGATTGGGTAAAATATGTGTTGTTCGCCAATACAGATTTAACACAATATACAACCGGAACACCGCTGCGTGATGAAATGACATTGGGATTCTCACTTGCAGTGCTCGCTGTTTACTATGTAATCTTTGTGTTTGTCGGCTGGGCGTTCTATACGCGGCGCGACATCAAAGCGTAAGAAACTAGGCAAAAGCAAAGAGCCGGGCGGACACCCCGGCTCTTTGCTTTTATGGAAAATTTTTGATGGTTGCTTAAATTCTTTCAATGTCCCGTCTTGAATTAAGATAAAGTTCATAATTCTAATGTAAGCTGTACGTATCCCAAGAAGGTTTGCGCAAGTTTCAAGGAGGAGAAAGAATCATGAAGACTATATTTTCTTTCAAAGTCTACGCTTCCGCATTTCGAGTGAAACAGATGATCCGCTTTTATCGATACTGCGAAAAACTAGGTCAGGATGTTTATATCTACGGAAAAAATCAAGTGAAACAAATACACAAGCGGTCGGATTGGCTGACCGTTTTGATTGAAAATTTGTCTCGTGGAGACGAGTGTCTGGTTGTTGTGAAAGGAAATAAGGTCGGTCAGCTTAGTAAATCGTTCGCATTTTCCTAACTGCAAAGCCCGGTCCGTACTTCCGCAGAATGCGGTGGCTTTCGCGTTGCTTGCAGGACGTACTTTCACAGGATGTGATGACTTTCGCGTTGCTTGCAGGACGTACTTTCACAGGATGTGATGGCTTTCGCGTTGCTTGCAGGACGTACTTTCACAGGATGTGATGACTTTCGCGTTGCATACAGGACGTATGCGTAATTAGCGAAAGTTCCTTACATACGAAAGATCCTTTGCTCCAAATACCGTTTTGAATCATCAACTAACGTTTTGAATCATCAACCTTATGCGTGAACAGGCATTTCTGTTTCACACTGGTAGGAAAGTATAAGAAAACATTTAAAGGAAACGAGTGTAAGCGGTCCGAAAAAACGCCGCGTCCTGCGGCTCACCGGGCACTATGCCGTCCATGGCCGTCGCAACTAAGTCTTCGCCTTCACCAGAGGCTTGGCGAAGCCAAGTTTTCTAATAAATCATTTTGATCCTTAATTCAGTATTGCGGCCGGAATAAAATAAGCGGAGATTTTCCGGTTATATGCATCCTGGCGCTTGTTTCACAGGTAAATAAGGGTAATTTTTCCGCCTATTCATAGAAAAACCCTCCCTTTTCACGTTTTTCGATCCGATAAGCGGAATTTCTCCGTCTATTTAAGCGACTTTTTCATTTGTTTTCTAAATAAGCGGAATTTTTCCGTTTATTTCTCAGATTGGGCGCTAACCTGATCACATCCAATCGATTCTAATGACCTTATCGTCGTACCAGCAAGGCAAAGCCGCCGTCACTCGTACACTCAATTCCTTAAATCTTTTATTTTTTGTACATTCTTATCCGTGTTAAAAAAACAAGCAGCCAGGTCCTTCGTGAGGGGCCTTCGGCTGCTTGTTTCAATTAGTTAATGAATCACAACTTTGGTATCGTAAGGAATATGCTCGTAAACCCATTTCGCGTCGGGAACGGTAAGATGAATGCATCCATGCGAATCTTTTTCACCTAATTTTTCTGCGTCTGCTGAGAGAATATGCTGATTCTTATCCATAGGCACACTGTGGAAGAGAAATTCACCATGGTTTTTCCAAGAAACCCAATATTTCGCGCCTTCTTTGTATTTTGGCGCATAGAACCATTTCCCACGCTCGGCTTGAATATAATAGGTACCGGTCGGCGTTGTCGTATCAGGACTCGCATCAAGGCCGGTTGAGGCGATCATGGTATACAGAGTGCGATCGTCTTCTTTTATGTACACTTTTTGATCTTTGATCGAAACATCAATCCAAATCGGCTCATTTTTCGTTATAACCGGATAGCTGCCGCCGGAAGGCTTGTCCCAGCTGACCGGAACCGTCTTCTGTTCTGATGACTTGGTGTTGGCTGCAGATGGCGCCTCTACAGTACTTAGTTTATTAGTGTGTTTTGCTGTAATACTTGCTTGAAAAGGAGGCAAATAGGCGGCCAATGTCAGTGATAGAAATAAAGCGGCGATGATGCCGCAGCTTTTGTACATAAGTCTCATGGTGGAGCCAGTTCCTCCCTAATACAGATGCTTCAATTAGTATAGTTTTCGTGTCATAGTTTTGATTGGTGTCAATTCAGGCCAAATGCTTTTTCGTTTCTGTGAATCATACGGTCATAGTATAGCCCGAAGTTTCGCGTTTCCTCACCGGTCAGCGCGGCTGTTGAGAAGATCGGTCCTTGAGATTGCAGGGTTTGGAGACAGGCGTGGACCATACGTTGTGTTTCAAATTGTTTTCCGCTAAGTTCCTCTAATGAGGCCATGACATGTGGGTCAATATCCGGATAGGCGAACCGTGTTTGCTGACTTTGCAATCCGCTTTGGTAAAAATCGCGGATCAGGCGCGCGCGTTCTGATCCGCTTCCTGAAACGCAGAGATAGACCTGCACGGCAACACCTTGTTTGACACGGCGCTGAGAGATGCCGGCAAATTTGCGGCCATCACAACTGAGGTCATATCTTCCGGGACAGTAGGATCGAGTGATTTCTCCACTCGTGAATTGTATCCCAAATGGAGCAAGTGTTTCTCGAATAAAATCAACCATGGCTTGAAATGCGTCATCGATAGAAATCGGGTGTTCCTTTTCAGAAAAGATCAGGGAAACATTAAGAACACCTTCGTCAAGCACAACAGCCAGACCGCCGGAATTACGTACGACATAATTGAAGCCGTTCTCTCGCAGCACGTCCAAACCAGCTTGAAAATGTGGAAGCTTCGTGTCCTGAATGCCGAGCATCACCGTTTTGTGGTGCACCCACAGCCTAACGGTGTTTGGCGATTGGCCGGCACCTACGGATTGACAAATCGCGTCATCGATAGCAAACGACTGCTTACCGTCGAACCCGCTGCCAAGCGTTGACTGGTCGATCACACGCCAGAGCGGCTGGTCAAGTAGCGACACACGGAGGACCTCCTTCGATTAATGCAGTATCTAGTGTCTATTATAGCAGGCATTGTGTAAATCGTGGGCCAAGAAGTGTCACCGGTGATAGGGATCAGGTTGTGGCGTTCGTCGATATGAAGCTTTATTCTGTAAGGTATAATAAAAAAATGAACGGAAAGAGGATGAATGAAATGGATCTTGTCACGCGCACGGCGAATTATGTCCAAGAAAAATTTTATGGAGAAGGCAGTGGGCATGACTGGTGGCATATCCATCGTGTTTATGAGACGAGCATGCAGATTATGGCACACGAAGAGTCGAAGAGCATTAAAAAGGATATCGTCGCGCTCGCGGCGCTTTTACATGACATCGCTGATTGGAAGTTCAACGGCGGTGACGATGAGGCGGGTCCACGTGCAGCAGCGGACTGGCTCGAATCGCAAAATGCTGATGCCCGCGCCATCGAAGACGTGTGTACCATTATTCGCGAGCTTTCATTTAAGGGCGCCGGCGTGCAGACGCCGATGTCGAGCATGGAAGGTAAGATTGTACAGGACGCCGACCGGCTCGACGCGATTGGAGCCGTCGGTATCGCTCGGGCTTTTGCCTACGGCGGCTATAAAAAGAGAGAGCTGTTTGATCCGAATGTTCTGCCGGTCTCGCATCAAACGGCGGAACACTATAAAGCGCAGCAGTCAACAACGGTAAACCATTTCTATGAAAAATTACTGCTCCTTCGGGATCGTATGAACACGGAGACCGGAAAAAAACTTGCGGAGCAGCGCCATCATTTTATGATCAGCTTCCTGACTCGTTTTTTTGAAGAGTCCCATGAAACGAATTCTAAGCACGCGCAAATGCTTCAAACAAGGGTTGATAATGGAGGAAGTACCGATGAATGAGGAGCAGATTCGAATTTTCAACGAACAGGGAACACCAATTGGGATAAAAACGCGCGATGAGGCTCATAAGAAGGGCTGCTGGCATGAGACGTTTCATTGCTGGTTTGTGGAACAAACGGCAGCCGGCAGCTTCATTTTCATGCAGCAGCGTTGTCATGCGAAAAAAGATTTTCCAGACTTATACGACATCACGGCAGCCGGTCATATTAAGGCGGATGAAACGATTTCGGATGCCATTCGCGAGATTCATGAAGAACTTGGCGTGCCGGTTCAAATGGAGGAGCTGCTGCCGCTTGGCGTGATCCGGGATGAAATCGTGCAAGGCGATTTCATTGACCGCGAACGCTGTCATGTCTTTCTATGCGTCAATCACTATAAAATGAATGCGTTCAAGCTTCAAAAGGAAGAGGTTTCCGGAATTTATAAAGCCGCTTATCCGGATTTTGCAGCTCTTGTCCGGGGCGCAAAACAGGAGTTGGAGCTCGCAGGATTTGACGAATCGAACGGAGAGCGTGTTTGGCAGAAGCGAACCGTAGATCGGAAGCAGTGCGTGCCGCACAGTCCAAACTATTATATTCGTCTGATTGGTAAGCTGGCTCAGCTTCCCCTTTTTTAGTGAGATTTGCCAGTAGTTCGCAGAAAAAGATGCTTAATCTTCTTGTCAATCCGGCAAAGCAAATCTATAATCAAGAAGTTGCATGCTTGGCAGAGTTCGAAACCCTCCTCTGCCGTACCAAAAAAACTACGGGAGTGATCAGAAATGGATCAACAGCAATTGAAAGTGAACATTCCTTTCAAACTCATTATTTTATCAATGGTCTTTATGACCTGCCTCATTGCCGCGAACTTAGTCGCGTCAAAGCTTTTCTCCATCGGCGGCTACTCCATGACGTCGGGCATTATCATTTATCCGCTCACTTTTCTTGTACTCGACAGTATTACGGAATGCTGGGGCAAACCGGTCGCCCAAAAGATCGTATGGATCGGTCTGCTCGCCAATGTTCTGTTTACCCTGCTGCTTCAGGCGGCGATTCATTTACCTGCCGCGCCATTTTGGAAGGGGCAGGAGGCTTTTGCCGGAACGCTTGGCGCGATGCCGCGTATCGTTGCTGCCTCACTTTGCGGGTACAGCCTATCCCAAACACTCGATATTGCTCTGTTTGTCGGATTAAAGAAACGTACAAAGGGCAAGATGCTCTGGCTGCGCAGTCTGGCGAGTACGGCCATCAGCCAGCTTGCTGATTCGACCGTGTTCATGTTTGTCGGATTTGCCGGGATTCTGCCGGTAAGCGCAATTTTGACAACGATCGGCACTGAATATGTTCTTAAATTTTCCTATGCGGTCGTCGGCGTACCGATGATCTATTTGATTGTGCATTGGATTCGCGTGCGGAACACTATTCGGGGGGAAATGGTGTTAAATCAGGATTGAGAGGTGTTTGTAATGAGCGATCGAAAAAATGAAGGATTAACCCTGCTTGGGAATAAAGGGACAACCTACACGTTCGACTATGATCCGAACCTGCTGGAGACCTTTCAAAATCAGCATCCGGAGCGTGACTATTTCGTTAAATTTAACTTTCCGGAGTTTACGAGCCTTTGTCCCATTACCCATCAGCCGGATTTCGCAACGCTGCATATCAGCTATGTCCCGGCAGAACGCATGGTTGAGAGCAAATCACTTAAACTCTATTTATTCAGCTTTCGCAATCATGGCGATTTTCACGAGGATTGTGTGAATAACATTGCAGATGATTTGATTCAGCTTATGGATCCGAAGTACTTAGAGATCTGGGGAAAATTTCTGCCTCGCGGCGGCATCAGTATTGATCCGTACGTCAATTACGGAAAAAAAGGCACGCGCTGGGAACAAGTCGCTTTTGACAGGCTGAGCAAGCATGATCTGTATCCGGAACCTATTGATAATCGCTAAGGACAGCTTAATATAGAGGAGCGATCAATTGTGAAAAAAGCAGTTATTGTACTCAGCGGCGGACTCGACAGCACAACCTGTATGAGTATTGCTAAAAATGAAGGCTATGAACTCTGCCCGATCACGTTCTGTTATGGTCAGCGTCATCAGCGTGAAGTTGAGCAGGCGAAGAAAATTGCTGCGTTCTATGAGGTCGTGCACCACCGTATTGTAGACCTCGATTTTTTCAAACAGCTCGGTGGAAGCGCGCTGACCGATGCTTCGATACATGTTCCTGAGGACGGGGCGGAAGAGGGAATACCGGTGACCTATGTCCCTGCACGCAACATGATTTTCCTTTCACTTGCGACTGCCTACGCAGAGGTTATTGGCGCGGAAACAATTTTAACCGGTGTCTCCTCGGTTGACTACAGCGGCTATCCGGATTGCCGGCCTGAATTTATCCGAAGTATGAATCAGACGATTAATCTGGCGACAAAGATCGGTGTCAGTGCCCATCACTTGACGATTAAAACGCCATTGATGCACTTGACCAAAGCGGAAACTGTTCGCTTAGGCATGAAGCTTGATGCACCCTATCAATTGACTACTTCTTGTTACAATGGCGGGGAGAAAGCGTGTGGGACCTGCGATAGCTGCCGATTGCGGATCAAGGGCTTTAAAGATGCAGGATTGATTGATCCGATTCCCTATCAAATTGCAGTTGACTGGACGAACTAACTAAAAATAAAAGGCGAAGAGCAGAAGCGGATTCTGCTCTTTTTTCATGAACAGACCCGACCGTACCAAAATGACGCACGTTAGTTCAAAAAATCCTATCGATAATAGTGTGCGGACTGTCACAACGAATTGCTTATAAATGAACTAAAATGTAAATCAAACATTAATCCAGACGGCGGTTTCGTATAATCATTGACATAAGTTATCCTCGGAATCGTGTTGTATCTTTCATTCAGAAAACTGAGAACAGAGAGGGGCTCGCGCATATGATTCGGATGCTCACAAAAAAAGACAGAGATCTAGTCCTTACATTTGCCGGTGACCGGCCGGCAGAAAATCTATTTATTCTAGGAGACATTGAAGCTTTTGGTATGGAAGGCGACACGATCACTTTGTGGGGAGATTTTAATGAACAAGGTGAACTGCTTAGTATTTTGCTTCGTTATTTAGGTAATTTCATCCCTTATGCGCGCGATCCCGACCTTTTGGATGGTCATGCGTGGGCAAAAGTGATGCTGGAGAGTGGCAAGTTGAAGCATTTTTCCGGACTGCAGAATTTGGTGGAAAAGATTATTCCGCATATTGATGTACCGATTTAAAAAAAACAGTTATGCCACTATGCGAAACGGGATATCCGGCTTCCGATTGATCAGACGCTCGTTCGCAAAGATGTGAAGATGCTTTTCCCGGAAGAAGCGGAGAAAGTCGTTGCGCTGCGAAATTCACTATTTACTAATTATACCGAAACCCCATCAATGCTGCAGAAGAATATGGACAAGGGTAGTTCACGAACTTATTATATTGAAAGAAATAATGAACCGGTCAGCAGTGTCTCAACGGTGGCCGAGACAGCAGGTGCCGCGATGATCGTTGGTGTCTGTACAAAAAAGGAGTACGAACATCAAGGCTTTGCCACAAGCTGTCTGATCAAAACGATCGGTGCACTTACTGCAGAACATAAACAGCCGTGCTTATTTTACGACAACCCGGCAGCAGGACGAATTTATGAAAAGCTGGGCTTTGTGCCGATTGAAAAATGGATGATGGTTAAATATTAATAAAAATCTGATAATTAAGCGGAAAAATTCCGCTTAATTAGAAAATGCATGAAAAAATCGCTTAAATAGACGGAGAAATTCCGCTTATCGAATCGAAAAACGTGAAAATGATGAATTTTTCTGTGCATAACCGGAAAAATTACCCTTATATACCTGTGAAACAAGCGCCATAATGCATATAACCGGAAACTTTCCGCTTATTTTATTCCGGCCACGTTACTTAATCAAGGATCAAAATGATTCATGAACTAGAACTGTTTGTTCAAGACAAGCTTGATGATTCAAAACCGCATTTAGCGAAAGTCATCAGTGTCTTAGCTGAGAATCAGAGCGGAGGTGCGAGACGCCTGTGGGAGCGCAGGCCAAAGGAGACCCCGCAGATTACAGCCTGTCTGAGGAGGCTCCTGGACTGCCCGCGGCAAGCGAGCAACCGAATCGCCGATTCAGTACCGAAAAGACACGAACCCATGACACATGGCTGGTGATAAAGGACCGGGCGCTTTATATCCGGTTTTTCTTAGTTAAAAATTTCAGTTTATCGATGTGTGAAAAATAGGCTGATATAAAATATAATTTTATGAAAATTAATTTGACAAGAAAGCGTTTTTATTTTACACTAAATTTGCTCAATAAGTGATGGTTAACAGATTAACACAATCTTTAGTGGATTAATGACCTCCTTTATTATTGGAAAAAAAAGATACAAGCATTTTGTTTCAAAAATTTTTTTTTGATTTGAGCGAATCATTTATTGTCGTTCATTAGTGAAAACGGTTAATAGGAGGTTATTGAATGGGTAATAAGGATTATAGCCAATTAGCGAATGATATTGTCACTAATGTCGGAGGCAGGGAAAATGTCAAATCATTGATCCATTGCGCGACGCGGCTGCGTTTCAGGCTTAACGATCAAAGCAAGGCTAATAAGGAAGTCCTTGAAGAATTACCGAATGTGCTTACTGCGGTCAGCGCCGGCGGCCAATATCAGGTTGTTATTGGCGATGAGGTTGTGCCGGTTTATGAAGCGATCATGGACCAATATGGCTTTAGTGCGGTAGACAGCAAGTCACAGGATGCACAATCTGAATCTGATGGTGATGCTGCGAAGTCAGAGAACT
Organism: Sporolactobacillus caesalpiniae; assembly: GCF_040513385.1. NCBI lineage: Bacteria > Bacillati > Bacillota > Bacilli > Caryophanales > Sporolactobacillaceae > Sporolactobacillus > Sporolactobacillus caesalpiniae. The sequence goes on from NZ_JBEVCB010000003.1 coordinate 326,470, forward strand.
GGTTTGAACGCTTTGTAGCTGTTATTTCTGGTATATTCACTCCATTTATCTCCGTGCTGGCAGGTGTTGGTGTACTGAAGGGTGTCGCAATACTCATTGCGACAATTGCTGCACACCTTGGCATGCATGTAGAAAATGCTCCAATTTATATAATAATCAATACGTTGGCGAGCGGCGTATTTACCCTTTTGCCGATCTTCATTGCGATAACCGCAGCAGACAAATTCAATACGAACAAGTACATTGCCGTTGCGCTTGCAGCTGCGATGATTTATCCGCTCACAGACGCTAAAATTCCGGATGTCGCTCATTTATGGGGTTATGCTGTTGATTTTAAAACGTATGGTGGCGCAGTTATTCCGACAATTCTTGCCATTTGGCTGGAAAGCCATATTGAACGCTGGTTTAAGAAGCGTCTGCCGGCCGTGACACAGCTTGTATTTGTCCCATTTCTAACATTAATTGTTGCCGGACTACTAACGTTCCTCGTCATCGGTCCGCTTGGAACGGCACTTGGTACGGGACTCGCGTACGGCTATAAATTTTTATATGAATTAAGCCCGTTGATTGCCGGGGGTATTCTTGGCGCGACCTTCCAGATCTTTGTTATTTTCGGCTTGCATTGGGGCATTTTGCCAATCTCACTGATCAATATACAAACATATGGTTATGATACGTTGCTTGCGGTCATGATGGTTGCCGTAGCCGGACAATTTGGTGCGGTATTTGGATCTATTTTTAAAGCAAAGAAACTGAAAAACAAAGAGATTGCGGTTTCAGCCGCGATCAGCGGATTTTTCGGGATTACTGAACCAGCTATTTATGGCATTAACTTAAAATATAAAAAAGGGTTTATTTTCGGTCTTGTTGGCGGAGCGCTAGGCGGGGCTGTTGTTAGTGCGGCGGGTGTTAAGTGCTTTAATTACACGCCAATTATGAATGTGTTCGAAATGCCACTTTTCATCGGTAAAAATTCGAGTATTGTGTGGGCATTTATCGGCTTTCTTGTAGCCCTGCTCAGTTCATTCCTGCTTGTTCTTATTTTTGGATTTAACGAAAGCAATACGGAGAAATTGTTTGCAAAAGTGACTTCGGGAAAGAAGAGCATCACCGAAAAGAAAACAGCCAAGCTCGGGTTAGACCATGTTGACGAAGCCGCGTCTGCTGTTGAATCGGCCGAGCCCGAAATAGATACAACGAATTTGACGCTGGCGGATACTGTATACAGCCCGATTGAAGGCAAGTCTGTGCCTCTATCGTCTGTTAACGATCCGGTATTCAGTTCCGGAGCGATGGGAAGTGGCGCCGCTGTCATTCCATCGGCAGGAACTTGTGTTTCTCCTGTTGATGGGGAACTCACCGTCGCTTTTCCAACGGGACATGCGTATGGAATTAAAGCCGAATCAGGGGCGGAGATATTGATTCACATTGGAATCAATACGGTTGAGCTCAAGGGTCGCTATTTTGATCCGAAAGTTGAGACCGGCGCTAAGGTGAAAAAAGGCGATATCTTAACGCTCTTTGAACCGGACAAGATCAAGGAAGCAGGTTATGATACAACGACGATGGTCATCGTCACAAATACGAATGATTATGATGCCGTTGTTCCACAGGTTAACGCAAGTGCTTCAGCAGATTCAGTGTTGATTCAAACGTACAAAAAATAATGGATAAAAGAAAAACAAAGTCCGTGGGCTAATTAAGCTTACGGACTTTGTTTTGGAGTGATTTAGTTTAAATTAGATCGGATCAGGTGCCTGGTCTGTTTTCAAAGTATCCCCATGCATCTCTTTTTTCGCCCAATGGGAGGCAAGCATCGGTCCAGAAATATTTTGCCAGACACTGAACAGCGTGCCGGGTATCGCGGCTGCCGGCGAGAAAAAGAGCACCGCAAGGGATAGCCCAAGCGCGGAGTTCTGTGTGGCGACCTCAAAGGTGATTGCCCTGCTTTTTACATGACTCACGCCAAACAGCTTACTGACAAAGAAGGCGAGTACCGATCCGAGTACATTGATGAGCATGACAATGGGAATCAGAATAAGCATGCCCGCCGCGAACAGATTTGCGCTGTTTGCGGCAACTACACCGCCAATGATGAGCAGAATTGACACGGTTGAGACGAGTGGAAGTGCGGAAGTTGCCTTTCTGACCTTGGTGCCCAGAAACGTATTGATAAGCAATCCGAGAAACACCGGCAACACAACAACTTGAAAAATATTTATAAATAATGACAATGTCGGGATATGCACCCAATGACCGGCAAATAGGAGCAACAGTATCGGTAGTAGGATGGGCGCGAGGAATGTTGTAATCGTGCCGATCGAAACGCCAAGCGCAACATCGCCTTTTGCAAGATAACACATCACGTTAGCCGCTGTTCCGCTTGGACAACAACCAACAAGAATAACACCGGCCGCTATTGCGTCGGGCAGTTGGAAGAGCGCGCAGACGGCTACAGAGAGCAGCGGCATAATCAGGTAGTGGGCGACGACTCCCAAGGTGACTTCTTTCGGCGATTTGAACACGCCGGAAAAATCCGAACGTTTAAGCGTCATACCCATTCCGAACATGACGATACCAAGTAAGTAGGGAACATAAGGAACGACCCATGTGGCAAGACTTGGGCGAAAATAGGCAATGGTGGCGGCAGCGAGAACAAACCATACAAAGTGGGCGTTTAAATAGCGCCCGATCGTGATGATATGCTTCATGAAAATTCTTCCCTTCTGTTTTCGTCTACTGTAGTTGTTAACTTCTTTCATACCAAGGATTGCTTGTTTTCTCCAAATTCATTCACACAGGCACTCCTTTCTAAAAAACTAGAAAAAGCGCCCGTTCGCAGTTGTGAACGGGCGCTTTTCCAGGTCCCATTCATGTCAATGAGGACCCGGACAAACGTTATTTTTTTAACGGATGCCTTAGGTCCTAGCTGATCAAGATGACATTGACTCGCGCGCTGAATAGGTACATAACGATGAAAACCCCTTGCAGAATAAATTTGGTTTCGTTACTATAACATCCGCGATTAATAAAGTCAACGCAATTCTGCATCTTCTGAATGCATGATTTTCAGCCGGACAAAGACGATCCGAAGTTGCTGATTTAATTGTTGAGAAGCAACTGTTTACTGTGTTGTAACTGCTTCGGCATTCGGTGCTTTTGTTTCGGATTTTTGCTTGCTTGCCCAAAACGAGGCAAGCAGTGACCCGGACATGTTGTGCCAGATGCTGAACAGCGTCGCAGGTATCGCAGCCATGGGCGAGAAAAATGCCATGGCGAGCGCGACACCAAGTGCTGAATTCTGCATGCCGACTTCGAAAGTTATGGCACGGCTTTTCGGATGATTCATGCCGAGCAGGCGGCTGAAAAGGAATCCGAGTGCATAGCCGAGCAGATTATGCAGCATAACGACCGGTATGATGATCAGTGTGCTTGCCGTTAACAAATCGCCATTCTTGTTTGAAGCGGCAACTACACCGCCGGCGATGAGGATAATTGCAACGGTGGATACGAGCGGCAGGGCTTGGGTGACCTTGTGCACTTTCTTACCGAAGAAAGTGTTCACAAGAACGCCAAGAACAATCGGTACAATAACAATTTCGACAACACTGACAAAAAGAGAGGCAGTCGGAATCTTCACCCAGTGTCCGGCGAGCAGCCAAAGCATCAGTGGCAGCATAACCGGAGCGATTAAAGTCGACACGGCACCAACGGAAACGCCAAGTGCGACATCTCCTTTTGCGAGAAAACACATAACGTTTGAAGCGGTACCGCTCGGGCAGCAGCCGACGAGAATAACACCGACGGCGACAGCCGGAGGCAGTCTAAATGCATAGCAGAGGACAAAGGCGACGAGCGGCATGATCAAATAGTGCGCGCAGACGCCGACAATGACATCCTTCGGTCGTTTGAACACATCGGCGAAATCAGTTTTTTTCAATGTCATTCCCATGCCGAACATGATAATTCCGAGTAAATAGTTGATGTAGGGAAGGACCCATGTGATGAAGCTTGGTTGAAAATAACCGACAGCAGCTGCTGCCAAAACGAATAATGAGAAATATTTTCCTAGAAACTGTCCAGTAGCAACAATCGCTTTCATGAATAAAGACATCCTTTCTGTTTTCGTGCATCCTTGTTATTTTTTTAATTAATAAGGGGCGATGATCTCTGTCTTTAAAAATGACCCCGAATTTTAGTCGCTGACAGACTCTTTTTCTTTTGTATCAGCCTCTGACCATGCTTCAGGCAAACGCATGACGCCGCCGGTGTGCGCGGAGGTAACGAGTGCCGCGTAACGGGCAAGGTAACCGGAACGAACCTTTGGAACAAATGGCTTTAGTTCTTTACGCCGCTCAGCAAGCTCTGCGTCGGATACGGCGAGATGAACGGTTCGATTGACCAAATCAATGGTGATGGTGTCTCCGTCTTGAACGAGCGCAATAGGCCCGCCGGCTGCGGCTTCAGGCGAGACATGGCCGACTGAGATGCCGCGCGTCGCGCCGGAAAAACGTCCATCGGTGAGCAGAGCGACATCTTTGCCGAGTCCGCGGCCGACAATCGATGAAGTAGGTGCAAGCATCTCCGGCATTCCAGGGCCGCCTTTCGGACCTTCGTAACGAATGACAACAACATGGCCTTTACGGACGGTATGATTGTCAATGGCTTCAACGGCTTCATCGTGAGAATTAAAGCAGATGGCTTCACCGGTAAACGTCTTGACGGAAGGATCCACACCGCCTGCTTTAATGGCAGAGCCTTTTGGCGCGATGTTTCCAAAGAGAATGGAGAGACCGCCTGTTTTGCTGTAGGCATGATCTAGCGGATGAATAACGTTCGGATTCTTAATCTTCGCATTTGCAACATTTTCGTGAATCGTTTTGCCGGTCACCGTGATTCGTTCAGGGTGTACAACATTGCCCATATCAACAAGTGTTTTGATAATTGCCGACATACCGCCTGCATCGTGGACATCTTTCATTGAATAAGAGGAGCTTGGTGCGATTTTTGCAAGATAAGGAACTTTTTCAGCAACCTTATTGATTCGATTCAGGTCATAGTCGATACCGGCTTCTGATGCGATGGCCAGCATGTGAAGAACGGTATTGGTTGATCCGCCCATAGCCATATCAAGAGCAAACGCGTCATCAATTGCTTCCGAGGTGATAATGTCGCGTGGACGAACATTGTTTTTTACAAGATCCATTAATCGAACAGCGGATTCCCTGATGAGATCGCGGCGTTCATCGGAAGTTGCTAAAGCCGTTCCGTTTCCAGGCAGGGCGACGCCGATCATTTCCATCAGACAGTTCATGGAATTGGCCGTGAACATACCGGCGCAGGATCCGCAAGTCGGGCAAGCTGTTTTTTCTAGATCGAGGAATTGCTCTTTGGTCATTTGGCCTTCTTTAAAAGCACCGACGCCTTCGAAAACGGAGGATAGTGTCAATGCCTTGCCTTGTGCCGATAATCCCGCCTCCATTGGCCCGCCTGAACAGAATATTGCGGGTACATTGGTTCGTACAGCAGCGAGCATCATGCCCGGTGTGATTTTGTCGCAGTTCGGAATATAGAAAACACCGTCGAACCAGTGGGCGTTAATCATCGTCTCAGCTGCGTCTGCGATCAACTCACGACTTGGGAGCGAATAGCGCATGCCGATGTGGCCCATCGCGATGCCGTCATCAACGCCGATTGTATTAAATTCAAACGGAATTCCGCCGGCCTCTCGAATCGCTTTCTTTGCGACATCGGCAAGTTCGCGAAGATGCACATGTCCAGGAACAATGTCTACATAAGAGTTGCACACCGCGATAAACGGCTTATGCATGTCCTCCTCATTTTTTATCATGCCTGTTGCTCTGAGCAGGCTGCGTGCGGGTGCGCGATCCACGCCTTTCTTGATTTCATCACTTCTCAAATTCTCTCATCCTTTCTGTTTTTAAATCTGTGGAACGAAAAAACTCCCATTCATAAAAGAATGGGAGTTCTGTCCGACTCCCACCTACGCCAAGGAGGACCCGGACAATCGTTTAATTTTCAGCGATTGCCAAGGCCCTAGATAATAATCAAGACTCGTAGGTAGGATAGGAAAGACATAATAATCAACCTTTTCAAATAAATAAAAAATTTGGTATGACAAAATATAACACTAGTATCGATATCCGTCAACCCAACATGGGAAAAAGTAGGTCGCTGATCTAAGTGAGATTTAATTTTCTGTATGCGTTGTTTCAATGACTAATTAAACTTATACTGAAAGGATATTAAGTAAAACAGGTGCACTAAATGACATGATTGGTTGGAATGATTTATCGCAGATACAGGGGGAACATTTTTGAAACTCATGGTTAACTTGGCTAAACTGTTTATCGGACTTTTTTTGTTCGCGCTTGGCGCCGTCTGCACCATCAACGCGAATCTGGGCTTGCAGCCATGGGATGTACTGCATCAAGGCCTCTCAAGAACATTCCCAATTACCATTGGTTTGGCCAATATTCTGGTAGCCTTATGTATTGTCATCCTGAACAGAATTTTTGGTGAGAAGATTGGATTCGGCACGTTGGCGAATATGCTTTTTATCGGGCTGTTTATGGATTTGCTGCTCCTCAATCATCTTGTTCCGATTGCGCACCATTTCTATGCGCAACTGCTTATGATTTTCGCAGGATTGATCATTATCAGCTTCGGAACCTATCTGTATATGAGTGCGGGGTTTGGCGCCGGCCCAAGGGACGGGCTTATGGTGGTGCTCGCGCGTAAGACCGGACAGTCGGTTCGCGTGGTTCGTACAGTGAACGAAGGTGCGGCTCTAGTGTTTGGCTGGCTTTTAGGAGGCTCTGTTGGGATTGGAACAGTGATCATGGTATCGCTGATCGGCATTTTTGTTCAAGGAGTTTTCAAAATTTGCCGCTTTGACGCGAAGAATGTTCGTCATGTCTATCTGGATCGGCAAATGGTCAACAGAATTTTGAATAAAAGTAAATCGGTAATTGGAGGAACGGATCAACATGGCCTTTGATACGCATAATCACACCCATTTCTCATTCGATGCGGAAATGGACATTCAAGAAGCGCTTCAGGAAGCGGCGCGCTATCATTTAAATTTGGTTCTTACAGAGCACTATGATTTAAATGAGCGCCAGGACGACGGTGCTCCCGTTGACTTTGAGATTAGTAACTATTTTGAGACCTATTCCGCCTATCGTGGCGAGCATCTTTTATTAGGTATTGAACTTGGGTTGGATAATAGGCAAGACTATGTCGCACGCAATCGTGAAATTGTTGCCGCTCATCCGTTTGATATGGTTATTGGCTCGGTACATAATTTGCAGGATTATGACATGTACACGGATCGCGGGAAAAATTTTCTCACCAAACAGGATTTTTTTACACAGTATTTAATCTATGCGGAGCACACGATTCATCGCAATCCGTACATCGATACATTTGGTCACATTGACTATCCATGCCGTTATCTAAGCTATTCGGACAACGTGCTTCGGTATGAAGATTTCCCGCTGCTGATCGATAATTTTCTCAGCACACTGATCGAAAATGATATCTGCCTGGAAATTAATTTGCGCTTGATCGATCAGGACGGGTTTAGGGAAGGCCTTGAAAGTATTGTGCGTCGGTATCGCGAATTAGGCGGGCAATATGTAACGATTGGCGGGGACAACCACGGGCCCGAAACTATTGGTGTCAAGTATCCTCTGGGTGCGGCGATGGCAAAAGAATATAAGTTGACACCGGTCTATTTTAAGAACAGGAAACGGATTGTGGACGAACCGATGAATTGAATCGGTATATGTCCCGCTTTCAATCTAATCCGGTAACGGTATAATGAGTACAGAACCTCGCGACTTGTGGAGCTGGGAACGGACCTGAGCAAGGAGCAAATAGGACGTGGTGGCATTGACCCGATCATATCAAAAATTGAATGAAGAAAAGGTGTTTAAAGATCCGGTACATCGCTATATTCATGTCCGTGATCGACTAATCTGGGACTTGATCGGGACACCTGAATTTCAACGCTTAAGGCGGATTCGGCAGCTCGGTACGACTTTTCTGACCTTTCATGGCGCGGAACACAGTCGTTTTGGCCATTCACTGGGTGTCTATGAAATTGCCAGACGAGTCATTGATATTTTCAAATATAGAAATCATTGGGATGATTCGGAGACGATGATCGCACTCTGCGCCGCGCTGCTCCACGATGTGGGGCATGGACCGTTTTCGCATTCCTTTGAGAAGGTGTTCGGTACCAATCATGAAGAGTATACGCAAAAGATTATACTCGGCAATACGGAAATTCATCGGCTGCTTGAACAGCAAGGTCAGGGGTTTGCGGAAAAAGTGGCTGATGTCATTGGTAAAACGTATCCAAACCGCCTCGTTGTCAGCCTGATTTCAAGTCAAATTGATGCCGACCGTATGGATTATCTTCTTCGTGATGCTTATTTTACCGGCGTCAGCTATGGCCATTTTGATATGGAGCGTATTTGGCGAGTAATGCGCACTCAGGATGACCAAATTATTTTTAAACTATCGGGGATGCATGCGGTGGAAGACTATATCATGAGCCGCTATCAGATGTACTGGCAAGTGTATTTCCATCCGGTCACGCGGAGTGCGGAGGTCATTCTTACGCAAATTCTTCACAGAGCGAAAGTGCTCTATAAACAAGGCTTCCACTTCAAATATGCGCCGCATCCGCTGATTAAAATTTTTAAAGGGAAGATGACGCTTCAAGATTATTTAAAATTAGACGAATCGGTTATCCTTTATTTTTTCCAAGCTTGGCAAGAAGAAGAGGACGCTATTCTTAGCGATCTATGCTTTCGGTTCATGAATCGCCGTCTTTTTAAGTATGTTGAATTCACACCTTCACTGATCGGCTTTAAGGATCGGCTGGTGGAAGCGTTCAGGGACGCAGGCATTGATCCGGATTACTATTTGGAAGTGGATTCGTCGTCAAATTCTCCGTATGATCTGTATCGGCCGGGCGAGGAAGGGGAGCGGCAGCCGATTCAACTTCTGATGCCGGATGGAACACTGCATGAACTCTCGCAGGAATCTGATGTTGTGGGTTCGATTACCGGAATGCGTCGAACAGATTGCAAGCTGTACTACCCGAAGGACAGAATTCTTGATTTGCCGGAGCATTCACCGTATCGAAAAACAATTCAAGACATTTTAGGCATCTAAGAAACAGCATAAAAGGAGCATTTTTAATCGAGTATTTGAGATCATGTTACATGGGGGAAATGAAACATGTTGGAAGACCACGCAATAATTGCCGCATTAATTCAACAGTCAGGTAGAAACTCCGGACGCAAGAAACTGCAGAAATCCATTTATATTTTTCAGAGACTCGGCTTTCCATTTCACCAGATTTTTCATTTTCATTTCAACGGTCCTTATTCTGAAGAATTATCGGTACAACTTGAGGAATTATGCGATTTTGGCTTTTTGATTGAAGATCGGGAAGAGACTCAAAATAAAGATGAGACATGCTCTTATCGCATTTCAGAGGCGGGTCTGGATTTCTTGTCTCATTACAAAAACGTTCTGCCCAATATGCACGGTCTTACACAACACGTCGTAGCTCAAGAAACTTGGTTTCTTGAATGTGTCGCTACACTCCTTTATTTTGACTATTTGCCGCGCGTTGAAGCAGTAGAAAAGGTGAAAGCACTTGAAAAACGGACGATGAACGAGGATTTTGATCATGCGTTAGCATTCATTGACGAGCTTCGTTCCCTTCAGTCGGCTGAGTGTCCTGCGCTGCGCTGAAGATCTGAAACATCAAAATTGGGAAAGGCGGATGGCCACTTGCCATCCGCCTTTTGCTGCCTGATTCAGTTTAATTCTTCAAGCTGATTAAGTAAAAGTTTCAGAGCTTTCATCTCATCCACACTGAGCGTAATGCCCTTGCCCATTTTCTCCCCGTCAGGCGCCCAATCTCTTAGATCATATTTCGGGGCGCGTCCGTTCCAACTGATCATATTCAGCTGCTTCGACCATCCGTTGGGTGACTCATTCACCGTCCCGATCTTCTTCACGAGTTCAAATTGAATACTGCTCATTTACTGTCCCCCTGCCCAAAGATCATTCATTTAAACAGATGATACCGCATTCACAAGAGCACAAAATGTTCATGGAACCAAGAGCCGCCACTTAGGATCTCATTGCTGTCGGCGATAATGTGCGGCTCGCCTTCTTCATCCTGCGTGACTAAATGCCCTTCATTATCTTGTTCAGCCATGTAAAAATTGTTCACTTTGAAAAGCAGCCGTGATTCCATGAAATCTGTAGGGATTTCGACTGTCTCTCCATATACATTTTTGATGCATCTGATCAGGACCATACGTTACGAATCCTCCACAAAACAAAAGTACCATGTCCAATTTTCGTAAGTAAAGGCTTGAAGCCATTTCATCACGAGAAACAATTTCTGCGCGTTTGGGACATTTCTACTTTAAGAATAAAGGCTGTCTCCATTTTTGGCAATGGCTGGAATAAAGGAGAGATATAGGAAATCATCTTGACTATGCGTTCGTCTCATTGTGGCAAACGGTTAAATGCTTGTTAATGAGCTGAGCGACAGGGGGAAAGGTACGCATTTTTCATTTGTCTTGCCCAATGCATCGCTGCCGACGGATCGCGCTTGAGCTCGGAATGAACGCGTGCGGCATAACTTTTTGAACGATCAATCCAGCGTGCTCGTGCGTCGTTTAGTGCCGATTCATAAGCGGCAGGGAGGCTTTGGCTGCGTGTGAACGTAACTAAAGCATCGAACAGTGCATTCATTTTAACGCTAAACGAGTCGGTGACCGTGCATAACGCTGCTTCATCTGATCGCGCATTCGCTTCTTTTTGGTCTTCTCTTGTAAACTCACTAGCGTCACTTTGTGCACACCAGAGCAGGTAGAGATGCATCAAATACAGATCGTTTGGATTGATTCCCGCACGAAAAAGTGGATTGAGATCGGCAATCCTCAGTTCGATCCTACCCGCTTTCGGTGCGTTCACAAGATCTTCAAAGCCTGTTCCTTTAATTCGGACGAGCTGATAGAGTTCGCGTGGACTTTCAATCACGCCTCTTTCTACGGCGTCGCGAAGCGAGTCAATGTAATGCTGAGGGCTTGAGTAGTCTGGATACACGGGTTCAAGATTTTTGTATCCATGCGTGCTTAGTCGTACGGAACGATAAGAGATCGACTCGATTCGTTCCGGACTTGCCGAGAGCAGATGAACAAGAAAATAGCGATGCCGCAGAGCATTTGCGACTAGATTCAGATAAAAGCGGTTGCATGCATCCTGATTTGGAAATAGATGGTCAGGAAAAGAAAAATTAAAATGAATACCACAGTAGAGTTGTTTAATGCGCCCGTATTTCTTCGAGAGGTAGACGCGGTAGTCCGTTTTATCTTGCCCTTTGCGACCAAAATCCGCGATCGGAATCTGGTCTTCTGCCGGTAATAACGAAGGAGGGGTACTCAGCGGCCATAGTAATTCATCGTTAATCCCCGTATAAATTGTCTTGGTCAACCGTTTTTCATGCGCAAACAGTTCCTGCACGGAATGCGCAACGGGAGTGATCAACTCAATCTGACTCTCAGAAAAATCAGTTGTAATTTCAGAATTAGTCAGCTTGTCACCGAACGCAAGGGGGTGCGGTGTCAGCGCCAGCGTACCGCGTGGATCGATTCTTAAGTTCTCACGTTCCAAACCAAAGCGTCCATCTGCGGATACTTGAGTGATCGTGAATGGCTTTTTATTGCGCATGGTGTTCCCCTCACATTCTTTTAGAAAACTTGACTTCATCGTTGCTCATAGGAGGTGAGCAACGACAGACGATCAGATCGTTCACTAATATTGAGTCTATAGGATGCGGCGCTTTGAATCAATTAATTAGATCAGGGCGTTTGTCACAACCTAATTTACAACGGTTTTTATGGCATCTGACGCATAGGATGCTTGATTTGAGCAGATGGTGCAGGGATGATCTGCTCGTCAATTGGGCGTTGCCGGAGCGCATGTGATAAACTAACAACAGTGAGATTAATCACGTCTGAAAGGGTGACTAATTTGGATATTTTTCATCAGGATGGAAAAAAATCAGGCTTTAATATAATTAAAGGCGATTCGACAAAAGGCCATGGCGGTTTTGGCGCCGGGTTGATCAATTTGGACACTATATCTCCAGTCATCATTGACGTGGAAGAAGGCAAAGCGGAAGTTGACATAGGTGCGCTCCACGCGCGCAGCGCTATTGAACGCAGAATCCGTTTTTCGGCAAATAAGGACGATCTGCAAGGCGGGGGGAAAAAATATTGGCTTGTCTGGGTAAATACGGAAGTGACCAAAGAAGGACCGCGTTACTCAGGAGCCGGCGCCGCCGAAATGATTATCCATCGGGAGATCAAACGCGGTTATAAGGTACTGGCGGATCACGTTAATAAAATGGACAAAGCGCTCAAAGGAAAAGTGATGCTGGATGATATGGATGCCAAATCAAAAAAGGTACTTCGTGAATTTTTGATCAGCGTTGCGCCTGAGCAATGGGAACGAGCTAATCCGGATTTGAAGGCATCGCTCACGGCTGAATGAACGGGTCACAGGCGCATTAGTACTGTTGAATCAGCAAAATACCGGCGATCATTAATACAAGACCCGCCGCGCGTGGCCAATTCATTTTATGCTTCGCGACGCCAAACCAACCGAAGTGATCGACGGCTATGGCGACGATCATCTGACCGCAGAGTACCGAAACAACAGTTAGCGCCGATCCAAGCACAGGCAGCAGCAAAATGTTAGACGTGACAAAAATGACGCCGAGCATTCCGCCGATCCAAATCCACTTTGGCGCGCGCGGAATTAGTTTTAGATCCATCGTCATTTTGCGGTCGATGATCAGCGTGACAAGCACAAGGATGCATGTGCCGGTCATGAATGAGATGAGTGACGCAAGAAAAGGCGACTGGACGGCATAGCGCAGTTGGGTGTTTATCGATGTCTGAACCGGTGATACCATTCCTGCGGCGAGCCCCCAGATGAGAAATAGTACTGTTACTGTGAATTTTTTACGCTTCATAATGGTTCTCCTTAATAGTTCTCCTTAATAGTTCTTGATCAAAAAAACGCCGCCGAGCATGCAGACAATCCCGATCAGGCGCGGAATGTTCAGTTCATGAATGGGCACGTTGAACCAGCCGAACTGATCAATTGCAATGGCCATGATCATTTGACCGATAAGTGTGATTACAACGGTCAGCGCCGCACCTAGTTGAGGAAGCAGCAGAATGTTCGAGGTCAGGTAGAAAACCCCGAGCGCGCCACCGGTCCAGATCCACCACGGGTTATTGTGGAAACTATCCGGAGCGAAGGTGAGTTTATGATCAATAACCAGAGATAGGATAACCAGAGTCAGTGTTCCGGTAAAAAATGACAGAAACGAAGCCATGAAGGGCGACCCGACTTCAACGCCTAGTCTGGAATTAATAGAGGTCTGTACAGGAATAATACCGCCGGCAATCAATCCGCCAATTAAAAATAAAATAATCATCATAGATCACCTCTTTTTTGCTCGGTGATCTAAGTATAAGAGAAGAACATCGTGATTGAGAAATAAAATGACCTCAACTAGAACTTTTAATCTGCATTCAAAAAAGCAACAGAACTTGTCCGAACTTTATATCGGAAGTTCCTGTTGCTTTTTAGTGAGCTCAAAAGCGGGCGTTGTCTTCGTTCACATCATTGCTATTTCCACCAATGGAACAGGCGGTCAAGCATGCTGCGTGGCTTCTTTTTCTTTTTGATGGCTTTTTCGGCTTTCGATTGACCGCAGTACGCGGTCGGTTCAGTTCCTTTTACAAAATAAGTGGGTCGTCCGGTGCATCCTTTGCCAGCGCGAAGGCCGCTCTTCGGGTCAATACTGACGCTAACGACGCCTTTAGGCGGTTTGAATGCATTCTTTGGTGTTCCTTCGAGCGCTGATTCCATAAAATGACTCCAAATTGTTTTCGCATAGCCGGTGTCCGGATATGTACTGATGGTTTCGCCTTTGTCATAGCCGACCCAGACCGAGGCGACTAAATCGGGTGTGAATCCTGCCATCCAACTGTCTGCTGATGTCGATCCGGTTTTTGCGGCGATTTTGTGCGTCAGCAATCCTGCTACCGGGCTACCCGTCACCCGCGTGTATCCATTCAGCCGTTTATCAAAGATACCGGTCATCATCTGAGAGAGAACGTAGGATGTTTGACGATTCAGCACTTGCTTTTTCTTTGGCGCCCATTCATAAAGCGTTCGTCCTGCATGATCAGTCACGCGTGTAATAAGCGCCGGGTGAACACGCGCGCCCTCATTGGCGAAGGTCGCGTAGCCGCGGGTGAGCTCAAGAACGCTTACCGGCTTTGAACCTAAAGCCAGAGAGGGAATTGGCGCAAGCGCGCTCGAGATTCCGGCTTGGCGGGCAGCTTGGACTAAGTGCTGCATGCCAATTGCTAAATGTGTCTTTACGGCAAAAATATTATCGGACAGGGCAAGCGCTTGCGCCATGGTAATCGGTTTGTCCGCATAATAGCCGCCGAAATTGTTCGGCGCGTAGTCGGAATGGCCATTGTCAAAGGTGAATGCCGTTGGCGCGCTCTTTAAACGAGTCGCCGGTGTGAAGCCATTCCGTAGAGCCGCATAATAAAGAAACGGTTTAAACGCAGAACCCGGCGCGCGCTTTGCGCTTACTGCCCGGTTATAGGAACTGCTTTGATAGTCACGACCTCCGACCATCGCTACGACACCACCGGTTTTCGGATCCAAAGCAACCAGCGCTGTTTGAATTTTTGATGAATCCGGTATGGTATGCTTGATCCAAAATTCTGCCGTTTCTTGTGTTTCGTTATCGAGCGTTGTGTAGACCTTGAGCCCGCCGGAGGCCAATTCTTTTTGGCTGATGTGCAGATGCTCCGTCAGTTCGTGCCTAACTGCGTCTTGAAAATAAGGTGCTTTCTCTGCTTCTTTTTTGTCCGTGCGTACCAGCTGAAGCGGCGAATGGTATGCGATTTCAGCACGCTTTTTTGTGAGATAGCCGCTTTTTACCATCGTGTTCAAAACAACCTTTTGCCGCTTTTTAGCCAAATCGTAGTTCAGAAAAGGCGAATAAAGGCTGGGGCCGTTTGGGATTCCGGCCAGCATGCTGGATTGAGCAAGGCTAAGATCTTCTGCACGCTTGTTGAAATATACATGTGCGGCGGCTTCAACTCCGTATGCACCATGCCCGTAATAGATTGTATTTAAGTAGCCTTCAAGAATCTCTTTTTTCGATTCATTCATTTCAAGACGAACAGTGTAGAACATTTCGGAGAATTTGCGCAACCATGTTTTGTCGTTGGATAAAAACAGGTTTTTCGCATACTGCATCGTGATTGTGCTTGCGCCCTGAGCTTTACTTAAGCTGCGCATATCGACAAAGGCGGACTGAGCGATTCGCTGAAAATCAAACCCATGGTGGTGGAAGAAGCGGCGATCTTCGATGGCAAGCGTTGCCAGTTTGATCGAAGGCGCCATGTTGTCACTGCTTACCCATTGTCTGTTGGTCGTATCCCATTTTCCAATGAACTTGCCGCTGTTGTCATAGATAACGGCAGGACGCGATGCCGGAATATCCATCGGTCCGGCAATCTTTGCCGACAAGAGAAGTATAGCAACGCAGAGCAGCAGAAGTATAGGAAAAAATGCGGCGATGCGGACGCCCCATCGCGTGATTACGTTCTTCCTTTTTCGGATCCTCATGTCGAAACGCATGGATCAGCACCCCCTCAATCCGAAAAGCAGGCAGCCATGACAGCGCCGTGTGTGTCTTTGTTTTTACCATTCATTATGGATGAAACCGCCGTTTTCTAAACCTTGCGAATCGAAAAAGACGAATTAAGGTATAAATACGAGAAAAAAATAGAATCCTTGGAAAAATAGCCGGGTTAACCTTGCCCAGAGATAGTCAATCTTTTATAGTAGTATAAGTATGAACACATGCGGTTACGAAAGAAGGCTGCTGAATGAAGACGCGTGATGCTGAAATCGTTTTTATAAGCCGAATCTGTGATCCCGGACAGTCTAGGAAGCAGCAGAAGACGACTGCTGTTCTTCAGGGGAGGGTCGGTAGAAGCGGATCAAGTCTGTATCTAGTTTTTAGCGCTGAAATCGCAGATGTCGGGCCTGCCGATTACACGATTCGAGTCGGCGACAAAGAAGCACTTATTATACGCAAGGGCGCTTCTCCGATGAGGCAGCCGCTCATGATCGGACAGACAATGACCGGCACTTACGGCACGCAAATCGGTCATATGGAAACGAAGGCGAGCGCCGAGATTATTGATAGCGATACCTCAGGCGATTCAGGGGCGGTGCGACTTGTCTACGACTTAAGCGTTGCGGATCAATCGGTGGGCAAAGTGTTGCTTGATTACCGCTATAAGATCGGTTAAAGCCAAGCTGAGAACAGCGGTTTCCGGAAATGATACCACATAGAATACAATGCGAGATATGCGCCAGACGCAATTTTGGAGGTTATATAAGATGACGATCGTTGAGCAAGTCAAGCATCAATTAAAGGAAGAGATTGTAGAGGCGGTGATCAAGGCGGGTCTTGCCACCCCGGAGCAAGTGCCGGATGTAGTACTTGAAGCGCCGAAAGACAAGTCGCACGGCGATTTTGCAGCCAATATGGCGATGCAGCTCGCAAGAATTGCAAAAAAGGCGCCGAGGAAAATCGCCGAAGAATTGATTGCGAGCTTTGACAAGGAGAAAGGTCATATTCGCAAGATCGAGATTGCGGGACCCGGATTCATCAACTTCTTCCTAGATAATCACTATTTAACGAATTTGATTCCGACAATTATCGAGGCAGGCGATTCTTACGGTGCTTCAAACAGTGGCGCCGGGAAGAAGGTCCTCGTCGAATTTGTTTCTGCAAATCCAACCGGCAGTCTTCACCTTGGCCACGGTCGAGGTGCGGCGGTCGGCGATGCGTTGTGCAAGCTGCTGAACAAGGCCGGCTACGATGCCGTACCGGAATATTACATCAACGATGGCGGAAATCAGATTGCCAATTTGGCGGTTTCACTGGAAGCCCGTTATCTTCAGCAATTAGGAAGGAGCGCGGAGATTCCGGAAAATGGCTATCACGGCAAGGATATCATTGAACTGGCGAAGCAGCTGGTTGATAACTATGGTGATGCTCTGTCAGCGAAACCTGCTGAAGAACGAAGCCGCTTCTTCCGGAATTTTGGTGTTGAGCACCTCATGCGCGGAATCAAAAAAGATCTTGGAGACTTTCGTGTCCATTTTGACAACTGGTTCTCCGAACGTTCTCTTTATGAGGATAATAAGATTGAGCCTGTTCTTGAGTATCTTAAAAATAAAGACGAGGTTTACGAAAAAGACGGAGCGTTGTGGCTGAAGACATCTGAATATGGCGACGACAAGGATCGAGTGCTTGTTAAATCGGACGGCAGCTACACCTATTTCACGCCGGATATCGCGTACCACAAAAACAAGCTTGATCGCGGGTTCGAACAGTTGATTGACGTGCTTGGCGCAGATCACCACGGTTATGTGCCGAGACTGAAAGCGGCGATTCAATCGCTTGGTTACAATCCTGACCAATTAACGGTACAGATCATTCAGCTGGTTAACCTATTCAAGGATGGCGAGAAGGTCAAGATGAGCAAGCGTACAGGTAAAGCGGTCACGATGCGCGAGTTGATGGAGGATGTGGGTGTTGACGCCGCACGTTATTTCTTCGCCATGCGCAGCTCGGACAGCCATCTTGATTTTGACTTGGACCTGGCGATTTCGCATTCGAATGAAAACCCGGTATACTACGTTCAATATGCATATGCACGAATCACCAGCATGCTGAAACGGGCGGAGGCTTTTGAACATGATAACGCCGCGGAGCTTGACCTGAACCTGCTCACAGGAGATAAGGAAATTGATTTGCTGAAGAAGCTGGGTGATTTTCCTGCAGTTGTCGCGGACAGCGCGGAGAAGTTGGCGATCCAGCATATTCCGAACTATTTGTATGACCTGGCAGCTTGCCTGCACAGTTTCTACAACGCTGAAAAAGTGCTTGACGAAAATAATGTGCTGCTTAGCAAGGCGAGAGTCGCTCTAATGAAAGCTGTTCGTATTACGCTTAAAAACGGAATGGAACTGATCGGTGTTAACGCACCGGAAAAAATGTGAACAAAAGAATGGATTAAGTAAAAACAGCCTCCAATCCTTATCAGGAGGCTGTTTTGTATGCAGAGCGAGGCAGAGCGTTTGTTTAAAGAAAGTAGCTGAACCACGCGCACACTTTGGTTTTTAATTTAGCCCAAGGTGAGCGACGGGCCAATTGGTCGTAAGGAATGGAGACGGATTTGTCTTTCATTTCCTTTTTCAATTGTACCAGTGCTTGGTGGACGAGTTCAGGATCCTCAGTGAATCCTGATAGCTCATCGTTCCAAAACAGACTGCGCTGATCAAAATTTGCCGTACCAAGATAACATAGTCTGCGGTCAATAATGAAAACCTTCGAATGATAAAATCCTTGGTAAAAATGGAAAAGCTCGGCACCTTTTTTCAAGAGCGGTTCAAGGTATTGATATGAAGCCGGTTGAACAAGCGCGTGGTCCTTTTTCATTGGTAAGAGAATGCTCAACTTAACTCCGTGCTCCACGCGGTTGACGAGCACGTCCATGAGCCGCTTGCTTGGTACAAAATAAGGAGATCCGATCACGATGGATGTTTGGGCACTGCTCAATTTATCAACAAAGCAGGTTTCAAGCTGTTTGCCGTCCGTTCCAATCAGTGTCAGAGGTGATGGTCCTTTAGCAACCGCTGGGAAATAGGTACTGTTCTTGAGAAGATCTGCGTGGGTTGCTTTTTTCCAGTCTTCAAGGAACAAACGCTGAAGTTCGGGAACGCTCTCGCCTTCGATTTTTAAATGGTTGTCATGCCATGGTCCCATTTTCGGGTTGCGGCCGATATAGTCGCGACTGACATTGTAGCCTCCGAAATAGCCGATTTTTCCATCGATAATCATCATCTTTCTATGGTTGCGATGGTTTAGGTAATAAAAGGTGAATGGAAAAGTTGGTTTTCCTGAGAAAGCAAGCTGAACGCCTGCTTTAACGAGTTCTGCTCTTTTTTTTCTTAGTGCGAAACTGCTAAGGGCGTCGACAAGCAATCGGACTTCGACGCCGTCTGCCGCTTTTCTTTTTAAGAGGTTGATCCATTCTTCCCCTACATCGTCTGCGATAAAGATAAAAAAGGAAAGATGAATATGATACTTGGCATTGCTGATGGTTCGCTTCATTTCTTCGAAGAGCGCATGACCATTTGTGTAATAGCGGAAATTGTTAAGTCCGGTTATTGGATTGCGCTCGGCAATTAAGGGCCGTTTCGATTTTAATCCCGCGTGAATGTCGAACAGGACCAAGGCAAAAAAGAGAATGGTGAGTGCAAAAAAAATGATGAGTAGTTGGACGAATGGGTGCATCATCGTTCCTCCGATCAACTAGGCGTATAATTTGCGCCGGTTATCATTTAATATATCCCAATTTTATCGTTGTATCTTGTTTTACTGAGAATTTTTTTGACTAGACTTGATTTTAATCCATGAACGGATTATTGTATTTATTGTATAACCTTACAATGAGTCTCAGTGTGCGTACTTCCGTGACGGACGTCCAAATAGATTTTTTGGATAAACGATTTGCGGGATTTTTTTCAGCATTCAGAAGTCTTGCGTTAGAAAAACCTACTGCAGGGCGGATGTTAAAGCCTTGATAAGGTATGATAAAGGGAAAGGATGTTTCCATTGACAGAACACGTGGTTGAAAAAGCGAAGGTTGACCAATTCTATGATATATTGTCCCAGTCGAAAGAACCGAAAACTTTCTATGAACTGACCGACATGGTTTATAAAGACGGCGAAGTTGAGGCTGATGGCGGCGAATCACTGGCTCGTCTTTATACAACGTTGATTCTTGACGGACGTTTTCTGAGCGTTGGTCATAACCTCTGGGCGCTGCGCAACTGGTACCCGCTGGAACAACGCGAGGATGATATCGCTAAAACACTCGGGGACAGCCATCATGAGAAGCATAAGGTAGCGGATGATGGATTTGATGATTATGACGAAGATGATGAAGAAGAAGATTTAGATGAAGACAATGATACAGACGATGACAACGATGATGATTTTGAAGATGACGATGTGAAAAGAATTAAGCGTAACGCGATTATTGATGATGAAGAAGAATAAACTTACGACCGTACGGATGTGCCTTTTGCATCGCAAATAAGCTAGAATACAGAGTCAATGGAATGGAGCACAACCCAATCTTATTTCATCGAATCATGCAGGGGCTTTTTTCCTGTAACGTACTCTTGATTCAACTGGGCAAGTTTGTTAGAATTGCAAAGGGCGACAAATAGAACGAAATTCAAAGCAAAAGCGAGCCCTCCGAAAGGGGAGCGTGTCGCTTTTGCTTTTTTACAAACAAAGGCAAGAAAAACCGGTCGAAAAAGGTCGAAATTGATCGTAATGACGACCCCTTGCCATGTAGATTTATCACTGTGCTAGCCGTATGAATTCACCAAGTTTTTTCTATTGATAAGGGGGAAATCATCAAGGATGACGAAGTACATTTTTGTGACCGGAGGCGTGGTTTCGTCTCTCGGCAAAGGGATTACCGCGGCGTCACTGGGACGTCTTTTGAAAAATCGCGGATTGAAAGTGACGATCCAGAAGTTTGATCCATACATTAATGTGGATCCGGGGACAATGAGCCCGTATCAGCACGGTGAAGTATTTGTTACCGACGATGGTGCAGAAACCGATCTCGACCTTGGGCATTACGAGCGGTTCATTGATATCAATCTAAATAAAAACAGCAATGTTACAACAGGTAAAATCTATTCCACAGTTCTGAAAAGAGAACGCCGGGGTGACTACTTAGGCGGCACCGTTCAGGTCATTCCACATATCACGAATGAAATCAAAGATCGTGTTTTCCGAGCGGGTAAAACGACGGGCGCTGATGTCGTGATCACGGAAATCGGCGGTACGGTCGGTGATATCGAAAGCCTCCCGTTCCTAGAAGCGATCAGACAAATTAAGAGTAATGTTGGTTTGGACAATGTGCTTTATATCCACTGTACATTGATTCCTTATCTGAAAGCGGCCGGTGAAATGAAAACAAAACCGACGCAGCACAGTGTAAAAGAACTGCGCAGTCTTGGTATTCAGCCGAATATCATTGTTGTTCGTACCGAATTGCCGGTTTCCGAAGAGATGAAAGCGAAGCTCGCTTTATTCTGCGATATCGACAAAGAAGCCGTCATTGAGGCGCGTGACGCAGAAACGCTCTACCAGGTTCCGCTGCAGTTGCAGGATCAGCATTTGGACGATATCGTCTGTGAGAAGTTGCACCTGCCGCAGGGTGAAGCAGATATGAGCCAGTGGCATGATTTGGTAGATAAGGTCCTTCATCCGAAAAAACATGTGAAAATTGGCTTGGTCGGTAAATATGTTGAGCTTCAGGATGCCTATATTTCTGTTGTTGAGGCACTGAAGCACGGGGGATACAGCTTCGATACGGAAGTGAAGGTTCAGTATATCAACTCTGAAGATCTGCTGCCAAACAACGTGAATGAACAGTTAAAGGATTGTCAAGGTATCATTGTTCCGGGCGGATTTGGTGATCGAGGTATTGAAGGAAAAATTTTGGCTATCCAATACGCACGTGAACATAAGGTGCCGTTCTTCGGCATCTGTCTCGGTATGCAGCTGGCGACGATAGAATTTGCTCGTCACGTATTGAAATTAAGCGGAGCGGATTCTGCCGAATTTAATCAAGACGCTGAGGAAGCGATTATCGACCTCCTTCCGGAACAAATGGATGTTGAAGATTTGGGCGGCACCCTGCGCCTTGGGTTATATCCATGTAAAATCGTGAAGGATACGAAGGTTTTTGACGCTTACAATAAAGAAATTATCTACCAGCGCCATCGTCACCGTTATGAGTTCAATAACCAGTACCGTGAAAAAATGACGGAAAAAGGCATGGTGTTCTCAGGCTTGAGTCCGGACAATCGGCTTGTGGAAATGATTGAATTAAATGATCATCCTTGGTTTGTGGCGTGCCAATTCCATCCGGAATTCAAATCGCGTCCGACACGGCCGGAACCATTATTCCACGACTTCATTAAAGCATCTTTGGCTAATGAATAATAAATGTTAATACCTATAAATGTGTGAGCAAACCGGCAGACCGATTGATTTATGAATCGACCTGCCGGCTTTTGCTTTTTTTCTAATAATTTAAAAGAGGGAAATGACGTTCGATAAAGAAGTGATATATGTAAAGACAAATCTGAACCCGCACAGAGCGCGTTGCAAAGAATGAACGAAAGAGGGCAATCTAATGGTAAAACAGAATTTGGTGTGCAGCGCAACAAAGGCAAACAAAATTATGATTGTTGACGATCAGGCAGGTATTCGATTATTGCTGAAAGAAGTTTTTAAAAAGGAAGGGTACCCCATTTTGACGGCGGGCAGCGGTGATCAGGCACTTAAATTTCTCAAAGAAGAGGACCCAAAGCTCGTCCTGCTTGATATGAAAATTCCTAAAATGAGCGGTATGGAAATATTGCACCATATGATGCAAATGAAACCGAATCTGAAAGTGATGATTATGACTGCTTATGGCGAGAATACGCTCGTTAAGGAAGCATTGCGGGATGGCGCAATCGCGCATTTTTCAAAACCTTTTGATCTTCAGGAACTCATTGCTGCAGTTGAGAAAGAATGCCCGCAGTGCGCAAAATAATTAATTGAATTTTCTATAGGGGACGAGTCTGTACACACATGATTTGCAGGTTTATGCTATAATGCTGAAAGAGTCTTCTAGTTGTCGGCAGGACCTATAAATGCTCAGTAATTTTTATGAAAACGAGAGCATAGTGTTAATTTTGTACATATAATGGTTTTGCCTGCCTGGTTTCATGTATGAGTGTTCTTAGAAAAGCGCTTGATAATTTGATGTAAAAGGAAAAGGAAGTATTCTGACCATGGATAAATTACTAATTGAAGGCGGCACACGTTTAAATGGCACCGTTCAAATAAGCGGAGCGAAAAACAGTGCGGTCGCGTTGATTCCGGCCACCATTCTTGCTGATTCACCTGTTACCATTGACCAGCTTCCCGATATTTCAGATGTGCGCACACTATGTAAGCTACTACGTGAAATTGGCGGAACTGTTTCTTTTGACGACCATACATTTGTTGTTGACCCGAGAAAGATGGTGGACATGCCGCTTCCGAATGGTTCAGTGAAACGATTGCGTGCTTCCTACTATTTAATGGGCGCGATGCTCGGCAGGTTTCATAAAGCCGTGATTGGTCTCCCCGGTGGGTGCAATCTTGGTCCGCGTCCCATCGACCAGCACATCAAAGGATTTGAGGCGCTTGGGGCAAAAGTGACGAATGAACGCGGAGCGATTTATTTACGTGCGGATTCTTTGCGCGGGGCGAGGATCTATCTTGACGTCGTCAGCGTTGGCGCGACAATTAATATCATGCTTGCGGCTGTTAAAGCCGAAGGGCAGACCGTCATTGAGAACGCGGCGAAAGAACCGGAAATTATTGATGTAGCGACACTATTGACGAGTATGGGCGCCAAGATTAAAGGAGCGGGAACAGATGTCATTCGCATTGAAGGCGTGAAGCAGCTCCATGGATGCAGACATATGATTATTCCCGACCGAATCGAAGTCGGCACATACATGATTATCGGAGCGGCCGGAGCCGATCGTTTGCTGATTGACAATGTGATCCCTCAGCATGTGGAATCACTGACCGCGAAACTTCGTGAAATGGGCGCCGATGTGCAAGTAGGCGAGGATCAAATTCTTGTCTCGAGAAGCAATAAGCGCTTGATAAGTGCCGATGTGAAAACGTTGGTTTATCCGGGATTTCCAACAGATCTCCAGCAACCGTTGACAAGTTTAATGACGCAAGTGGAAGGCACGAGTATTATCACGGACACCATTTATGGCGCGCGTTTTAAACATATTGATGAATTAAGGCGCATGGGGGCGAATGTGAAAGTTGAAGGTCGCTCAGCAATTTTGAGCGGACCGACACATCTTGAGGGTGCGAAGGTTCGAGCCACTGATTTAAGAGCGGGAGCATCACTGGTCATTGCCGGATTAATGGCAAAAGGCATTACAGAAATTGTTGGTGTTGAGCATATTGATCGCGGCTATGATCATATCATGGAGAAGCTGCGAGCTATCGGTGCCAACATCTGGCGCGAGCGCATGCTCGAGGATGAAGCTAGAGAAAGTCTTAAGGAGCAAGAATAAGTCAGGATTTGCATAGAAACCATGTGTGTTTTCGTGCAGATCCTTTTTTACATCATTAACAAAACACAAAATTCTGAATTCAAAGAAACGGTGTACGTGATTCGCAAAAAAGGAACACTATCGAAACCAGCACATTCTGCGGTTCACCGGATCTGGAATCTGGGCCATCCAGGCCGTAGCAACGGCTGTTTTACCATCAGAATCTCGATGAAACTAAATTTTCTAATTAGATCCGTTGAAAATACGGGACTAATGGTTGATTAAAAGGGTATAATATGATATTAATGGGATAGTGTGATTTATAAAAAATTATAACGGTGAGAAAAAAATTGCGTTTGGCTTTTTTTGAATGATATCTATGATCTGAAGAGACTGTGCTTATGCTCGTGAAGAATTTAAATTTGCTCAGCTGTTCGTGGCTTGCTCTTTCAACTTAATTCCTCCCCTCCTCTCAACTAGCACAGTTCTATGTCTTTTCCGAATTTCAGATGTGAAGAAGGTAAAAATATAAAGCCGAATTAGTTTATGGCTTTATGTATTTGATGATAAATTTAAAAAGTGTGGTGTGAGAATGCCGATTACATTAGCAGAGTTAGAAAATATGAAACTTAAAGAATTATATGAGCATGCAAAAGAGTTTAAAGTATCCTACTATAGTAAATTGAACAAAAGAGAATTGATTTTCTCGATTTTAAAAAAACAGGCGGAAAAAGACGGCTTATCACTTATGGAAGGTGTTCTTGAGATTATTCCAACTGAGGGCTTTGGTTTTCTTCGCCCGATCAATTATTCGCCGAGCTCGGAAGATATTTATATTTCCGCTTCGCAAATTCGTCGATTTGATTTACGAAATGGAGATAAGGTTACGGGGAAAGTTCGACCCCCGAAAGAAAATGAGCGTTACTTTGGGCTGCTGAGGGTTGAGGCCGTTAACGGAGAGAATCCTGATGTAGCGAAGGAACGGGTTCATTTTCCTGCGTTGACTCCGCTTTATCCCGACAGACACATGGTTCTTGAAACGGACAAAGAAGATTTTTCCACACGAATTATTGACATGGTTTCACCTGTGGGTTTTGGACAAAGAGGTATGATTGTTGCTCCGCCAAAAGCCGGAAAGACGACATTACTGAAGGAGATCGCCAACAGTATTACTGTAAATTATCCTGATGTTGAATTAATTGTTTTGCTCGTCGATGAACGTCCGGAGGAAGTAACGGATATTGAGCGTTCGGTCAAGGGAGATGTTGTGAGCTCAACCTTTGACGAAGTGCCCGAAAATCATGTGAAGGTATCCGAACTTGTCCTTGAACGGGCAATGCGTCTGGTGGAACATAAGCGAGATGTCGTTATTCTCATGGACAGCTTGACCCGACTGGCCCGAGCTTACAACCTTGTCATTCCTCCGAGTGGTCGGACTCTATCCGGAGGTATCGATCCCGCCGCATTCCATAAACCGAAAAAATTCTTTGGCGCGGCTCGAAACATTGAAGAGGGCGGAAGTCTGACCATACTGGCTACGGCCTTGGTTGATACAGGATCGCGCATGGACGATGTCATTTATGAGGAATTTAAAGGAACAGGAAATATGGAGCTGCATCTTGACCGGAGACTGGCAGAACGCAGAATCTTCCCGGCTATTGATATTCGACGTTCCAGCACGCGCAAGGAAGAATTGCTTGTTGATCGTGATCATTTGGACAAACTTTGGACCATGCGCAAAACGATGGATGAATCTCAAGAGTTTGTGGAGCATTTTTATAAACGAATTCGTGAAACGAAATCCAATCAGGAATTTTTCGATATTTTTGATAAAGAGAAAAAAGGCAGTTTGCAGTCAAAATAAGGACGATAAGGTTGACCCTGTTTTGGGTGCAGTGAAGAAAAACGCTATATGGCATGGTTTTCCAAATAAGACCTTGCTTGCAAACCCCACGACTGCCTGTTATAATACTCGTTGTGCGTTATATTATTAGGCGCTATATGACTCTGGTTTGAGAGAATAATCAGGGCGCAAAGGAGATGAATGAGATGAAAGCAGGCATCCATCCTGACTATCATAAGGTTGTATTTATGGACGCAAGTACTGGCTTTAAATTTTTGAGCGGTTCAACGAAGAAATCGAATCAAACGGTTCAATGGGAAGACGGAAACGAATACCCATTAATTACAGTCGAAATCAGTTCCGATTCGCATCCATTCTATACTGGCCGTCAGAAATTCGCTGACAAAGGCGGACGTGTTGATCGGTTTAAACAGAAATATAATCTTAAATAAGATTCGTTTGAAGTCCAGAGAGAAAAACGGCGTGTTCCGGTGCGATGAAAAATGGTGCGGAATTTGCCGTTTTTGTTTTTTTAGGACAAGGCGAGCATACATGATCAATCGCAGGCAGCCAACTGCCTGCTTTTTAACAGCCTGAAATCAATATAGAAAATTCAGTTGCATGAAAGGACGACTAACTAATGGCTCAGCTTTTCTTTAAGTATGGGGCGATGAACAGTGGTAAATCCATTGAAATTATTAAGGTCGCTCACAATTATGAGGAGCAGGGGAAGTCTGTTCTGCTATTTACGCCGGGAATAGATGATCGGTATCAGGTTGGCGCGATCTCCAGCAGGATCGGATTTAAACGGAGCGCGCATCCCGTATTTGAGTCCACAAACCTCTTCGCAGTTGTAAGCGACTATCGCCCGCGCCCGCACTGCGTGCTTGTTGACGAAGTGCAATTCCTTTCTAAAGCGCATGTGCTTCAGCTCGCGAGCATTGTCGATCGGTTACATATTCCCGTTATGGGCTTTGGTCTGAAAAATGATTTCCGAAATGAATTGTTTGAGGGAAGCAAATATATGCTGCTCTATGCGGACAAAATTGAAGAAATGAAGACAATTTGCTGGTTTTGTGAACATAAGGCGACGATGAATCTGCGCATTGATGGCAGGGGCAAACCCGTCTATACCGGAGAACAGATTCAAATTGGCGGTAATGAAAGCTACTATCCAGTCTGTAGGAACTGTTACAGTCATCCGCCAATCTAATGATTTGCGTCTGTTTTTTCACGATGAAATGACTGATATAATAGAGTAAATGGGATGCAGACGGATACAATTGAGGTGGATGAAATGTTTGAACGAATACAGTCCATGGAAGAACGCTATGATAAACTGAATCAGCTTCTCGCTGATCCGGATGTGATCGGTGACCCGGCTAAGCTGCGTAAATATTCTAAAGAACAGTCTGATTTACAAGACATTGTTTCAGTATATCGTAAATACAAACGAATGATTTCCGAAATAACCGACGCTGAATCGATGCTCGATGAACAGTTGGATGAGAGCATGAAGACTATGGTTCTTGAAGAAATCAACCGCCTTGAGTCGGATCGACCACGAATAGAAGAAGAATTAAAGCAGCTGCTCATTCCCAAAGATCCGAATGACGATCGGAATGTCATTCTTGAGGTGCGTGGTGCTGCCGGCGGCGATGAGGCAGCCCTTTTTGCCGGGGATTTGTTTCGCATGTACTCGCGTTACGCCGAGCAGCAAGGATGGAAAACTGAAGTTATCGACACCAATCCCAATGAAATCGGCGGGTATAAAGAAATCGTGTGCATGATTTCCGGAAAAGGTGCGTTTTCGAAACTGAAATATGAGAATGGCGCACACCGCGTGCAGCGCGTTCCTGAAACGGAATCGGGTGGACGCACGCATTCATCGACTGCGACTGTCGCGGTTTTGCCGGAAGCACAAGAAGTCGAGGTTGATCTTAATGACAAAGATATCCGTGTCGATCGATTTGCTTCTAGCGGACCGGGTGGTCAAAGCGTCAATACAACCATGTCCGCGATTCGTTTGACGCATATTCCGACGGGCATTGTGGTTTCCTGTCAGGAGGAACGATCGCAGATTAAGAATAAGGAAAAAGCGATGAAGGTGCTGCGCGCGCGTGTCTATGATAAGTATCAGAAAGAGGCGCAAGCTCACTATGATTCGACACGGAAGTCAGCGGTTGGAACCGGCGACCGATCAGAACGCATCCGAACCTACAATTTCTCTCAGAATCGTGTCACGGATCATCGGATTGGTTTGACCATCCATCAATTGGATCAAGTACTCAATGGGAAATTAGATGACATTATAAATGCGCTGATTTTAGATGATCAAGCGAAGAAAATGGAACAGGCGGATGCTCGGTGACTGTGAAAAGATATGAACTGATGAACTGGGCATCTTCACTATTAAATGCGCATCAACGCGATGAAAATATTGGCGAAATTCTGCTTTGCGCCCGGTTAAACCTCTCGCGAACGGATCTTATTGCCGATCGTAGAGAACCGATAGACGATGAGGATGCGGCATGGGTGCGTGCGAGGGTCACGGACCACGTGCAATTCGGGACGCCCGTTCAGTATATGATCGGATCTGCTCCATTCTATGGACGAACGTTCAAAGTCACTCCCGACGTACTGATCCCGCGTCAGGAGACGGAAGAGCTGGTCTGGAGGGTCGGGCAATGGGTGGAACGCTATATGCCGGAGCTGAAGCATCCGTCAGTTTGTGATATCGGCACCGGCAGCGGGGCGATCGCGATCACGCTAGCGCTTGAACATCCGGATTGGCGAATTACAGCAGTCGATTTGTCAGAGAAGGCATTGGATGTCGCCAAGGGGAATGCGGCGGCACTTGGCGCGTGCGTCGATTTTCGCCAAGGAGACCTGCTCGCGCCTCTGCACAATGAAACATGTGATGTACTTGTTTCTAATCCCCCTTATATAACGCGAGAAGAAATGGGCGGGCTGGACGACACGGTTGGAAATTATGAACCTCATTTAGCGTTGTTCGGAGGAATAGACGGTCTGGAATTCTACCGGCGGATTATTGATGACATACCTTCGATTTGGCGAAGAGAAGGCTCTTTTATAGCTGCTTTTGAAATTGGCGCGGCTCAAGGAAGAGCCGTTTCCGATTTAGTTCGTGACAAATTCACCAGCCAAATCAAAGCTCTGACTGTGGAAAAAGATATTTCCGGTTATGACCGCAACGTTATGGCTGTGATTCAATAGTGTTCGAATACGTAATTTGAATCCGTATGTTTAGTTTCCCGCTTCTGTGTCCACAATGGGTGGTAAGGAGGCGGGCGTTGTGAAAAAATCATTTGTTTTCATGCTCTTATTATCTATTAATCTAGTACTCGTATTTTTTTTCTGGCAATATAGCACAACGAAAGCGGATCAGAAGGGACCAATTCCTCAAAACGCGATTCGACTGCGCATTCTCGCCAATAGTGATTCACCCGCCGATCAGGTTGTGAAGCGTCAGGTACGTGACGCGGTGAACGCAGATATAACAAAGTGGGTTCAGGACTTAAAAACAACCAATCAGGCAAAAAAAGTCATTCGCGCTCATATGCCCGAACTGAAGCGGACGGTTGAACAGACATTAAAGCGGGCGCATGCGGACAGTGCTTATAAAATAAAACTTGGCCAAGCGGATTTTCCTACGAAAATGTATGGTACTTTTGTCTATCCGGCAGGGAAATACGATGCGTTAGTGGTCACGCTGGGAGATGGGAGAGGGGCGAATTGGTGGTGCGTCCTGTTCCCGCCGCTGTGCTTCCTAGACTTTTCTAATAGTGAGGCGGTAGCAAATCCTCGGGCACAGGTGCAGGCAAAAGTCGATGTTCGAAAGGGAGCGCGTCCGGTAAAAGCAAGCAAACAGCAGCCGCAGCAGAATGAAGCAGCATCATCTGAAACGTCATCACAATCGGTCGATAAAGTCGATGATCCAAAAGAAGTGCAGCCAGTAAAGGCGAGCAAGCAGGTAAAGCAGCAGCCTCAGCAAAATGAAACAACAGCATCTGATCCCTCGTCACAACCGGTCGATAAGGTCGAGGTTCATTCATTCGTTGTTGATTTCTTCACTAGAGCTTGGCATGCGATTGCGGGGTAAAAGCGTTGCGTACTGCTTGTCTGAATGGTATGGTGTATACGGAATGAAACAAGGTCGGATGAAATCCGGCCTTGTTTGCACCGTTGAGAACGTTCATGAATGCAGAGAAGATCACCACATCCTGTGAACGTATCTCCGGTGCGTGATACGAATGCCAGCCTATGAAACTTTTTATCTGTACCAAGAGCTTGCCCATCGGCAGGCTTTGTCTGAGCGAATCAGTAACCCAATGGACACTAGACAACCGGGCATCAAGTTCACCGGCAGGCTTTGTCTGAGCGAATCAGTAACTAGTAAAAGGGGAAACGAAAATGGTAGAAACACAAGTATGGCGGGTGGATCCTGAAGCTCCTGATCTTGAACATACGCCTCAGATTATGGCCGCAGCGGAAAAACTGCAGCAAGGAGAAATTGTCGCTTTTCCTACTGAAACCGTGTACGGACTCGGCGGGAATGCAAAGCTGCGAGAGTCTGTGCAAAAGATTTATGAAGCCAAGGGAAGACCCAGTGACAATCCGCTGATCGTGCATGTCGCCAATTTAGAACAGGTTCGCTCGATTTGCACGGAAATTCACCCGATCGCTCAAAAATTGATCGACACGTTTTGGCCGGGACCGCTTACCCTGGTGCTGCCGTCGCGTGGAGAAGTCTCGAACGCAGTAACCGCCGGTTTGTCGACCGTAGCGGTTCGTATGCCGAGTCATCCGGTCGCTAGGGCATTGATTCTAGCATCCGGATTACCAATTGCTGCCCCATCAGCCAACCGTTCCGGACGACCGAGTCCGACACGAGCGGATCATGTTTTTCATGACTTAGATGGTCACATCGCAGGCATTTTAGATGGAGGGGAAACCGGTGTCGGTGTCGAATCCACGGTAGTGGACTGCACGACAACGCCAATTACGATTCTTCGTCCGGGCGGCGTATCCAAAGAACAGTTAATTGAAGCGGTAGGAGCGGTTGCGGATGACCCCGGATTGACACGTTCGGATCAAGCACCAAAAGCGCCGGGCATGAAATATAAGCACTATGCCCCGGAAGCGACGATGTATCTGGTGCCCACCGGCAAGAAGCGAATTCGTGAATTAATCCGAGATGAAAAAAATAGTGGACGCAGCATTGGCGTGCTGACGACAGAAGAGAATGCAGACAGCTATCCTGATGCGGATGTTGTCCTTGTTTGCGGCAAACGGAGCGAACCTGAAACGGTAGCGCATAATCTTTTTGATGTACTGCGTCATTTCGATCAAAAAAAGGTAAATGTTATATATAGTGAGACATTCTCTGAGACAGGGATAGGCCAAGCGATTATGAATCGACTGTCCAAAGCAGCAGGTGGTCGAATCATCGATTGAAGGCAAGAGAGAATAATAGGAAGGCGTTTGGGGATCAAGAGATCCCTAGACGCCTCTTTTTCAGTATAACGCTCTTAATCTGATTTTATCGATAGTTATTCAAGTTCGTACTCGAACAAAAAAGGTCCCATGATTCCTTACAAAAACGAACCACTATATAGCAGGTTTTCTCATACAGTATATCCTGATGAACGACCATGAGATCGTCAATGAAAGTGTCTGATCACAGTTAGTGGCTACAAACCATGTCTTTTGACATGGGTACAACAATCATTGCCCTCCTGGTTGACCATTTCATAGGTGAAATGGACGTAAAATGTGAGTATAGGATACATTTTTTCACAAAAAGTCGAATCATGTTAGGATAAGTTTGAGGAGGTAACTAAGGAGAAAAGAGAAGAGCTCCGGGCCTTTGTCCGCTGTTCTCCATTTATTTATGCAGCAAGATGTTCTGTTTGTTTATTGAATGGCTTTTATAAAAAAATAATGTTGTTTATGGACGTGAAGGGGCTCATTCGTGAAAAAGGACAAACTTTTCATGGCTTTCGACTTGTGTGAAAACGCATTTTTACACGTTAGTTCAGCGAACAGGCAGAAATGAGTACCCCAATACGACGGTATGATTTAACAACGCCATTTGAATAGAACAAAGGATGCATGGATTGATGTGTAGAGGAAGGAAAAAAGAATTCGAGAGAACTCTCTTTGAACTCTTTTTCAAAATTATTCCTGAAAAAGAAAAAAATAACAATTCGGAGGGTGATGATTGAGACGAAATATGATCCTTTACAAAATAAAAAGCAGTCTTATGATAAAGACTGCATCCATTGGAATGAGCTAAAGGTCATCGAAGTCCTGAGAAAACTTATGCGATGATTCGTTAGTCATCATTAGACATTTAAATTATACCAAATAGTAAGAGAAATGTAATGAACGTCAAATGAATTACACACTATTGAAGGGCAGATGGGTAATGACCATATATAAAGTTAACTATAAAGCCGCTGTTGCATTGCTGGTAGCGCTGATTATTGCGTTCTCAACAATTTTTTCAACTGCGTTTGCAGCACAGCCTCATACGGATCGGCCTCTTGATAAAGATAAGCTGCAAAAACTGGAAGTAACCGAAGCGAAACGGATTCGTGATGGTGCACAATTTGATCTTGGCAAGTATACGGGATATATTCACTTCTTATCTGAAGATACGGTCAAAGTATCGGTTGTTCCTGATGGATCCGCTGAAAAGTATTCATCGGCGATTGCCAAGAAAGTTTGGGAGGCACCGAGATTCAAAGCGCAAGAAAAACAAGATCATTACACTTTAAAAACAAAACAGATTACTGTTGAAGTTAATGAGAAACCTTTTGGTGTCAAGATTTTGGACAAGAAGGGTCGCGTAATCAATGAAGACTATGCACTGAATGGTTCATCTTCAGGCTACGAGAGCGGAAAACCGTATATTATCAAGAAAACCGACAAAAATGAAAATTTTTATGGATTTGGCGAACAAACTGGCAGTCAATTAAATAAGCGTGGTAAGAGCTTAGCTAATTTTAACTCTGACTCTTACGGATACGACAACAGCACAAAGTATGTTTATACTGCGATTCCTTTCTTTATTGGTTTAAAGAATGGCAATGCTTATGGTATATACTTTGATAATACGTATCGTACCTATTACAATATGGCAAAGGATTCAGATGATTATTATTATTTCTATGCAGATGGCGGACCGCTAACTTACTATTTTATGAATGGACCGGATATTTCGCATGTTCTTGACCAGTACACGGAACTAACGGGTAAAATAAATCTGCCTCCGGAATGGGCACTTGGTTTGCAGCAAAGTGCATGGGCGTATACACCGGAACAAATTGAGACGATTGCTCAAACTTATCGTGATAAAAAAATTCCGCTTGATACAATGAATTTCGATATTGACTATATGAATGGTTATCGAGTATTCACGTGGAGCGATGCATACAAAAAAGCGTTTGATACGATTAAGCGTATTCCAGGTATGCATGCGGTTACGATCAATGATCCGGGTGTTAAGCAAGATAATGATTACTCCGTTTATAAAGAAGGGCTGGATAAAGAGTATTTTGTTAAAAAGGCGGATGGTACACCCTATATTGGACCTGTATGGCCGGGAGACTCTGCCTTCCCTAACTTTGTAAACAGTACTGTACGAAACTGGTGGTCATCAAATATCGCCACAACGCTGCTCAATGAAGGTGTGGATGGTATTTGGAATGATATGAACGAGCCAGCTGTATTTAATGATGATCAAGGTTTATTCCATACCTTGCCACTTGATTCCTATGGTTTGGACGATAATGGAAATAAAGTGTTGCATGAAGCATTTCACAATACGTATGGTCACTTGGAAGATGAAGCAACCTATAATGCTTGGGCATCTGCAAACTCAAATAAACGTCCATTTGTGTTAACACGCGATATGTTTGCAGGGACACAAAGATACGCTGCTGTATGGACTGGTGATAGTTTAAGTGATTGGGAGCATTTGCAAATGTCGCTTCCAATGAATATGAATATTGGGTTGTCTGGTCAGGCTTTTGTAGGCAATGATATTGGCGGTTTTGGCAATCAGGCAACACCGGAACTTTTTGCACGCTGGATTGAACTCGGTTCATTCTTGCCATTCTCACGTATTCACTATGACCAATGGACTGATCGAAATTATCATCAGGAACCGTGGTCATTTGGATCTGATGTGGAACAGATTAGCAAAAAATA
The DNA here is from genome assembly GCF_040513385.1 of Sporolactobacillus caesalpiniae. Taxonomy (NCBI): domain Bacteria; kingdom Bacillati; phylum Bacillota; class Bacilli; order Caryophanales; family Sporolactobacillaceae; genus Sporolactobacillus; species Sporolactobacillus caesalpiniae. Next base: position 360,953 of record NZ_JBEVCB010000003.1, read on the forward strand.
TATCGAGATGCGTTATCAACTCTTACCATACCTATATAATGCATTTCATGATGCCGCGGAAACAGGCAAGCCGGTTCAACAGCCACTTGTTTACCAATTCCAAAATGACCAAGGAACATATAACATTGATGATGAATCAATGTTTGGTGACTCGTTACTTCTTGCACCAGTCGTTGATCAAGGCAAGACATCACGCAGTGTATATCTGCCAAAAGGTGAAACGTGGATCAATTATTGGAATCAAAAAGAGTATCAAGGTGGACAAACGATCACCGTTGACGCGCCACTCGATACAATGCCAATTTTTGTGAAAAAAGATTCCATCATTCCAACGCGTGAAGTGCAGCAATATACGCAGCAAAACAAACTGACGAACTTGACGCTTGACACTTATCTTGATCGCCATGCATCTTATAGTTTCTACGAAGATGATGGCAAAACGCTGAATCACAACAAAGGACAGTACAATTTGACTGACATCAATGTCGGAAAAATTGGACGTACGACTGTATTTAGCGCGGATCAAAAGGTTACGAGATACCATTCCGATCTTCAGAGTTATACATTAAAACTGCATGATACTCGAGACCCGAGATTTGTTACTAGCGGCTTTAAAAAATACGCTAAGGTGGGCAGTCTCAAAGATCTGGATGGTCAAAAGACAGGCTATTATTATGACGGATCGCAAAAAATTCTGTATGTAAAGATTCCTGTTAATGGACACAGCAAAGTTGTGGTCCATTAAGGGGACCTTAAGACAGCATCTCCCGCTCGTTATGAGCAGAGGTGCTGTTTTTTACAAGTAAAAGATGCTGATGCTCACAGCTGGGATCAATAGGTTTCGCACGGATCGGTGGGCGATCAGGTTAAGCGACCGATTTGATCATTAGACGGAAAATATTCTCTTAATGAGAAAATGAACGAAAAAAGAGCTTAAATAGGCGGAGTAATTCCGTCTATCTCCTTAAAAAACGTGAAAATAGAGGGTTTTGCTTGGCATAACCGGAAAACCTCCCTTATCTCCCTCCGAAACAAGCTTTATTCTGCATTTAACCGAAAAATCTCCGCTTATTTTACACGTTACTTAATTAAGGACCAGAATACTTCATGAAAAAAGAAGTGAGCGGGGCGGGGATCATTTTATATGCGCTCAAAAAATCCAAGACCCCTCATTTAGCATTTTTTTCGATGTGCAGGTACTGTTTGAGCAATGTCTATTTATTAAAGGACATGCATAAAATGTTCTATGGACATGAGGGAGGCGACGGACGTGGCAGCGGGGGTGATCAATCAGGCAATGGCGATGGGAATTATGGCGATCGCCCTTGGCATGGATGCTTTTTCAGTTTGCATGGGGATGGGTATGACTGTGTTTCGTTTGAAACGAGCGGCTTGGGCAGGCATGTGGATTGGCTTGTTTCATATCCTCATGCCATTAATCGGTATCGTTTTAGGTCATTTACTTTCTGCAAGATTTGGCACGATCGCGGAAATGGCAGGCGGGTTACTGCTGCTAATGATCGGGTTTCAAATGATTTTGTCGCTGATTCGTCCCTCCTCTGTGCGTTCGGGAAACAGTTATACATCTGAAGCAAGCTTGCTGATCTTCGCTTTTAGTGTTAGTATTGACAGCTTCTCTGTCGGGCTGAGTATGGGGCTCTTTCGTGCTAAATTACTGGCAACAGTTTTTTTATTTGGACTTACGAGTATGATTATGGCATGGACAGGCTTTTATATCGGACGGACAACAGGAAAATTTTTTGGCAAATATGGCGAAGCGCTTGGCGGAATCATCTTATTTGTGCTGGGTTTAAAGTTGTTGCTACATCATTCGATCTAAAAGGACAATTTGACATGAGAAATGACGGATTATTTCCCGGGTAATGGATCATCATGACGAATGATAACAATTCATGTATGTCCAATGCGACATGAGTATAACCTGTTATAATAGCTGTGTAGTGATAAATGGAACGGATAAGGAAGGAATCATAATGGAAGTATTAAATTCACAACTGATGTCGGAAGTAAGTCAAGCGCTACAAGATTTGCGACAAGTGATGCCATTTAATAAAAAAACGTTGCTGGTTATTGGCTGTAGCACAAGTGAGGTAGAGGGAAAGAAGATTGGAACATTGGGCTCAATGAATGCGGCAGCTTCAATTTATGCAGCGATAAGGAAATGTCATGATCAAACCGGAGCACATTTCGCTTTTCAATGCTGCGAACATTTAAATCGCGCGCTGGTTATTGATCGAGATTTAGGGGAACAAAAAAATTATGGGGAAGTGACAGTCCGCCCGATTCGCCATGCAGGGGGATCCATGGCTGCCTATGCTTTTGAACATATGTCCCATCCGATGGTTGTGGAATTTATTCAGGCTGATGGCGGCATAGACATTGGCGACACGTTGATCGGCATGCATATCAAACATGTTGCGGTCCCCGTCCGCAGCCGCATTGCTGAAATCGGAAACGCCCATCTGGTCATGGCTCGAACAAGGCCGAAGCTGATTGGCGGCGAACGAGCAGTTTATCCAGAAAAGGAAACGATGGGGCAAAAAGAATGCTAAAAAACAAATCCTATTCCAATGGGTTCTTCATTTGGAACGGGATTTGTTTTTATTGTCATCTGTACGTGTTGTGGCAGAATTTACTTGTAGTCAAGAACAAGCATGTCCCAGTAACGAATTGAGGGGAGGATCACATGGATTTTCCCATCCTTTTGTTTGAACGAGAGTGGGATTGCTTGACCTTTTTCTAGATCTGGTGAAGACATCCAAACCTGTTTTACCGGCTTGGAATCATAGAGCGTAAAATCAAGATCACGACGTTCTTGGGGTTCTGGTTGTGTTCCGTTTCGATCACGCCATTTCATCGAATCAGCATCTAAAAAGTTGATCAAGTGAATGATTTTATGTGTTGTTTTTTTCTTAGCGAATACCCAAAGATGACCTTGCTTCGGTTCGTATGAGATCGGGATTTGTTCGCTTGAATCAGCCTGAACACCTGTGTTTTGTGTCCCGTCACGCAAAAGATTTTCATAAGCAGTCATGAAGTCATAATAGCGAATCAATGTTTGAGACAGCAAAGCGTTCATGGTTAGATCGCGATTCGGAAAATACTCTTTGGAAAGCATATGTTCACCCAATTCAATATGAGCACCGCCCGAAGCGAAAATAACACTGTCAGTGAGTAAAACACCGGCCGGATTAAAGCTTCCTGAGTGATCATAGTCCATATAGGCAGCAAGTACGGTATTTTTTTCCTCGGACGATAACTGGGTATTTGTATCAACGATTTTCTTTAGATCTATATAATCAGGATTCTGATTGTCCCATACCTCCGTATACAGAAAATCAACCGGGGCTTTTGCGATACTTGGCTGTCCGAATTGACCCACGGCATTCATCACAAGAGATTTGTTTGGTATCGTTGCTTTTACCCGCGTTAGAAAAGGGCCGAGACTGTCTGCGAGTGCAACGGGATGACCGTCGTTATCATACACCTCACCGCGATCACCAAGCTGATCCACATGCCAACCGTCAAAGGGCAGATAAGTGTAAACCTGCTCTTGTTGATGAATGAGATAATCCTGCCAACCTTGATTCGCCGGATTCATTAAATAGATCGCACTTTTCCATCCGTCCGGTAATGGATTGACATCCACTTGATTGTGGTTTGAATCTTTAAAAAGGAACCAGCTTCGCTCGGTGCCATCCTGCTCCGAATTAGCCAAGGCACCGTAAATGAGATTATAGGACATGGCTGTCATTGCTCGTTGATGAGCAGCGTCAATATAGGACAATAGCGTTTTTTTCTCAATAGGACGATTAGCAATGTCTGTCCATGAATTAGGAATCGTTCCATTGGCGATTGTTAACGGCCGATGATGCTTCGCACTCCAATCATAGAATTGGAGGCCGTTTATATGAAAACGGTTCAACCGTGCAATGGTTTGGTTAATCTGAGCTTGCGACATTGTTGGAAATGCGCTCAGAAAACCATAGCGAGGAAATTTACGCCAATTGCTGGATATATCAACTGCGATCGTCTCTGTTTGGGTTTTTGTCGATGTTCTTGCTTCAACGACAGCCAAGTAGCCCTGATTATCTTTATTAGGTGGCAACCATTTCCAAGAATGGGATGAAGCCTGTTTGTAGATAAAGGACTGTTGGTCGATTTTTTTATTAAGATGATAGTAACGGACAGTCAATTGGACCGCTTTTTCTTTTGTACGAATGGAAAAAGCAATGTGTTGTCCCGGATTGTATCGTGCACGATCAGTAGTGGGCGATGATAGGAGCTGATGACTTGCCGTTTTGATCTGTGAATGCTTCCGCGTCGGATCGGGTTTAATCAGTAAAATACTGAGGGTAATCAAAACAACTAGGGATAGTATCATCCATTTGTATATACGTTTCATGAAGTCACCTCTGATTCATTCCTTTTGACAGTATATCATTTTTGTCCAATCTATAATTCCATGAGAAGATAGGTTCCGGTTAATCGTGAACTTCCACACTCCGTTTTGTGCCATGCAGTAGAAACACAGCCAAAAGAGTGACGAGTAGTTTCGTTGATTGTCAATAATGAACGGGTTTGGTTAAGCCGCTCGCGCTCAATGGGATCAGGGGAGTGGGGGCATGCCGATTAAGTACGACACTTATAAATGAGAAAAAATGATGGGGAGGTTTCATACGTAAGAATTCTATGGACTAATTTAACGGATGTGAAAAGAAATTCAATTGATAAATTCTTCCTGTTTCGTGCATCATCTAAATGGATATGTGAACTACTCATGGGCATCATTAACGATTGCATTTGTTTCGAAAACATTCACTTATATCCGCTAAAATGTGATAAAATTTACTTGAATTAGACTTGAGAGGAGTTGCACGCATTTCATGAAGGGTATTAAAGCGAACGATCCTGAAGTATTTGAAGCCATTGAGAAAGAACTGGGCAGACAAAGGAATAAAATTGAATTGATTGCCTCGGAGAATTTTGTCAGCACGGCGGTACTCGAGGCGGCAGGCTCGGTTCTCACCAATAAATATGCAGAAGGCTATCCTGGACATCGCTATTATGGCGGCTGTGAATATGTCGATATCGTTGAAGATCTTGCCAGAGATCGCGCGCTTAAACTGTTTGGCGGTGAACATGTGAACGTTCAGCCTCATTCAGGTGCTCAAGCCAATATGGCGGTATATGAAACCATTTTAAAACCGGGAGATACTGTTCTGGGAATGAAGCTTGCTCATGGCGGACACTTGACACATGGAAGCCCGGTGAACTTCAGTGGGCAGCTTTACAACTTTGTGGATTACGGAGTGACCAAAGATACGCAAACTATTGACTACGATGAGGTGGCTAAACAAGCTCAGGAACATAAGCCAAAATTGATCGTAGCCGGGGCAAGCGCGTATCCGCGAATTATCGACTTCAAGAAATTCCGAGAAATTGCCGACAGTGTAGGCGCCTATTTGATGGTAGACATGGCGCATATCGCAGGGCTCGTCGCAGCGGGACTTCACCCGAGCCCGGTTCCTTATGCGGATTTTGTCACCACGACAACGCACAAGACACTGCGCGGACCACGCGGCGGAATGATCATCTGCAAAGAAGAATTTGCGAAAAAACTGGATAAATCTATTTTTCCTGGAATTCAGGGCGGACCGCTAATGCATATCATCGCAGCCAAAGCAGTTGCGCTTGGTGAAGCACTCAAACCTGAATTTAAGGACTATGCGGCTCAAATAATCGCCAATGCCAAGGCGTTCGCTACGACCCTCCAAGAACAAGGAATTAATCTTGTCTCAGGTGGGACAGACAACCACCTTGTTCTTGCGGATATGCGCAATTTGGGGATTACCGGTAAAAAAGCCGAGGCTGTTCTTGACGCTATCGGAATCACCACCAACAAGAACGCGATTCCTTTTGATCCGGAAAAACCGTTTGTTACAAGTGGAGTGCGAATGGGAACACCTGCCGTAACAACGAGAGGATTCAAAGAAGCCGACATGAGCGAAACAGCGTCCATTATCGCATTCGCGCTGAAGGATCCTGATAACGACGAGACACTGGATCAAGCGTCGAAACGCGTTGATAAATTGACTGCGAAATACCCGTTGTATGCTGAAGGTGCCGGAGTTTTTGCTTAACCATTAAAAAAGATTGCATGGGGAGAATTTATTTCTCCCTTTTTATACGTAAAGAAGTATAGAATTTTTAAAGGAAATGAATTAAACGGTTCGGCAAATAAAGGTGGTTTCGATTAACAGCGCTCACTTCCTATGAGCAATGCCGAAGCCACCGCATGGCGCACCGGACCTAGGCCGTCCATGGCCGTCGCAACGACTGCCCTTCCGCTAAGGGATTGGAGCTGCGTTTTCTAATATGAACTTTTAATTACCGTCTCTGGTGATTAAAGTATGGAGGCACAAAATGGGTAAATTAGTTGTACTGAATCATCCGCTGATTCAACATAAAGTGACGATGATACGAGACTACAGAACAGGCACAAAAGCATTTCGTGAATTGGTGGACGAAGTCGCCACATTGATGGCCTTCGAGATTACACGTGACCTTGCTTTGGAAGAAGTTGAGGTGCAGACACCGGTCGCAAAAGCAAAGGCGTATAAAATCGCCGGAAAGAAGCTGGGTATTGTTCCAATCCTTCGCGCCGGACTGGGTATGGTCAATGGCGTGTTGAATTTGATCCCGGCGGCCAAGGTGGGCCATGTCGGTCTTTATCGCGACCCGGAAACACTGAAACCTGTAGAGTATTATGTTAAGCTTCCTGCGGATATTTCAGAGCGCGACTTGATTGTTGTCGATCCAATGCTGGCGACCGGTGGATCGGCAGCAGCAGCGATTACTTCACTGAAGCAGCGGGGTGGGGTTAATATTAAGTTAATGTGTTTGATTGGTGCCCCCGAGGGTGTTAAAGAAATACAGAAGGAGCATCCTGATGTCGATATCTATTTGGCTGCGCTTGATGAGAAGTTAAATGAGCATGGCTATATTGTACCGGGTCTGGGAGATGCCGGGGACAGACTATTTGGAACGAAATAAAAGGATTAAAAAGTATGAATGCGTTCAAAAATCATTTCATTTCGTAGCGGTAAGGATGAGAAAAATTTTCATTGTTGGTGATTTGTCACAATTCGCCTGTGCCGTAGGTAGGAAAAATGATTAGAATTCTTATTATAAAGAAATATGCGCTAGAATTTTTTATCACAAGACGCAAACAATTGCAGTGATCAATCGCACACTTTGTTGTATAATGATTGCATAAAGAGAACGTTTTCATGGAAATGTTAAAAAGGATCATTTTGATGACCACGTTTTCAAGTGCGACTGTACAGGCAATCCCCCTTTTCTGTAGTAAACTTGCTTTGTGAACGATTTATGGCTGACTACAGTTTCGGTATGCTGGATTCGAAAAGTATAAAGGTGGGGACTTTCCTGTACATCAATATGCCTGAGTGCAACAGTTGTGGGAGAACGATTGTTTTTTGGGAGGGGTTCTAATGCAACAGAAAAAAAGACCTAACTCTTTGCAGATCGCCGCAACGGTAAGCGCGATGGGATTTGAAATTTTTGCCTTTATCATCATCGGTGCGCTTGGCGGAAATTATCTTGATAACCGATACGGAACAGGGCATCTGTGGTTGCCCGTTTGTGCGGTTGCCGGTTTCTTTTTGGGACTGATCAGCTGTTTTTATACTTTGAAATCCTTAATGAAGGAATGAATAGCGATGAAACCGGTCATGGAGTGGTTTTCACGCGTTTTATTGATTGTCACAGTTCTGTACACTTGTGTATTTGGGTTAATCTGGTTTTTGATACCGGCGAGAGCGCTGGCCAGCGGCTTTCTCCTCGGCGGATTAATCAGTTTATATAATGTTTTTCATTTATCGTTTCGTTTACGGATGGCCGGACTTCGGGTTCAATCAGGTGCCCGCAGACAAGCGGGATTACATATGACGGTCCGCATACTGACTATTGTGTTTGGTGCGCTGATGGTTTATCGTTTTCCAACCCGTATTGATTATCGATCTTTTGTGCTATCATTGTTATTCGGCTATCTGACACTTGTGACGGTGATGAGTTATTATTATCTGAAAGGCAATGGCATGACTTCTTCGGATGAAGGGGGGGAGATTCATGGAACTGACTCCGAAAGTGAAATTTCTCGGGATGACATTTGATGTCACATTGATGATTGGATCAGTGGTTTCCGCGTTAATCGTCATGTTAATTGTGTTTTTATTGACTCGGCGACTTAGCGTAAGACCCGAGGGACGACAGAATGTGATGGAATACATCATTGATTTCGTCAGTGGCATCACAGGCACGATGCTTGAAAAGAAAGAGTCTGCCAAATATTTAAGCTTTGCGCTGACAACCTTTCTTTTCATCTTGGTGGCCAATTTGCTTGGCGTTATCGTCATGGTAACGTCAACAGTAAACGGCCCGATTCCTTCACTTGGAATCACTACAGCTGGCTTGAAAATGGCAGATAATTCGGTCAGCTGGTTCAAATCGCCAACGTCCGACATCAATGTTACGGTGGCGATGGCTGGCGCAATCTTTCTTTACTCGCATTTTGCGGGCATTGCCAAAAGTCCGCGCGGTTATCTGCAGCATTATGTAAAACCGTTCTGGTGGATGCTTCCAATTCACCTGATTGACGAAGTATCGAAACCGGCAACGCACGCTTTACGACTTTGGGCGAATATTTTCGCGGGTGAAGTATTAATAACCATTCTTCGTGAAGGCGCCTTTTATTTCACCGGTGTGCCGCTCTTTGCCTGGATGGGATTCTCCGTCTTCGTCGGATGTATCCAGGCGTACATCTTTACAGTACTGGCAATGGTGTACATCGCTCAAAAGGTGGGAGAGGAATAATGCCTATTTATGAATAGGCGTCTCTGCTTAGGCGATAGTAAAAAAACATAGACAAACTAGGAGGAATCTTGTTATGAGTTTAGCAGTTCTAGCGGGTGGTATCATGATCGCATTTGGTGCGCTTGCAGCAGGTATTGGCAACGGTGTTCTTTTCAGCAGTTATTTGTCTGGCATTGCCCGTCAACCGGAAGCTCAGGGTACTTTATTCGGACAATCAATGATCGCTCTTGGTCTTGTAGAAGCATTACCTGTCATTTCAATCGCGTTTGGCATCTTGGTGCTCTTCGGTATTATCGGGTAATTCTGCCACTCTTTTGCGGTAGAAATCAGCGAGAAAATCTGTAGATTGAAAGGAGTGGCAAGAGCTGTGCTGTCATTTTCTTTAGGAAATATTATTTTCCAATTAGTCGTCTTCATATTGTTGATGATTTTCGTCGCATTTGTCGGTGTACGACCGGTTATTGCGATCATGGAAAAACGAAAAAAATACATTAACAGTCAAATTGACGACGCTGAAAAGAAAAGTCAGAATGCGGAATCCTATTTGGCTGAACAGAAATCGGAAATCGAACGGATTCGCAATGAAGCCCATAGCATTCTTGAACAGGCGAAAAGCCAGGCTAATGCTGAGGCAAAAGCTATTCTTGAAGCAGCAAAGAACCGTTCGGATCTGATGATTAAAGATGCGAATGAAGAAATTGGCCTTGAGAAAGAAAAGGCGATTGCCGCAATCCGCGATGAAGTCGCCGACTTGTCGGTTCTGCTCGCATCTAAAGTGCTTGAAAAAGAAATCAATCCGGACGATTATTCTAAAGAGATTGACCAGTTGATCAAACAAGTGGGGAATCAACGATGAGCGAAATCGTAGCGAACCGTTATGCTCGTGCGCTTTTTGAAGTTGCGGAAGAGCGTGATGCCATTGACACCATTGAATCTCAATTGCACATCGTAGCAGAGAGCCTTTATGAGCACGAAAATCTGCGCCAAGTTCTGATGCATCCTCAGGTCAGTGGTGAAAATAAAAAAGAACTTGTGAACAAGCTGTTTGAACATCAAGCAGGTGTTGAAGTCCTGAATCTGCTGAGACTGCTCATCGACCGCAAACGCGAAGCTATACTTGATGAAGTGCTTGAAGCATTCACACATATGGCAAACGAAAAACGCGGCATACTTGACGTCATTGTTACGACTGCCGTTGCCCTAGAAGAGCAAGAGAAGCAAGAACTTGCTCAACGGTTGGGCAAAGCACTCGGCAAAAAGTTGAGCATCCACGTTAAAGTTGACAAGGCAATCATTGGAGGCATCCTGCTTCGCATCGGCGACCGTCTTTTTGATGGGTCGATTGCCGGCAAGCTGGCAGGCTTCAAACAGGAGATTAAAGTAGGGAGACAGGGGTGAAAATATCGTGAGCATTAAAGCGGAAGAAATCAGCTCATTGATCAAACAGCAGATTGAAAATTATCAATCCACCGTTGAAGTGAGCGAAGTTGGCAGTGTCATCACTGTCGGCGACGGAATCGCCCGCGTCCACGGCCTTGACAGTGTCATGTCGGGCGAGCTTGTCGAATTTTCAGGCGGCGTCCTTGGCATGGCTCAAAACCTTGAAGAGGACAATGTCGGTATCGTTATTCTCGGCCCTTTTACAGATATCCATGAAGGAGACGCTGTAAAACGTACAGGACGTATCATGCAAGTGCCTGTTGGCGAAGCGCTGCTTGGCCGTGTCGTCAATCCGCTGGGTCAGCCGATTGACGGAAAGGGACCAATTGTAACGGATAAGTCGCGTCCGGTTGAAAAGAAAGCGCCGGGCGTTATGGATCGAAAATCAGTGTTCGAACCAATGCAAACCGGTATTAAAGCGATTGACGCAATGATTCCGATTGGCCGCGGCCAACGTGAATTGATCATTGGCGACCGTCAAACCGGTAAAACAGCGATCGCGATTGATACGATTATTAATCAAAAAGATCAGGACGTCATCAGTATTTACGTTGCTATTGGTCAAAAAGAGTCAACGGTTGCAGGTGTTGTAAACACCTTAAAAGAATACGGATGTATGGATAAGACGATTGTCGTCTCTGCCGGAGCATCCGAACCGGCACCATTGCTCTATTTGGCTCCATATGCCGGCGTTACAATGGGCGAAGAGTTCATGTACAACGGCAAACACGTGTTGATTATTTATGATGATTTGTCCAAACAGGCGGCGGCATACCGCGAACTTTCCTTGCTGCTTCGCCGTCCGCCGGGTCGTGAAGCATTCCCGGGCGACGTTTTCTACTTGCACTCGAGATTGCTGGAACGTGCGGCTAAACTGAGTGATGAATTAGGCGGCGGATCAATTACCGCGCTGCCTATCATTGAAACGCAGGCCGGGGATATTTCAGCGTACATCCCAACCAACGTTATTTCCATTACTGATGGTCAGATCTTCCTTGAATCGAATCTTTTCTATTCAGGTATTCGCCCTGCCGTTGACGCTGGTACTTCTGTATCCCGTGTTGGTGGTGCCGCTCAGATCAAAGCGATGAAGAAGGTTGCCGGAACACTGAAACTCGATTTGGCGTCCTACCGTGAGTTGGAAGCATTCTCGCAATTCGGCTCAGATCTTGATAAGGCGACGAGAGCGAAATTGGATAGAGGAGCTCGGACGGTTGAAATCCTGAAACAGGATCTTCACAAACCGTATCCGGTTGAAAAACAAGTAGCTATTCTTTACGCATTGACGAAGGGCTATATTGATGATATTGCACTAGTAGACGTGAAACGTTTTGAAAAAGAATTGCTTGCTTACCTTGAACAAAATGGTGATGGCATTCTTAATAATATCCGCACGACGAAACAACTGCCGGATGATGCAACGTTTGCAGCAGCAATCAGCGCATTCAAAAAAACTTTTGCTCCTTCATCAAAGGCTGAGTAAGTCACAGTGATCGAATAAACGGTGCTTGAAAGAATGCACATTCTTCTTAAGATTTGCCCGATCTGATTGGTTATGAAGTACATAATTAAGATCAGACAGGCTTTCAAGGGTGGTGAACGAACATGCCTTCAATGCGTGACATAAAGGAAAAAATCGCATCTACGAAACAGATGCGCAAAATTACCAAAGCGATGCAAATGGTTGCAGCAGCGAAACTGAATCGTGCACAGGCAACCGCGGAGAATTATTCAGCTTACGCTGATAAACTGCGCGAAGTTGTGGCAAGTATCGCGAGCACCTCATCAACAGGATCAAGCAGCAAACATCCGATGCTGGCTTCGAGACCGGTAAAGAAGACCGCATATCTGGTGGTTACGGAAAACCGAGGCTTAGCAGGTGCCTATGACAGCACCGTGTTGAAGTACACGCAGAATTTAATCCGAGAAAAGCACGCGTCCAAAGATCAATACGTGATCATCGTGACCGGAAAAGTTGGATTGAATTTTTTTGAAAAGCGTGGCTATCCTGTAACTTTGAGCAAAACGGATATTCCGGATGACCTTTCTTTTGACGATGTATTGGACTTTGCTAAGCAGATTCTTGCACTGTTCGATACCAAGAAGTTTGATGAATTACATCTGATCTATAATCACTTCGTTAATGCGATCTCTCAAACCTTGGTTGACAAACAGCTGCTGCCGTTGAAGGATCTTGAAAGCGAATCAGCAGCAAAGGTCAATTACGTTTATGAACCAGATGAAGATGAAGTGCTTGAGACGCTACTGCCGCTGTACGCAGAAGGACAAATCTATGGTGCGTTACTTGATGCAAAAGCCGCAGAACAAGCAGCACGAATGTCTGCGATGAGAAGCGCTTCGGACAATGCGAGTGATATCATCGATCACTTGTCTCTGTCCTACAACCGTGCGCGTCAGGCCGCTATTACTCAGGAAATTACTGAAATTGTCGGCGGTGCGGCCGCTCTCGAATAACCGACTGTAAGAAATGTTTATTGTTTCAAAAAGGAGGACAAAAGAGCGGAAAAACTAGCTGACGCTGAACTTCCGCAGGATGCGGTGACTTCTGTGTTGTGCAGACGTACTTCCAGGAAGCGGAGACTTTCGCGTTATGCACAGGAATGTGCATGTTTTTACCGAAAGATCCTTTTCACTGTTAGCAGAGGAACCGCGAATCCTTTTTCCGGACTTTTTGAAAACCTAGCTGAAGGAGGTAGTTTCATGAACAAAGGGTATGTGACTCAGGTCATGGGCGCCGTTGTCGATGTTAAATTTGAACGCGGTCATCTTCCTGATATCTATAACGCTCTCACCATAAATTATAAAGCGCAGTCCTCCAATGAAACTGACATTCATCTCACGCTCGAGGTCGCACTTCACCTCGGTGACGATTCTGTGCGAACAATCGCCATGGATTCTAGTGACGGACTTGTCAGAGGACTGGAAGTAGTTGATACAGGCGCGCCAATCTCTGTTCCGGTTGGTGATGTGACGCTGGGACGTGTCTTTAATGTCCTTGGTGAAGCCATTGATGGAAAAGCGATTGCTCCGGATGTTGAGAAACACGCGATCCATAGACAGCCGCCAAAATTCGCTGAATTGTCTACGAAAACGGAGGTTCTTGAAACAGGAATTAAGGTCATTGATCTCTTGACACCATATATCAAAGGTGGAAAAATCGGCCTGTTCGGTGGTGCCGGGGTTGGTAAAACGGTACTTATTCAGGAATTGATTCACAACATTGCTGAAGAACATGGCGGTGTGTCCGTTTTTGCCGGTGTCGGTGAGCGAACACGTGAAGGTAACGACCTTTATTATGAAATGACGGATTCAGGAGTTATTAAAAAGACTGCAATGGTGTTCGGCCAAATGAACGAGCCGCCGGGTGCGCGTATGCGTGTCGCACTTTCCGGATTGACGATGGCTGAATACTTCCGTGATGTCGATGGTCAGGACGTACTGCTGTTTATTGACAACATTTTCCGATTCACCCAGGCAGGCTCGGAAGTTTCCGCGCTGCTTGGACGTTTGCCTTCCGCCGTTGGTTATCAGCCGACGCTGGCAACGGAAATGGGGCGTTTGCAGGAACGAATCACATCAACGAAAAAAGGTTCCGTAACATCCATTCAGGCTGTGTATGTGCCTGCCGACGACTATACCGACCCGGCTCCGGCCACAACATTCTCTCACTTGGATGCGACAACAAACCTTGAACGTTCGTTGACACAGATCGGTATTTATCCGGCTGTGGATCCGCTTGCTTCCACATCACGAGCGCTGTCACCGGATATCGTTGGTGAAGAACATTACGAAGTCGCTGAACGTGTTCAGATGACACTTCAAAAATACCGCGAATTGCAGGATATCATTGCTATTCTTGGTATGGATGAACTCTCTGATGATGATAAACTAACGGTAAGCCGTGCACGCCGGATCCAGTTCTTCCTAGGTCAGAACTTTCACGTTGCCGAACAATTTACCGGTGTTTCAGGTTCCTATGTTACTGTTGAAGAAACGATTAAGGGATTCAAAGGAATTCTTGACGGTAACTATGACGATATTCCAGAAGAAGCATTCCGAAACACAGGAACCATTGAAGATGTTTTGGAAAGAGCAAAGCAACTGGTTTAATTGGCGGAGCGAGATGAAACGCTTGGACCTAATGAGGGGGGCTGGCTGATGAGTACGGTGCATACGGATATCGTCACACCTGCGGGCAAGGTGTACGAGGGAGACGTCCATATGGTATGTGTGCGTTCCAAAAGCGGTGAGCTAGGTATTTTGCCGCATCACTTGCCGATTGTCGCTCCACTTGAAATCGCACTTGTCCGGTTGAAGCATGAAGACGAGAAAATTGTCGACTATGTGGCTGTTCACGGCGGCTTCATCCAGGTGAGCCGCAGTACGATTACCATTTTGTCGGAAGCTGCAGAAAAAAGAGCCGACATTGATGTAGAACGTGCCAAGAAGGCAAAGGCTGAGGCTGAAAGACAGCTCAGCACACTTCATGAGACTTCCGACGGCTATGCAGAGGCATTGCTGAAACTGAAGCGTTCAGAGCTTCGCATAGCTACAGCAGCGATTGACGATTCAGTTCCAGAAGCATAAGAGCTATAAATCAAAGAAGACTTATCCCGTAAAGATTGGGATAGGTCTTTTTTGTTACTATAAGAAAATGTTAAATTGAGCGGAATATTGTGTAAGCGATCCGAAAAATAGTGGAAACTCCGATTAACGGCACTCACATCCTATGAGCAACGTCGAAGCCACCGTGTCCTGCGGAAGTGTGTCCTTAGGCTTCCGGATCGCCCGAGGCAAGCGAGCAGCTGAAGTGACAATTAGGCATAGGGTTGATGATTTGAAGTCGCATCCTGTGAAAGTAAGGACCAGGCTCTAGGTGGAGTCCAGTTTTTTACACAGACAGGTACGACGATAAGCTTATAAGATTCGGTTGGGCTGGACGATCAGGTAAGCGCCCAATCTGAGAAATAAACGGAAAAATTCCGCTTAATTAGAAAATGAATGAAAAAATTGCTTAAATAGACGGAGAAATTCCGCTTATCGAATCGAAAAACGTGAAAATGGAGGGCTTTTCTTTGCATAAGCGGAAAAATTACCCTTATGTACCTGTGAAACAAGCGCCAGGATGCATATAACCGGAAAATCTCCGCTTATTTTATTTCGATCACGTTACTTAATGTGAAAGTACGTCCTGCAAGCAACGCGAAAGTCATCACATCCTGTGGAAGCAAGGATCGTGCGCTCTTTGCCTGGTTTTTCTTCTACGAAAAAATAAAACACATCAACTTATTTGTTCAAAAAGTGTACAGATATATTTGGTATATTTTTTTCGCACTTTAATAAATACAAAGACAGCATTATTTATTTCATAATGAAATAAATTGAAAAAAATATTATTAGAAAAACGGTGGTTATTTCTCGCGATCCGCGATAAAATGATCACAGGCAAAAAATATTATGTTTTTGTTAAAAACGTATTACAATTTCATTACGAATGAGGAGATGGATGCACAATCTCTTGTTCCTATACGAATTACATGTGTTGATCGTATATGGAATTAGAGAACAGGCATTACATATGAAGACAGAAACAGGCGGTGGCTTTGATTGATTGAAAATTCCGGCCTTCAGGCAATGATCAGCATCTTAATTCATCTCAGTTTTCTTGCGCTCACTTGGTGGGCTCTGCAAAGCTTGAAATTCGAAGCAGTATTTCGCTATCCGAAAAGCTTGCAGGCAAGAATTTTTTATGTGCTTTTGGCCATCGCGATCAGTTATCCTGTAGCCAAGTTTTTTCTTGACTATGTCGTTTGGTCTTTGATGTTGCCGCAAATTTACAACTGACTATGATCATTCTCTTTACTACAGCGAAATTGCTCTGTTTTTGACGAAAAGTTCCACGTATGCCTCCTTCTTTCCCTTGGGAATAATGAAGACAGGGAGAGAGGCGTGCATAATGAATCGGAATATTTTTCTAATAATAATCTTTTTACTGAGTATCCAGTTGTATACGGCGACAAGTCAAGAACGAGCGTCAGCGGAACAGGCAACACATCAAAGCGACGAATTAAATCGTGTCTCATTATTTGCGCAAGCTTTTAAGAAGTATCATGCGCATGTGTTTAATTGGACGGTTTATGCGCGTGAGAACGAGGCTTCAAATGTAACGCTTACTCAATTTCACCATGCATTCGCACAAAAAAAGGCGCAATTAACTAGATACAGCTGGAAGAAATTGCGACCAAATGAAGGGGCCATAGGTTGGCAAGGAACAAAAAAAGTAACGTCTGGCAACTATCAAATGAGGGTAACCTATATCGCTTACCCCAAAGGAAAGTATTACCAGACCGTCGTACTATATCGAGTATCCGGCGAATCTCTTATGCAGAATGAATGGTTGAAAAACAAAAAAGAAATGACAGCGGAAATGAGTAGAATTTTTCACGGACAAGAGCACATCTACACTTGTGTAAAAGCTTATCGCAGTGCTAAAATGAAACTTGCCTTAATTGACGAAGGAAAACGATATTTGAACTTTTTTTCAGCCGCTCCAGTTGAACGACTGCAAGAAAAAACCTTTGTATCAATTTCCGCATATACTAAGACATGGAACAATGCCATTTATACAGCGAACAAAAAGATGAACATTCAGGCGGCCTTGAGGAATGATGGGGACCGGACCATCATTGTCCTTGGCTCACCGATCATTACGACGGAATACTAAGTGGGGAATATAAATCTTGGGACACTCCTCGTTTTGATTTGATTTAGTAAAATACGCGGCACGGAAGAATGTTCCGGATCGAGCGAAGAGATAAATGGACGCGGAGGGGAAAAGTTTGGAAAAAATTATCGTTCATGGAGGGAAACGGCTTTCGGGCTCTGTGAAGATTGAAGGTGCAAAGAACGCTGTTCTTCCTGTCATTGCCGCATCAATGCTTGCCTCTGAAGGCACAAGCAAGATATATAATGTACCGGAACTTGCGGATGTATACACAATTAACGAAGTATTACGTTATTTAAATACGTCGGTGAACTATGAAAATAAAACGATTATGGTTAACGCAATGGCCGATCTATTTACGGAAGCGCCATTTGAATATGTTCGGAAAATGCGTGCGTCATTCTTGGTTATGGGACCTCTTTTGGCAAGGGTTGGTCATGCGAAAATTGCATTGCCTGGCGGCTGCGCGATTGGATCACGCCCGATTGACCAACACCTTAAAGGGTTTGAAGCGATGGGTGCGCAAGTTACCATTGGTAATGGTTCGATAGAAGCGAGCGTCAACGGGAAACTTAAAGGTGCAGTCATTTATTTGGATTTCCCAAGTGTCGGCGCTACGGAAAACATAATCATGGCGGCATCGCTTGCCGATGGAAAAACAGTCCTTGAGAATGCGGCGTGTGAGCCGGAAATTGTTAACTTGGCGCAATACCTCAATGCGATGGGCGCAAAGATAAGTGGCGAAGGAACCGGCAGAATCACAATTGAAGGTGTTGAGAAGCTGCATGGTGCCGAACACACGATCCTTCCCGATCGGATTGAAGCAGGAACGTACATGATTGCGGCTGCGATCACCGGCGGTAATGTGTTGATTCAGGACTCAGATATTGAAGATCTTCGTCCCCTAATTGCAAAAATGCGTGAGATGGGCGTCACCATTGAAGAAGAAACGGATGGCGTTCGTGTCATCGGCAGCGACCATCTTCATACGGTTGACGTTAAAACAATGCCGCATCCCGGTTTTCCAACCGACCTTCAAGCTCAGATGATGGCACTCTTACTCAAAGCCAAAGGAACATCGGTCATCACAGAAACGGTGTTTGAAAATCGTTTTATGCATGTCGAAGAATTCCGAAGAATGAATGCAACCATTAAAATTGACGGACGCTCTGCGGTCATAAACGGTCCATGCGATCTGCAAGGTGCCGAGGTGGCAGCAACAGACCTCCGCGCAGGTGCTGCACTTATTATTGCCGGACTTGTTGCAAAGGGCTATACAAAGGTCAGCCGTCTACACCATATTGATCGCGGCTATGTAGATTTGACAGGCAAGTTGCGTGCTTTAGGCGCGGAAATTGAACGCGTAAACCTAAACGAGGCGGAGCAACCTGTTGCTGTCACTGATGATCTGCGCGGATCCCTTAGCATTAATCCAAAATTTGCATAAACAGATGTATTAAAACGAAATAATGTCTTAAATCAAACTCGACCTGACTGCCCCGGTCGGGTTTTTTGCAGTACTCGTTAAATACTGATTTAGAAGATACTCATCACGTTGAAGTTGCACAAACCGTTTTGAATTTTCAGAAATAAACAGTTATAGAAAGATCTTTAAACAAGATTATATGCAGCAACGGCGGAACTATGTGTGAACAGCCTGTTCTAATTAACACAGGGATAACATAACTTTTAATATATTAATGTCCTGGAGGCAAAAACCATATGAAGAAAGCCGCCGTACTCCTTTTCCTCTTCGCGCTTGTCATTATTATTATCCCCGCGGCAGTCGTGATTCCATTCACACATAAGGCTGTAGGTGAACAGAAACAAAGCCTAAGCAGCAATCGAACCAAAAGCGCGGCTCAGCAAAGTTTGATAACCGTCTCCGTTTACAGGTCAGAACAAAAGCAAACGGATCACGTGGCTTTGAATGACTATTTGGTTGGTGTTGTTGGATCAGAAATGCCAGCCAAGTTCAGGGTTGAGGCACTAAAAGCTCAAGCGATCGCTGCACGAACGTACATTATGGCGCGTATTATTGAAAATTCGAATGTTCGTGTGACAGACACAGTACAGAACCAAGTGTATCATAGTCCCGAAGAATTAAAGAAAATTTGGGGTAAGGACTATGAATGGAAAATGAAAAAAGTAAAAAAAGCAGTTGATGGTACACATAACCAAGTCATTACTTATAATGGGAAATTAATTTCTCCGGTGTTCTTTTCGACAAGCAATGGACAAACGGAAAATGCTAAAGACTACTGGACAAATGATGTCCCATACCTTAAATCCGTACCCAGTCCATGGGATAAACTATCCCCAAGGTATAGAAACACGAAGTCAATCAGCATTCAAGCAGTTGAACAGGCATTAGACATTAATTTGGCAAATAGTCAAGGTGTTTTAGGAAAGGTCGTTCGGAAAACGAGTACCGGTCATATTGCGCTCTATGAGATCGCGGGCAAACGATTTACAGGTAGGCAGGTGCGTGAAAAATTAAAACTGAGTTCTACTGATTTCCAGCTCACACGAGTTGGTAATCAAATCAAAGTGTTGACCATGGGCAGCGGACACGATGTCGGAATGAGCCAATACGGAGCGGAAGGAATGGCCCGTGAAGGAAAGGCAGCCGAACAGATCATCACTTACTTCTACAAAGGGACACAAATTAGCAAGATGACAGTCAAAGGGGAAAAGGAAATCGCAAAAAAATGATCGTTATTTCGCAGGTACCTGAGTTTTGGTGCCTGTTTTACATGTTTAGAAAGTACAGTGTTTTGGCTTGTTGGTACGACGATAAGTGTCATAAAATGTGGTTGACAATTAGGCTAGCACCCAATCTGATAAATAGACGGAGAAATTTCGCTTAATTAGATAATGAATGAAAAATTCACCTAAATAGACGGAAAAATTCCGCTTATCAAATCGAATAACGTGAAAATAGAGATATTTTCCGTGCATAAGCGGAAAAATTACCCTTATTTACCTATGAAACAAGCGTCGTGATGTAAATAACCGGAAAATCTCCGCTTATTTTTACTCTCACCAGATTTAAGTCAAGACTAATAAGACGGACGAGCACCATACTTTTTTTCCAAGAATGCGCAGATGGAGTGTCTGTTCAAGACAATATTTTCAGAAAACAGAACGCAGGTTATTCTTAGAAAATAGCAATTTATCGATGCACTTTTGTTAATTTTATAAATTTTTACAGAAAAAAACTTGATTTTTCATTTTCAATGTATAGATTGGCCGCATTCTGATCAGAATGTTGCTGAGGTGATACAATTTGACAGATAACAAGGATCAAAAGAAAACGCAAGAAAAAGAGTTGTCCGGTCTGCGAAAACTAGCAAAACGGCGTTGGTTCTATCCCGCCTTATATTTATGCGCCGCATCACTAATCCTAACCGGGGTGCTGCTCTTTCAAATGAATGGCGCGGATAAGGCGAGCGAGAATCAGGATAGCACGGTTTTCAATCAGGACAAAGCAACGCCTCATGCACTTAATGCCGGGGATGAAGTATTTGAATGGCCGGCAAAGGCAGAGGACACAACAACGATCCAGCCATTCTATGACGTCAAAGGAACTGAAGCAGAACAGCAAGCCGCTCTCGTAAACTATAACAATTCATACGTCCAAAATACGGGCATCAACATTGGCGCGAATGATGAAAAACCGTTTACAGTTACAGCGGCGATGGGTGGAAAAGTTACAGAAGCAACGAAGGACGACACTTTGGGTTACAAAGTCACACTGAAACACAAAGACGGTGTTGAAACAATGTATCAAAGTCTCGGATCTGTAGATGTCGCTAAGGGACAAGAGGTTGCTCAAGGAGAGAAAATCGGAACCGCAGGAACAGAAGCGTTGAACAAAGCGATGGGTGTTCATCTGCATTTCGAGATTCGCAAAAATAATATTCCGGTCAGCCCGGAAAACTATATGAATAAGAGTGCTTCAGATGTGAAGGCCGTTTCAGTTGGCGCGCAGTTAACAACCACAAATCCGTCAGCCTCTGAAAAGGTAAAAGATCAAGGCAGCACAGAAACACCGAAACAGGACAGCGGAAAGTCAAAGGACCAAAGTAAATCGAACACAAAATCACAAAGCGATTCAACCAAAGGGTCATCAATTGACAAAAGCTCTCTTGACACGGACAACTGAAATAAAAATTGATTGAAAGCGGTGCCTCTACAGGCACCGCTTTTTGCTATTGTGCAAAGTGAACATAAGCATCGTCAATTGGTTGATAAAAAAGGAAAATCATCACGTGCCGCATATACAGGGTTAACATGGCTGGGGTAGAATGAAAGAACATACTCCACTGAAAAAGAGGCGTGACACATGTTTGATTATCACTTTAATCCATTTCCCCAGTCGAGAAATTCGGTTTTCGCAAAAAGGGGAATGGTGGCAACCGCGCAGCCATTGGCAGCTCAAGCGGGTCTCGATATTTTGAAAGACGGCGGCAACGCGATCGACGCCGCCATTGCCACAGCGGCTTGTCTGACGGTAGTTGAACCCACTTCCAACGGAATCGGCAGTGATGCTTTTGCGATTATTTGGACAAAGGGAAAGCTTCACGGACTGAATGCCAGTGGGGTCGCTCCGCAGGGCATTTCCATTGAAGCGATTCACGCACGCGGTTTTGATGCGATACCTGCACACGGTTTAGAGCCGGTGATGGTTCCCGGTGCGCCCGCCGCGTGGGCAGAGTGTTCACGCAAGTTTGGACGTCTCCCTTTAAAGGATGTACTTCGTCCGGCCATTGAGTATGCGGAGCAAGGATTTCCTGTTTCGCCTGTTGTCGCCAAAAATTGGCGACATGCCTTTGATGAATATAAGCAAACTTTTCACGATCCTATGTATGCGCCATGGTTCGATGTCTTTGCCCCCGATGATCGAGCACCTGAAGCGGGCGAAATTTGGCGTTCCCCAGATCACGCGCGCAGTCTGCGAGCTATTGCCGCATCAAATTCTGAAGCCTTTTATCAAGGTGAATTGGCGGATCAAATTGATACTTTTTCACGCGCACATGGAGGATTTATCCGTAAAAGCGACCTTGAACAGTATCGTCCGCAATGGGTTGATCCTATTTCAGTTAATTACCGCGGTTATGACGTGTGGGAGATTCCTCCGAACGGGCAAGGGCTGGTTGCTTTACTTGGCTTGACTATTTTGAAGCAGTTCGATTTGAAGAGCGAGGATTTGATTGATACATATCATAAGCAAATTGAAGCGATAAAGCTTGCTTTTTCCGATGGCAAATCCTATATTACGGATCCGCGCGACATGGGTGATGAAACGAAGCAGCTGCTTTCAGAACAGTACGCTGCATTGCGGGCAAAACAAATTGGACGGTTGGCGATTACTCCGGAGCCGGGCAGGCTGCCAAAAGGCGGAACTGTCTATTTGGCAACCGCTGATGATGAAGGGAATATGGTTTCTTTCATTCAAAGCAACTTCATGGGATTCGGGTCGGGGATCGTGATTCCGGGCACAGGAATCTCAATGCAGAATCGCGGCTACACCTTCTCTCTGAATCCAAAGGACGCAAACAGCCTCGCACCTGGAAAGAAAACATATCACACCATAATTCCGGGCTTTCTAACGCAGAACGGACAACCGATCGGGCCGTTTGGTGTTATGGGCGGTTATATGCAGCCTCAAGGCCATCTGCAGGTTGTGAGCCGATTAATTGACGAGCACCTGCATCCGCAAGCCGCGCTTGACGCACCGAGATGGCAATGGATTGAAAACAAGACGGTAATGGTTGAACCTGAGTTTCCAAATGCGTTGGCGCAAGCATTAGCACGGCGCGGACATGACATTCGCATCGCCCTAGACACCGGTTCCTTTGGGCGCGGACAAATTATTTGGCGCGACGCGAAAACCGGAACTTTAGCAGGTGGAACAGAATCACGGGCGGATGGCATCATTTCCGCCTGGTAATAGGAACACACATTGATCTTCCAATATAGGAAGAAAGAATGGATAAGATAGGAGTTTGATCGGATGACTCAGGAAGGTGAAAACAAGTCGATTCAGAAATCTTCTTTAGCAATTCATTGGGATTTATTTGTCGCTTTTTTCCGCTCAGGGATTGTCAGCTTTGGCGGTGGTCCATCCGGAATCCCGCTCATAGAGGCTGAGGTGGTCAAAAAATATCAATGGATGAGTCTTGAAGAATTCGGCGATTTAGTGGCTCTGTCAAACGCTCTGCCCGGACCGATTAATACGAAGCTCGCCGGATATGTCGGCTGGCGCGTGAAGGGACTCACAGGTTTGCTGGTCGCACTTGCGGCAGTGGTTCTGCCTACCGTTGTTTTAATGATCGCGCTGCTCGGAATGCTCGCCCGATTCCAAGACCAGCGGTGGGTGCGCGGGATGACGCAGGCGGTTCTGCCGGTGGTCGGTGTATTGATGGCTCAGCTGACTTGGAGCTTTATGAAGAATGCTAAAAAGGGTTTGGGATGGGCAATCAGTTTGATTCTGGTCGGATTGAGCTTTGTATTGATGGAAGTACTGCACGTTCACCCGGCAATTCTGATCGCGTTGACTTTGCTGCTTGTTCTGCTTAAGCCTGCCAAAAAGGCGGGTGAGCACAAATGATTCTGTGGCAATTATTTCTGGCGTTTTTTATTCCGGCTATTCTTGGCTACGGCGGTGGTCCCGCATCGATTCCACTTGTAGAAAATGAGGTCGTCGGCCACTATCACTGGATGTCGGTATCGGAATTCAGCAATATCTTAGCATTCGGAAATGCTCTGCCCGGGCCGATCGCTACCAAAATGGCCGGCTATATCGGCTATGATGTGGCGGGCATTGCCGGATCGGTAGTTGCAATGGTTGCGACCGTTGCACCTTCACTTATTCTACTTATTGCGCTTTTGCATCTGCTCGAGCGATTCAAAGATTCGCCAAAGGTCAAGTGGCTGACTTTATTGATTCGTCCGATTATCGTAGTCATGCTTGGTATGATGGCCTACAATTTCTTTGCGACTTCTTTGCAATCGTCAGGATGGCTACCGATGGTCCTGATCGCCGCGGCAAGCTTTATTCTAATGCAGCGCTTCCGGATTCACCCGGCATTCGTTATCGCCGGTGCACTCATTATTGGTGCAGCGTTTATGGGATGAAAAAATAAACAGTAAACGAAAAACCATTGGCTAATAAGATTAGGCCAATGGTTTTTTTATTGAAAGAATTGACAGGAGATTCTGCTTTCATGCAGCATGCCTACTCCTGAACAGTAGACGTGAGATGCGCAACAACACGATGCGCGAAAATTACAAGATTAAGTCCCAACTTGGCGGGATAAAGCTCGAGCACGGCGTCCATCTCCGGATAAGACCGCAGTTTTCCGGGATAGTCCAGGATTTATCCCGGATTAAATGCCAAGTTTCCCTGATTAAGTTCCAACTTGGCAGGATATTTTGCGGAATTCGGCCGGTGCGCCGGTTTGTTTTTTCCGGTGTGCGAACGAGCAGTGAGCAGAAAAGAAAGAAATGGCTGGAAAAGATTTATCAGGTCAGTCGTAACTAATTAGAAAAACCGGGCACAGCCCGGTCCTTACTTCCGCATGATGCGGTGACTTTCGCGTTGCATACAGGACGTATGCGTAATTAGCGAAAGTTCTTCTATTGTTAGCGAAGGTTCCTTGCATACGAAAGCTCCTTTGCTCCAAATACCGGTTTGAATCATCAACCTTGTGCGTGAACAGACATTTCTGTTTCATAAATCATTTTGGTCCTTAATTAAGTAACGCGGCCGGAGTAAAATAAGCGGAGATTTTCCGGTTACTTGTATCCTGGCGCTTGTTTCACAGGTACATAAGGGTAATTTTTCCGCTTATTCACAGAAAAACCCTCCATTTTCACGTTTTTCGATGCGATAAGCGGAATTTTTCCGTTTATTTCTCAGATTGGACGCTTATCTGATCGCCCAATCGAATCTTATGACCTTATCGTCGTACCGGCAAGTCAAAACGCTTTACTTTTTTTACTTATTAGAAAACTTGGCTTTGCCAAGTCTCCGGCAAAGACAAAGACTTAGTCGAACTTACACTCGTTTCCTTGAGTCTTTAATTTTTTTATACTTTCTTAACTAATCAAAAAGGCTTCCCAACATGTGTGGGAAGCCTCTTTACTACTAAAAAGTTTTTCTTTAAGCCAATTCTTTGTTCTTCGTCTCTTTACCGAGGAAGAGCACAGCTAAAATAGCGACAATAATGGAAATGCAGAAGATCGTGAAGATGCCGCCGATGGATACCTTTTGCACGAGCAAATAGCCGACGAGAAGCGGTCCGAAAATGCCGCCGATTCGTCCAAAAGCTGCCGCCATGCCGGTGCCGGTGCCCCGAATAACTGCCGGATACTGTTCCGGTGAATAGGCGTACAGTGCGCCCCATGCACCGAGGTTAAAGAATGAAAGCAGAATGCCAGAGGTCAGAATAACCGGCAGTGTCGTCGCGTAGCCGAAGAAATAAGCGAATACCGCAGTGCCCAGCAAGTAGACCATCAGCACCCACTTGCGTCCCCATTTTTCAATCAGCCATGCGGCAGTGAAATAGCCTGGAAGCTGCGCAAGTGTCATGATCAGTACGTAACCGAAGCTTTTAACCATACTGAATCCTTTAAGAGCGACGACGCCGGGAAGCCAGAGAAACATGCCGTAGTATGAGAACACGACGCAGAACCAGAGGATCCAAAGCATCACGGTTTGACGAACATATTTCTTCGACCAGACCTCAACGATGTTTTGCAGCACAGAGGGTTTATCCTGCAGATTCTTCGCGACATAGTTTGCCGAATCATGGATATTCCAGCGAAGATAAATAGCATAGAAAGCCGGAAGTGCCCCGATTAGTAAAGCAATACGCCATCCGAAAGGCGGAATAATAAAATAAGCGATCAGTGCCGCGATAATCCAGCCGCCCGCCCAGAAGCTTTCGAGCAAGACGACAATGCGTCCGCGCTTTTCCTTGGCTACACTTTCGGAAACAAGGGTTGAAGCGACAGGCAATTCACCGCCAAGGCCCATGCCGATGAAGAAACGCAGTACAAGAAAAACGGTGATTCCTGTAGCCAGTGCTGACAGACCGGCACCGACAGAGAACAAAAGCAGGGTTAAAATAAGCACATTTTTTCGTCCGATTCGATCGGCCATTAATCCGAAAATAAGCGCACCGACAGCCATGCCGATTGAACTGATGCTGCCGATCCAGCCCATTTGAACCGAATCTAATTTCCAATCAGCTGCCAAAGCTGCGATGATGAATGACAGCATACCGACGTCCATCGCGTCAAACAACCAGGCAAGACCGGCGACGCCAAGCAACTTTTTTTCCGAGGGATGATTCGTGAGTGACATAATATCCTCCTATTAAATGAGTGCGGCTCTTAGTGTTTATGAAACAGAGCGTGTTCATCTTTTATTATTCAAATCTGTCCCCATTATAATGACAAACTTTACAAGTGTAAATACACTTGTAGGAAACATTCTTTCTCATTGTTCAGGAAATCATTGGGGTCTATCATTTTATCTTAATTTACCCCTGCTGCTCGGTCTTATCCGAAAACGGTTGGAAACGGGTCGATTGTTGTTTAATGAACACGATGGTTAAAGTAAGTCATTACTTAAGAGCTATCTTTTAAAAATCAGGGTTATCAGCCACAGTCCAAGCCCCAAAATGACAACGATTCCTGACAGCAGCACAAAGAGTTCCATTTGCATACCGATCATGTAAACAATGGTTGCAGCTGCTGTCAGAACTAATGCGCTTAATAAGAGCCAAGTCGGGACGCCGTGAATGATTGCTAAACCGGCAGTTATTAAGACCAATCCTCCAACTAAATAAGACATGAATTCGGTATTCATCAAGTTAAGCGGAAATTGAGCTGTTCCCCAAATACTTACAATGATGCCCAGCGCAACAAGTACATAGCCTAAAATTGTTAAGCCTGACATAGTCATCCTGCCTTCCTTAATCAAATTTTCCTGAAACGTTTTATCGCCTTTGACCAACTCATCGAGAGACAGATTAAAGATGTCTGAGAGCTTCAAAATTTTCTCAATGTCGGGATAGCTTTTTCCTGTTTCCCATTTTGAAATGGCTTGCCGAGAAATATCCATTTTTTCGGCAAGCTCATCTTGTGAAAGATTTAATCGTTCACGCGCTTCCTTGATCCTGCTTCCTAAATCCATAATGATGCTCCTTTCCGCATTAGGTAGTTTGTAGTCTAGTCTTGGATGTCGATCAAGTAAAGATCTATATAGATGCTTGATTGCAACGATCAGTTGCACCTTAGTTTTGCCCTGTCATTTCTGTAAAAGTATTTCCGATTCTTTAGTGCAGGTTTCAGTTAATGATTATCGTTTAGCGAACGCACGTGCTATAATCAACTCATGAAAAGTGCTGGAAAATCATTCGCAAAGGGAGCAATACTACATGTATCTGAAAGAAGTACAGGAATGGGAGAAACGATTTTATGAAAAGCGTGGTTGGAAGGATCTTCCTCCATATATACGCGTTGGTTTTTTAATGGAAGAGATAGGAGAGGTGTCGCGCGCGGTTCGCGCCTATGAAATAGGGCGTGATCATCCGGGTGAGTCTGCCGAAACAAAGGCTGAGATCAAGCAGAATTTATCTGAAGAAATTGGCGATGTGCTCTCAAATTTAGCGATTCTCGCCGATCTGTATCAGTTAAGTTTGGATGATGTGGTGAACGCGCATCGTCAAAAGCTCTATGATCGATACAAGGAATAAGAAGAGAAAAGAGGCCAATGGAAGCAAGATATAGATGCGCTTACCGGCCTCTTTTCCTCTTTAGCAGCCCACTTCTACCGAAGCGTTAACAATGTACATTAAATCGTTTTTATCATTTTTTTCTTTAAGTACGATTCCGCTTGGAGCAGCCATACCTCCGTCCATAACGACAATGTGAACCGTACCATAGGGAATCTCGGCTTTCACTTTTTCAAAGTCCAGGGATTCTTTATCCATAGGAACGGCGAGACGAATGGTCACTTTCATGTTATTCAGATCATTTTCCGGCAGAAAGTGCGTGATGCCCGGCATAGAATTGCGGTGAATCGCATCGCGAACGGCACGGACAGCAGCAGTTGTCACATCTTGACCGTGAACGTCAATACCAAATCCTGTTTCGATGAATAAAAGCCGATCCATAAATAGAAACCTCCTCAGAACCCTTTTGGCTTCATTATAACAAAAGTACTCTGTGTACTGTAATCATATGACTGGCATGGTCTCTGTCAGATAATATGACAATAACCACCCTTTTTTTTGCATAAGAACTAAAATAGTTGAGAGATACTATATTATGGAAAGGAAAAAGCAGGTGAAGAGCAGCGATTCATGTGAAATACGCATGAATTAAAGAATTTCGATAGGGATAAATAATAAAAACCGAACGATTATTCCGTTGTTCTACTAAATTTTCGCTTTTTCGCTATTTATTGGTTTCCTTTTGGACTGAGATAAGCTATAGTAAAGTCTGTGAGTTTAATTAAAAAGATTTAACGGGGGGATTTCAAGTGTTTAAAAAGAGAATAGCAGTGCTCGTAGCTTTCGTTGTTGTCATGGCATCTGTTCTTGCTGGATGCGGCAATGGCAAATCGAGCGGTGACAGCGCGACAAAGAAAAGTGCGTTTAAAGCCGGTATGGTTACGGACACAGGCGGTGTTGATGACAAATCCTTCAACCAGTCTGCTTGGGAAGGTTTGAAAGATTTTGCTAAAGACAACGACCTGAAAACAGGGACAGGCGTTAAGTATTTGCAGTCAACTCAAGCTTCGGATTATTCACCGAACTTGAATACGATGGTTCACCAGAACTTTAACGTGGTTTATGGCATTGGATTCCTGATGCAGAGTGACGTTCAGAAGATCGCTGAACAGAATCCGAAGGCGAAACTTGGTATTGTTGATGCCGTTGCTGTTGATAAGAACAATAAACCTTTGAAAAATGTAGCCAGCATTACGTTTAAAGAACAACAAGGATCGTTCTTGGTCGGTGTCGTTGCAGGTTTGACAACGAAAACAAATAAAGTCGGCTTTATCGGCGGTATTAACTCAGCACTGATCAAGAAGTTCGAAAACGGCTTTAAAGCCGGTGTAAAAACTGTGAATCCGAAAGCGGAAGTCTATGCTCAATATGCTGGTGCTTTCGATGCACCGGATAAAGGACGCGCAATCGCTCAAACAATTTATACAAAAGGCGCAGACATTATTTATGCATCTGCCGGCAACACGGGCAATGGTGTATTTACGGAAGCGAAGAATCGCACCAAGAATGGCAAGAAGGTATGGGTCATCGGTGTTGATAAAGATCAACATGATCAAGGACTGCCGGAAAACGTAACACTTACTTCCATGGTGAAACGTGTGGATAAAGCAATTTATGATGTAACAAAGCAAACAAAAGCAGGCAAATTTCCAGGCGGAAAAGTACTTGAATTCGGACTTGAACAAAATGGTGTAGGTATTGCACCAACAACTGAAAACGTATCGAAGAAAGCTTTGGACGCTGTAAATGACTATAAAGGTAAGATCATTGATGGTTCGATCAATGTTCCAACAACGGACAAGGAATTAAAGGAATATCTTGCTAATTTGAAGTAATTATTAATATTTGCTGATGGATGAGGCGGAATTCTGTCTCATCCATCTATTATAATTAAGCAAAAAACAAGTTTTGACATAGTGATAAGAACAAATTTTTTTACATATTCAGAGATGGGAGACTGAAGGCATGTCCTATGCAATTGAAATGAGACATATTAGGAAAGAATTTCCCGGTATAGTGGCTAATGACAACATTACCCTTCAGGTAGAAGAGGGAGAAATTCACGCGTTGTTCGGCGAAAACGGAGCCGGAAAATCAACGTTGATGAATATCCTTTTTGGTCTCTATCAGCCTGATCAGGGAGAACTATATGTTCATGGGAAAAAGGCAGTCATCAATGATCCCAACGACGCAACTCGGCTCGGCATAGGCATGGTGCATCAGCATTTTATGCTGATCGACAAGTTTACTGTTGCTGAAAATATTATCTTGGGAAGAGAACCAAAAAAGCATGGCTTGCTGGATATGGCGAAAGCAGTCAAAATTGTTAAGGAACTTTCCGAAAAGTACGGACTGGATGTTGATC
The DNA here is from genome assembly GCF_040513385.1 of Sporolactobacillus caesalpiniae. NCBI lineage: Bacteria > Bacillati > Bacillota > Bacilli > Caryophanales > Sporolactobacillaceae > Sporolactobacillus > Sporolactobacillus caesalpiniae. The sequence continues at coordinate 391,230 of NZ_JBEVCB010000003.1, forward strand.
CTTATCAAAAGGTCGAGGATATTACAGTAGGGATGCAGCAGCGTGTGGAGATATTAAAGACACTCTACAGAGGCTCAGATATACTGATTTTCGATGAACCGACAGCTGTGCTGACTCCGATTGAAATTAAAGAATTGATCGTGATCATGAAACGCTTGGTATCGGAAGGCAAGTCAATTATATTGATCACGCATAAGTTGAAAGAAATCTTTGAGGCGTGTGATCGCTGCACCGTCATCAGACGCGGGAAAAATATAGATACAATGTCGATTTCCGAGACGAATCCAAGTGATTTAGCCAGTATGATGGTTGGACGTAAAATTCATGTCCAAGTCAATGACGCGCCATACGATCCTAAGGAAAAGGTATTGGAAATTGAGCATCTTAATGTGCTGGATTCTCGCAAGGTTAATGTGATCAAGGATTTACACCTGTCGGTACATGGCGGAGAGATTCTCGGTATCGCGGGTGTGGATGGAAACGGGCAAACGGAGCTGATTGAAGCAATCGCCGGTCTGCGCAAAGTTAAAGATGGAACAATCAAACTCAACGGTCAAGATATTACGAATCAAAAAACAAGAAAAATTGTAGAGGCAGGCTTGGGCTATATACCGGAAGATCGGCAGAAACATGGCTTGGTGTTGGATTTCACGATTGGCGAGAACATGGTACTCCAAACCTACTATAAAAAGCCTTATGCTAAATCCGGCGTTTTAAAGAACAAAGTGATTACCAAAAAAGCGGAACAACTGATTCAAGAGTTTGATATCCGCACTCCAAGTGAAAAAACGCTTGCACGCTCACTTTCAGGAGGCAATCAGCAAAAGGTTATTGTCGCTCGAGAAGTGGATCGAAGTCCGCAACTCTTGATTGCGGCACAGCCGACACGAGGACTGGATATTGGAGCGATCGAGTTTATTCATGGCAAATTGATCGATGAAAAGAAGAAGGGGAAAGCAGTTCTGCTTGTTTCTTTTGAGTTGGACGAAATTCTTCATTTAAGTGACCGAATTGCTGTGATCTATGAGGGGAACATCATTGATATCGTGAATCCGAAAGAAACGGATGAGAACGAACTTGGCTTGCTTATGGCCGGTCGTAAGAAAGGAGGCGCAGAGTCATGAACAGACTTTTGAAAAAAGTCGATTGGATCAATCTGTTGATCCCTGTTGTTTCCGTAGTACTTGGCCTGCTCTGCGGGGCGATCATCATGCTCATCATTGGTTACAATCCGCTGCTGGCTTATCAATCCATTGTGGAATCCATTTTCCTTCAGCCCTATTATGGTGGTGAAACGATCCGGGCGATGATCCCGCTTGTACTTGCAGGACTCGCTGTTGCATTTGCCTTCCGCACCGGTCTTTTCAATATTGGTGTGGAAGGTCAGCTGATGGCCGGCTGGCTGGCCTCTGTGGCCTGCGCCATCATTTTCGGTCACCTTCCAAAAGTGGTTCTGCTTCCGCTCTCTATTCTCGCCGGCGGGGCAGCGGGTGCATTATGGGGTTATATCCCCGGCCTTCTTAAAGCAAAATTTAAAGTGCATGAAGTCATTTCAACGATTATGATGAATTATATTGCTCTCTATTTGACGGCCTATATCATAAAGAACTTTCTTTATAGCGAAGGAGAACGTACGCCGACGATACCGCACGCGGCATCATTGGCTTCGCCATTCCTTGCTGACTTGACTCAAGGATCCAGGCTTCATTGGGGCTTTATCGTGGCGATTATCGCAGTGCTGGCGATGTGGTTCATTTTATGGAAAACGCCAAAGGGCTATGAGCTCCGTGCTGTCGGCTTCAGCCCTGATGCGTCGAAATATGCAGGAATGAATGTTAGTCGGAACATTATTCTGTCGCTGACAATTTCCGGTGTCTTTGCTGGTCTAGGCGGTGCGATGGAAGGACTGGGCACTTATCAGTATATGACGATTAATTCTGCATTTACCGGGATTGGTTTCAATGGTATTGCTGTTGCATTGCTCGGCTTAAACACACCGGTTGGCGTATTGCTTTCCGGTGCGCTGTTCGCCGGATTGCAAACCGGCGGCTTGACGATGCAATCGATAGCGGGAGTCCCGGTTGAATTAATTCAGATCATCATTGCTCTGATTATTTTCTTTGTCGGCTCCGGGTATGTGATTAAGTGGGCGCTCGGCCGCCTATCGAGAAAGGGGCATAAATAATGAGCCTTTTTGAAGTATTGACGATTATTATTCCTTCGACACTGCTTACCGCTGCCCCGTTGATTTTTACATCATTGGGCGGTGTTTTCTCTGAGCGTTCGGGAGTTGTCAACATCGGACTGGAAGGATTGATGGCAGTCGGTGCCTTTACGGCAGCTATTTCTACCCTAGGGCTGGAACACGCGGGACTTGGTGACGCTTCTCCTTGGATTGCCATTTTAATTGCGGCTGTTGCAGGGGGAATTTTCTCGTTGATTCACGCAGTGGTCTCGATTTCTTTCCGGGCAGATCAAACAGTCAGTGGTGTGGCGTTAAATTTTCTTGCAGCAGGTTTAACCATTTTTCTTGTGAAAATGATTTATGATGGAAAAGGGCAGACCCCTTATATTTCGCATAATATTGATAAAATCAGCATTCCTGGATTAAGCAAGATTCCCTTTATAGGACCGATCTTTTTTCAGCAAGTGACGTATACATCATACTTTGCCATTCTTGTCTCTGTGTTTGTCTGGTTTATTATTTTCAAAACGCCATTTGGATTACGCCTTCGTTCGGTGGGTGAGCATCCGGCTGCCGCGGACACGCTTGGCATTAATGTCAGCAAGATGCGCTACATAGGTGTTGCTCTAAGCGGTGTGTTCGGAGGAATCGGCGGGGCCGTATATCTGGTAACAATTACATCCAACTACAGTGTGACGACGATTGCCGGACAAGGTTTTCTCGCGCTTGCCGCACTTGTCTTTGGTAAATGGCATCCAATTGGCGCCATGGGCGCATCATTGTTTTTCGGGTTTGCCCAAGCACTCAGTATTACGAGTCAGCAGATTCCGTATTTGGATCGCTTGCCTTCGGTCATTATGCTGACCGCGCCATATGTACTGACATTGATTGTACTCACCGGATTTGTCGGCCGTGCAGAAGCCCCAAAAGCGGATGGTGTTCCGTATATAAAAGGGCAAAGGTAGAGAAAAATTTTTTCATATACTTATCCACGTATTGCTTGCGTGGTCTAAGAAAAGAACTGTTTCCGATTAATTGGTAACGGTTCTTTTTCACACTGGGTTGCGCCTTGATTAGTGATAAGGATAGCCGCTCAGCTTAATGAAGCGGATTAATTGGAAAACTTGGCACTACATAAGAAATAATTTTCCGATATAATAGGAGATAAGATTACTTGGAGCCTGTGATAAGCGGGCTTTAAGTACCAGAAAGAACAGTTGGAGGATTGATCATGACGACAATTTGCCTGGTCAGGCATGGAGAGACCGATTGGAATGCGATCGGGAAACTGCAGGGACGCGAAGATATACCGCTGAATGAGCGGGGAAGACAACAAGCTGAAATGGTTGGAGAATTTCTGGAATCCTCGAGGTTTTCCGCTGTTGTGACCAGCCCACTGCTTCGCGCAAAGCAGACAGCGGAGATCGTGAACAACTATATTGGAAATTTGCCTTTAATAGAAAACGCAGACTTCATTGAAAAAGCGTACGGTAAGGCGTCCGGCATGACAATCCCGGAGCGTGATGAACAGTTCCCGGATGGAAACATTCCGGATATGGAGCCCATTGACTTTGTCAAAAAGCGTGTCGTTCACGGCCTTTCAACGATGAGAGCGTGCTTTCCCAATCAGACGATCCTGCTCGTCGCGCATGGAGGTCTAATCAATGTTATTCTGGCAATCCTGTCAAATGGGAAAATTGGAACGGGAAAGACCAAGCTTTTCAACACATGCATCAGTCATATCGAGACAGCCGGCGATTCGTGGAAGATTATTGATTACAATCGAATTGAGCATTTGAGTAAGTTCGGTAAAGTGACCAGCATCTAATTAGCTGATTCTTTGCATCTGGTTAAAGTCTTACGCAACTAAAAAAGAGCGGAAATCCGCTCCTGAAAATTTTTTGATTGTAAAGCGGGTGATGGGAATCGAACCCACGACGAGAGCTTGGGAAGCTCTAATTTTACCATTAAACTACACCCGCAAAAGCGCTTTAAAACCATAATTCATCTTATAAGAATGGCTTCTTTTTGTCAATGTTTCAGATTCACTTGCATCATAAAATTTTCTTGAGATAATGGCAATAAGGAGCTGTCTGAAAAATTAATTAGGACAGTACCCCATTTTGACTAATGAACCAAAAATGAATGTAGGTAAATGACAAACAGGGAGTGGAACAAGTGAAGGCGATTTTAACAGTAATTGGCAAGGATAATGTCGGTATTATTGCAGGTGTCAGCAGCAAGCTGGCTGAGCTTGACGTAAATATTCTTGATGTTTCTCAAACCATCATGAACGGTTATTTCACCATGATGATGATTCTTGACTTATCGGCTGTTTCAGACAGCTTTGGAGAAATTAAAAAGTCTCTAGCTGATAAAGGCACAGATCTTGGTGTTCAGATTAAAATTCAGCGTGAAGAAATCTTTACATCCATGCATAGCTTATAAGTTGGAGGAAAAAGAAAAAACATGGAAACAACACAAATATTAGAAACGATTCGGATGATTGAGGAAGAAAAATTAGATATCCGAACAATTACAATGGGCATTTCACTTTTGGATTGTATTGACAGCGATGGAGAGAAGGCGCGTGCGAAGATCTATGATAAAATCACACGTCTAGCTGAAAACCTGGTGAAAACCGGGGAAGCTATCTCAGATGAATTTGGTATTCCAATTATTAATAAACGAATTTCCGTTACACCAATCGCGCTTGTGGCAGGAGCGTCGCAGGATGAAAGCTATGTTGCTTTTGCGCAAACCTTGGACAAGGCTGCGAAAACAACCGGAGTTAATTTCGTTGGAGGGTTCAGCGCGCTGGTCCAAAAAGGGTATACGGCTGCTGACCACAAGCTGATCCGTTCGATACCGGAAGCACTTGCGACAACCGATTTTGTTTGTTCATCAGTCAATGTCGGTTCCACACGTTCCGGGATTAATATGGATGCAGTTAAGCAACTGGGCGGTATTGTTAAAGAAACGGCGGAACGAACCGCAGATAGGCAAGGGTTAGGCTGCGCCAAATTAGTCATCTTTGCGAATGCCGTTGAGGATAACCCCTTCATGGCTGGCGCTTTTCACGGTGTCGGCGAAGAAGACTGCGTCCTTAATGTCGGTGTGAGTGGTCCGGGTGTTGTGAAGAGGGCGCTTGAAAAGGTAAAAGGCGAGCCGTTCGATGTTGTATCGGACACAATTAAAAAGATTGCCTTTAAAATTACGCGTATGGGCCAACTCGTTGGTCACGAGGCATCAACTCGGCTCGGTGTTCCTTTCGGTATCGTTGACTTGTCCCTAGCGCCAACGCCGGCGATTGGTGATTCTGTCGCCCATATTCTTGAAGAAATAGGACTCGAATCTGTGGGTACGCATGGTACAACCGCCGCGTTGGCGATGCTCAATGACGCTGTCAAGAAGGGCGGCGTAATGGCCTGCAGCCATGTCGGCGGCTTGAGTGGGGCGTTCATTCCGGTATCCGAAGACGCTGGAATGATCCACGCGGTTGAGAAGGGCGCGTTGAATCTGGAAAAATTAGAGGCGATGACTGCGGTTTGCTCCGTAGGTCTCGACATGATTGCGATTCCCGGAGATACACCTGCAGAAACCATTTCTGCGATGATCGCTGATGAAGCGGCAATTGGTGTCATTAATAATAAGACGACAGCGGTCCGCGTGATTCCAGCTCCCGGTAAATCCGTCGGAGATACGGTCGAATTCGGCGGTTTGCTTGGCTACGCTCCGGTCATGGATTTCAATCACAACTCCTCCACCGATTTTATTAATAGAGGCGGTCGGATTCCGGCTCCGATTCACTCATTTAAAAATTAATAAACAAAAAAGAACGGAAACCGCATTAAAACGGTCTCCGTTCTTTTCATTAGGGGCTTAACGATTGTTATTATGGTTCTGTTCTTTGCTGTGACTGTGACATTCGCTGTAATTTTTTGAAGTTGCGTTGTCACCTGTGCGCTGCGCGCGTTCTCTTTCTTCTACAGAATGTTCGTCAAGTGGTTCGGCAAACTCTTCGTTAAATTGATTTTCCGACTTACTGAATTTTTCATCTTTATGTCCCACAATAACCACAGCCCTCTTTTGGATTTTGGCGTTGCCGCCATGAGATAGTGTGAGCGTAATTCAAATAATTATGCCTCATCAGATTATGAATTGATGTGGCTAATACGGTATGATTTTGGATAGTCATGTCGCGAAAGCCATATCTTAAAGTTATCGAAAAAATGAGAGGAAGGTTAAAAATGGACGAAGAAAAATTAGCTAAAGTGGATCTGCAACAAGGTATAAAGCATAAGGAGGTATACGAGAGAAAGCTGGCGAAGTACCAATTGAAGCTGTTATCAATGCAGCACTTGCTTCTTGAGCATAAACTAGGTGTTCTGTTTGTTTTTGAGGGATGGGATGCGGCCGGAAAAGGAGGGGCGATTAAACGAGCGGTAGCTAACCTTGATCCAAGGGGCGTTCGTGTCTGGCCGATAGCTGCACCGGCACCTCATGAGAAGCGTTATCACTATATGCAGCGTTTCTGGCGGAAAATTCCCCAATATGGACAGATCGCGATTTTTGACCGCTCCTGGTATGGGCGGGTACTCGTTGAACGCGTGGAAAAATTGGCGGAGCCGAACGAGTGGAAACGGGCGTTCCAAGAAATAAATAATTTTGAAAAAGAGCTGACCGACGACCGTTACATGATTGATAAGTTCTGGCTCCATATTAGTAAAGAAGAACAATACAAACGCTTCAAAAGTCGAGAGTCAGACCCGTTGAAAAAGTGGAAAATTACGGATGAAGACTGGCGAAACCGTGAGAAGTGGGATGACTATGTCATAGCTGCTGAAGAAATGTTCAAGAAAACCAATACAGCCGCTGCCGCTTGGCATATAATCCCTGCTAATAACAAATGGTACGCGCGTATTGCCGTGTTGAAGCAAATGACAAAATCAATTGAGAGTCATTTGAAGATGAATGGGGTCAAAGTCGTCGAGGAGTTTCCGGATATCTCAGAACCGAAAAATGATTGAGCCGGCTATCAATAGTTCTGCATAACGAGTATTTTCATGTCACAGCTTCACTTTTTAGGCTATACTTTTAGATGAGCAGTGCTTAATCAAACTGTTAATTTAAGAGCTGACGAAATTCGTGCTCTCCGGGCAAAATGGGCAGGGGGAGAATATGTTGGAGATTGTGCAGAAACATGCGATGATTGATATAGGTTCGAACTCGATCCGACTTGTGATCATTGGCATTGATCGTGACTATTTTTTTAAAGAACTTATAAATTTTAAAGCGGTAGCGAGATTGAGTAACTACATAGATGATAATGATCATTTGAGTAAAGAGGGAATTTCTGTTCTTCTCTCAGTTCTGAAACGATTCCGATCCATCATTGAGCGTGAACGGGATGTGTGCATGGTCGACGCTTTTGCCACAGCCGCTATGCGCAAAGCGGAAAATCGGGACGCAGTATTGAAACGTGTTTTGGATGAAACAGGGGTGAAGGTTCGGCTTCTCTCCGGATTAAAGGAAGCGTATTACGGCTATTTCGCAATTGTTAATTCGACTTATGTCGATGACGGCATCTCAATCGATATTGGGGGCGGGAGCACTGAAGTCACGATGTTCAAAGGGCGTCAGCTGGTCCGCTCGCATTCTTTTCCGTTTGGAGCTGTGACGCTTTATCAAACCTTTTATAAAAACGGCGATCCGAATAAAATGGAACGGCTAGAGGCCTATGTCAAAAAGGAATTCGTCTCGCTCGATTGGTTGTGCGGCAATGAACTCCCGATTATCGGTATAGGCGGAACTGCCCGTAATCTGGCACGTATCGACCAAATTCAGGAACATTATCCAATGGTCGGTCTTCATCAATATACGATTCCCCGCGAGCGGCTGAACAATTTGACGAAAAAATTGGCATCCATGACCATTGAGGAACGAGAAAGTATGGACGGGCTTTCCAAAGACAGGTCCGACATTATTTTACCGGCTTCGGCAGTCATCAATTTGCTTGTCAAAATGAATCATGGGGAGACATTCATGTTGAGCGGTGAAGGTCTCCGTGAAGGCGCCTTTTATGAATGGATGCTTCGGCAGAGAGATGAAACGCGTATTCCCTATGTTTTGAATGAAAGCATGAGACAGATGCGGCATAATTTTAATTTGGACAGCCATCATACCGCATATGTGAAGAAGTTGGCCTTTCAAGTGCTTGACGGTATACTTGAATTGTTAAAGGGAAAAGGCTCGGAAAAACGCATTGCCTGGGTGCTTTCTCATAGCGCCGACCTTGCGTACCTTGGCGAGTTTGTGAATAATGAATCGAGCAGCGCGCAAACCTTTTACCTATTGACGAATATTAACATTAACGGGATCAGTCATCACGACCGACTGGCGGTAGCTCTTGTTGCTTCATTTAAAAATCGTGCGAATCTTGCTGACTTCGCCAAACCGTTCCAGAAGCTGCTGGCTAAGGATGAAATGAAGTTGTATGAGACATTAGGTGCTGTACTACGGCTCGCGCATGATTTTGATCGTACAAAGTTGCATGTTGTTGATCGTTTGGCCGTCAAAATGACGAAGAAGAAGCAGCTTCAAATTATCGCATATTATCATGATGATGCTTATTTTGAAGAACAGGCTGCGCAAAGGCATAAAAAGCATCTTGAGCGTGCTCTAAAAACAACAGTGGCGATTCAATTCAAGAGGGTTGCCGAATAAGGCTTGTCAAGCATGTGTATAAGGTGGAAAATAAAAGAAGTTAAAGTCACGTTCAGGACGGGAAGGGGTAGTTTATGTCTATTTTAGTATTAGGCGGAGCAGGTTATATCGGCTCACACGCCGTTTATCAGCTGATTGATGCCGGGGAAGATGTTGTGGTTGTCGATAATCTGCAAACGGGTCACAAGGAAGCACTGCATCCTAAAGCGAAATTTTATAAGGGCGATATTCGTGACAAAGCATTTTTAGACACTGTTTTTAAAAAAGAAGTCATTAAAGGTGTCATTCATTTTGCGGCGAATTCACTGGTTGGCGAATCAGTTGAGAAACCGTTGATGTATTTCAATAATAATGTATATGGAATGCAGGTATTGCTTGAAGTCATGCAAGAAAATAATGTAAAACATATTGTGTTTTCGTCAACGGCGGCGACTTACGGTGAGCCGGAAGTGGTGCCGATTACAGAAGAAATGACGACCCAACCGACGAATCCATACGGCGAGACCAAGCTGACTATGGAAAAAATGATGAAATGGTGCGATCGCGCATATGGTATGCGTTTTGTCGCACTCCGCTATTTCAACGTTGCCGGTGCTAGCAAATCCGGTGTGATCGGTGAAGATCATCATCCGGAAACACACCTAATTCCAATTGTGCTTCAAGTTGCAGCCGGTGAACGTGATCATATCTCAATTTTCGGTGATGATTACGCCACGAAGGACGGAACCTGCGTGCGCGACTATGTGCATATTGAGGATTTGATTGCTGCGCATCGTCTGGCACTTCGATATCTTTTTGATGGCGGTAAGAGTGACGTTTTCAACCTCGGCTCAAGCGAAGGCTTCTCCGTTAAAGAAATCATTGAGGCCGCGCGCAAAGTGACGGGTAAAGCGATTCCTGCAGAACTTGCTCCGAGACGGGCTGGAGATCCAAGTACCTTGATTGCTTCACCAGAAAAAGCGAAACGTGTGCTCGGATGGAATCCGCAACATACAAATATTCCTGAAATTCTTGCGGACGCTTGGAAATGGCACAGCAGCCATCCGCAAGGCTATGCGACAACCGAACCAATTAACTAACGAGATACGGTCTATGAATATCGGAATTCTCTCAAATGTGATGACAAACTTTTGACACATTAATCGTTTCGATGTACAATCAATTTACTAACCAATTGAATACTTCTTATCCAGAGTGGCGGAGGGACTGGCCCGATGAAACCCGGCAACCAAATGAAAATTTAGGTGCCAATTCCTGCAGAACCCGTTTGGGTCCTGAGAGATAAGAGAAGATACGGACAAATCGAGCTTCTCTCTTATCGGGAGAAGCTCTTTATATTTCTAACTTCTCAGGAGAAGGAAACAGGATGTTTTGAAGAATCTGCGGTTAGAATTCATAGTAGTCCTAGTGACAAACAGGAGGAAAACAGATTGAAAAAGGTTACTGCAATTTTATCAGCATTAGTGGCATTTTCTCTAATTTTTGTGTTAGCTGCTTGCGGCAACGGTTCTTCAAAAGAATTGAGTGAAAAAGAAATTACGGTCGGCGTGACGGGCGGACCTCATCAACAGGTTATGGAGCAAGTGGTGAAGCTGGCTAAAAAAGATGGTTTGACGATTCACTTGAAGGTTTTTAATGACTACAATCAACCCAACATCGCTCTGAATGAAAAAGAATTGGATGCGAACAGCTATCAAACACTTCCATTCCTTAAGAATCAGATTGAAAATAAAGATTACAAAATTACCGACGTATTTAAGACGGTCGCTTTCCCAATGGGGATCTACTCCAAGAGCATTAAGGACATTAAAGATCTGAAGAAGGGCGATAAAATCGCAGTTCCGAATGATCCGGCAAACGAACTTCGCGGTTTGCAATTGTTTGAAAAAGCGGGTGTAATCAAACTGAAAAAAGGTTCTAACGTGACAGCAACGAAACGAGATGTTGTCAGCAACCCGAAGAATCTGAAGATCATTGAAATGGATGCGGCTCAACTTCCGGCTCAGCTTGGCGAAGTTACTGCCTCAGCAATCAACACGAACTTTGCAATGGGTGCCGGACTTACCGTTCTGAACGACTCAATCTACCATGAACCGTTAGTAAACAACCCATATCCAAACTATTTCGTTGTTCGTACCGATAATAAGAACGACAAAGTTGTAAAGCAGCTGAAAAAGTATTACCACTCAAAAGAAGTTAAAGATTTCATTAAGAAGAAATTCGGCGGTTCTGTAGTTCCTGCTTGGTAAGGAGGCAGCTTCTTGATTAAATTGCAGCATGTGTCAAAGACGTTTCGGGTTGGAAAAAACAAGATTGAAGCCTTGAAGGACGTCTCCCTAGAGGTGAATAAAGGTGAAATTTTCGGTGTGATTGGATTCAGCGGCGCCGGAAAAAGCACGCTGATTCGTTGTGTGAACCTGCTTGAACGACCAACCGGCGGGCAGGTGTTTGTCGATGATCAGGATGTTTTGGGACTGAATAAAAAAGGTTTGCGGCAATTAAGACGAAAGATCGGCATGATTTTTCAAGGCTACAATTTGCTTGAAACGGCGAATGTCTATGAAAATGTTGCAACGCCTCTGAGACTGGAAGGCGTACCGAAGGAAGAGATCAAGGCCCGCACTGATAAATATTTGGAAATCGTCGGTCTGTCGGATCGTCGAAGTGCTTTTCCAAGCCAGTTATCCGGCGGCCAGAAGCAACGGGTGGCGATAGCTCGTGCGCTCGCTCATGAACCGGAAGTACTGCTCAGTGACGAAGCGACAAGTGCGCTCGATCCGAATACGACCGATGCGATCCTTGAACTTTTGCTGAAAGTGAATAAAGAGCTTGGTATTACCGTTTTCCTGATTACTCATGAATTGAATGTTATTCAGCGTATTTGCGACCGGGTGGCGGTTATGGAGAATGGCCGGATTGTTGAACAGGGCTCAGTTGTCGATGTATTCACTCGACCAAAGGAAGCGATGACAAAGCAGTTTATCAGCAATGAAGCCAAATTCCTAATTCCAGCATCACTGAAAAGTGAGTTGCTGAAGTCGGGAAAGCTGGTCAAGCTGACATTCCTCGGTGAGTCATCGAAAGATCCGGTGCTGGCCACGTTGGCGAAACAGTTCGACGTTCTGCCAAGTATTATTGCGGGCGGAATCGACCAACTGAAAGATCAATCGGTCGGTAATCTGCTGGTCCATATTAAAGGGGATCAGAATAAGGTTGAAACGGCCATACAATTTTTGCATGAACAGAATATTCTCGTGGATGAGGTGAAGGGCTGATGGCAGATTTTCTGAATCAATGGGGCGACGCGATCTGGGAAGGCTTCATTCAAACAACACAAATGACGCTTATTTCGCTCGCATTTTCCATACTTATCGGCCTTCCATTAGGTATTCTGCTTGTTTTGACGAGGAAACAAGGTCAATGGGAAAATATCGTCGTTTATACGATTGTCAACTCATTAATTAATATCATTCGGTCGATACCATTCATTATCTTGTTATTCTTTTTGCTTCCGTTCACAAAGTTCATTGCCCATACGACGATCGGAGTGCGAGGGGTTATTGTCCCATTAGTGATCGCCTGTGCGCCATTTATTGCGCGCCTGCTTGAAACGGCGATGCTTGAGGTGAGCAAGGGCGTGATTGAGGCGTACCAATCGATGGGGATTTCAACTCCGAAAATCATTTGGCATGTGATCATTCGCGAAGCTCGATCATCAATTATACTTGGACTGACAATTGCCATTATCGGATTGATCGGCGAGACGGCGATGGCCGGATTTGTCGGTGCCGGCGGGCTTGGCGACTTGGCCTATCAATTCGGCTATGTACGCTTCCAGCCTGATGTCATGTACGCAGTCATTATTATTCTGATTGTTATTGTCCAAATCATCCAGTCGCTGGGTAATGTGATTGCCAGAAAACTGAAGAAAAGTTAAAAAGCGGACGGCGCGAACGTTTCAATTTGGAACTGTTTGACCGCCGCTTTTTTTACATCTATAATGTTAATTAGGGTTAACATTATGTTTGGTTTACTATACATTGAAATGAGCTGAAAATGGTGTTTATATCGAATCGTGTCAAGGAGCTGCGCGCGCGTCATGATTGGACGCAGGCGCAATTGGGTGAGAAGGTTGGCGTGACACGGCAAACGATTGCATCTATTGAAAAAGGTGACTATGTCCCGTCACTGCTGCTTGGTTTGCAACTTTGCGATGTGTTTCAGCTGCCTATGGAGGACGTTTTTATATTAGAGAAAGGAGCGAGTGAACAATGAAGCGCTTTTGGTTTTCACTAATTATGTCACTCTGTACAATTAGTTCATTTGCGCTTGCCATGGTTCCATTGATTCAATTGACCAATGGTTTAGCCGATTTGATTTACAGTGATACGGACAACTTTTCAATAGAAATAAAATTGATCTGGTTTCTTCCTATTCTTATTTTAGGAATCATTGAAGGAATGGATCATTTGTGGAATAAACGAAAGAACAAATCATCATTCTGGATCTATCCGCTTGTTGCTCCATCAGATGACGAGCGTGAACGGGCCATCACGGCTAATGCGTCGCATGCAGCTTTTCTGACCATATGGGCAGCTGCACCGGTATGTGCCGGTGCCATGTGCTTCTATCCGTTATTTGTAGAATTGTTTCCTATCTATCCGATTCTCGTTGTGCTTTTGATTCCATTGATCCAGGTAACGGTATATTATTTAAAGATAAGAAAAATTTTTCTATGAGGCATTCATTGAAAAAGGATGTGATTCCACTGGAACGGAATAAGATTGACCGGATCATTATAACGGTACTGCAATGGACATTGAATAGTGTACTGATCGCACTTGCAGTTGTCCTCAGCATTGCACTGGTTAAGGAAACCTACCAGTTTTTCACTTATCTCTTTTTGAGTGAAAATGCCTCGTACTATCATTTGTTGGAAGGAATTCTTGTATTCTTCCTCTATTTTGAATTTATCGCGCTGATCATCAAATATTTTCAGGCTCATTATCATTTTCCGCTCCGTTATTTTGTCTATATTGGCGTGACAGCGATTGTTCGTTTGATCATTGTCAGCCATGATCATCCGCATTCGGTTCTGCTGTACGCGATCGCGATTCTAGTACTTGTCGGCGCGCTTTACATTGCCAACACAAAAATGTTGAATCGGGAATAATGGCGATTCATTTTCAATGATTTTCATAAAAGTGAGCTTGCCCATTAATGTGCATCCCTCAGCTATTGAAATTCTTAGAAACATAAGGTATGGTTTTGTTGAGAGACTATGAACGGATCATCTGTGAATAGCCAATATACGTTAACTAAGGGGTAGAAAAAATGGGAAAAGTGCTTGTTTTCGGGCATAAGAGTCCTGATACCGACGCGGTTTGCTCGGCAATCGCGTTTGCTGAGCTTAAGAACAAACTTGGCGAAGATGTAGAAGCCGTTCGCCTTGGCGATTTGAATGGTGAAACGGAATATGTGCTGAAGCATTTTCAAGTTGAGGTGCCACGTCTGGTACAAACAGTTGCGAATGAAGTTCCGGCTGTTTATCTGGTCGACCATAATGAACGCGCGCAGAGTGCGGGCGATATTGAAAATGTGGACGTACTCTCCGTTGTCGACCATCACAGAATCGCTAATTTCGAAACGAAAGCGCCGCTCTATTATCGCGCTGAACCGGTAGGATGCACCGCAACAATCATTAATAAATTGTACAAAGAAGCAGGCGTTGCTGTTCCTAAGACAATTGCGGGACTCATGCTGTCCTCGATTATCTCGGATACGCTGTTATTTAAATCGCCGACGTGTACAGAAGAAGATGTGAAGGCTGCCAAGGAACTCGAAGCTATTTCAGGCGTAGACACACAATCATACGGACTGGATATGCTCAAGGCAGGCACCAACATCGCGGATAAAACGGCAGAAGAACTGATCTCAATTGATGTGAAGCCATTTGAGATGGGCAAATATGCTGTAGAAATCGCTCAAGTCAACGTAGTTGATGCTGATGACGCGCTGTCACGTCAGGCAGAGCTCGAAGCTGCGATCAACAAAGAAATTGACGCGAAGAACCTTGATTTGTTCGTACTCGCCGTGACTAACATTCTGACCAGTGATTCCGAAGCGCTAATCCTTGGTAAAGCTGCCGCGGCAGCAGAAGCGGCATTCAAGGTCACACTGGACAACAATGTGGC
Source organism: Sporolactobacillus caesalpiniae (assembly GCF_040513385.1). Classification (NCBI taxonomy): domain Bacteria; kingdom Bacillati; phylum Bacillota; class Bacilli; order Caryophanales; family Sporolactobacillaceae; genus Sporolactobacillus; species Sporolactobacillus caesalpiniae. The sequence continues at coordinate 406,335 of NZ_JBEVCB010000003.1, forward strand.
AACGCTTAAAGGCGTCGTTTCCCGCAAAAAACAAATTGTACCGGTACTTACTGAAGAACTGACAAAATAATTTTAATCAGAATTCACGAACAGAGGGAGACAATCCCTCTGTTTTTCTTATACAACAAAAAACGGAACGGTGGACAACTGTCCGTTAAACGATTAAAAAAACTTTGATAAAGTCCCTGATTTTGTCTGCATCCTGTAGTCGAAGAAATGGTTATGACTTGGAAGATGATCGTGGTTATGAAGAGTATGATGCTACTATGAATCGATTACCTTCGTTCTGCAAAACTTGTCGATTGAGAGAGAAAACTCTTTGATTTATCAGTTTAATATTATGTTACGCTTATACCATCATTTTCTTTAATATAATATATACGAGGAGGAATAACTATGAGAAAAAGATTTAAATTTATTTCAATGCTGACTCTGGCACTTGCTTTGACATTCGGGATTGGTCTTGGGGCAGTTCATGCGGCTAGCTGGACTACTTTTTCAAAAGAATTGCCTATGATGAAAGGAAATACGGTACTTTCAACTAAAAAGAAGAACAATAATAGTCAGGCAAAAATTCAAATAAGTTATATCGGATCAACCTACTGGGCAAATCTTTGGATCACACGTGATTCTAATGGAAAGACAGTATCCGGAACACTGAAAAATATAAATCAGAGTTCTAAAACCTATTCATTGACGGTGGATCAAAGTGCGGTTGGACATAATGTAAATCTAAATGCCGAGGCCGCGAGCTGGTCAATACGTAACGTTGAAATTTCAGGAAAGTGGCAAGAGGACTCAAATTAAAGATCCTTTAACTGAATTTGAGTATTGTTTCACAAAGATCCTGCTAATGGATATTTATACCTATCTCGGCCCTTGTTATCAACTGGGCAATGATTGGAACTATTCCTTGTGCAGGTATTTTTTTATTTGTTTTTTTATAAGCATGAGGGGGGACGTCCTTTGCTAATTGAACTAAAAAAAATGATGAAGCATCGTGAATTATATATTTCCTTGATCTGTTTGGGCGTAGTTGTGCTCGCTGCTGTTAGTCAGTCCGTGCAGGGTTATTATTCAGACCACGAGTTGTTTTTACGGCTCTATAAAAATTATCCGGATGCTTTAACTTTACTTTCACCGCATACGGCGTGGATGGGTATGACTTCTGGAACTTCTCACGGTTTCTTTCACCTACTTTTCTATTTTATTTTTCCTTTTTTGATTGCCATACCTATTGTTGACACAATCTACAGAGAAAGAAACAGTGGTAATCTTGATTATGTCTGGATTCGGAAAAAAAGAAGTGTTTACTATCGAAATAAATTTATTTTTTCCTTTGCTTTTTCTTTTTTTCTTTTTTTAATCCCGGTTATCCTGAGTATTATTCTGGTTAATCTTATGACCGGGCATTGGGATTATACGAGTTATTCTGAGGTATATGTCCGGCTTGTTCATGGTCACGTTCATCTACCCGACAGTATTTTTTCTTCAGCAAAAGTTACTTTATTTTCGAATGCTTTGTCACGATCACCCTATTTCTATATTTTTATCTATTACATTATGGATGCATTGTATGCCGGCGCTTACATATGTTTGGGGTTAGCACTTTCACTTTTTGTTAAAAACAGATATCTTGTTTATTTCATGCCTCAAATGATTCATATTGGGTTATGGATTCTATTATCAATGTTTGGGAATTTGGGATGGATTCCATTCTATTTCTTAACTCCGAATCAGGCAGTAGGGGGATTATCTTATCCTCCTTTAATCATTAATTTCTTTATTTTAGTGATTATAGCCGGTGCTCTTTATTTGATTGGGGTGAGAAGAAAAATTGATTTGTTACCATAAACTTGTTGACTATGTTCTTCAAACGCTATGGATTCAAAAAAAACAGTTCCTTAGTTTTCTCATCGTCATTCCGGCAGTGATGGCTTTACAGTTAGTCGCTGTTTTTAATGCAAGTGACGACTGGTATTCGCTGATCTATTCTTTGAATTATGAATTTTTTTATGTACCTTTTTTTTTAATTATGTTTATTGCTCATTTGTTGTTTAATCATTGTTGGTTGGTTCTACGAATGGTCCAGAAAAGAAGTCATCTGGTTTTATATCTTTGTATTTATTGTTTTGTTCTTGCCCTTATTTTTACCGTGGTTATCTTCCTATCAGCCTTCTTGCTAAGTTGGGAACATATGGGATATATACCATTAAATGGGCACAGCCATTTTGGGGAATTTTTTGAATCCATGATTATTTTCTTGCTGGTAATGATGATTGAAGGACTTTTGTCTTTATTGATTAATGAATGGTTGCGTCATTATGTCCTAAGTATTGGAATCGTTATTGCTTTGACCATACTTGACAGATACACTATTCACTTAATCGGTTTTTGTTTTGTGATCGGTTATAAGTTGACTTTTTTCTACACGCTTGCTGTATTGCTCTCTACCGTAATAGTGCTTGGCATACTGATGCAATTTTTCTTGGTGAGAAAAGATTTTCTTTAAGGGGTTAATGGACAATGAAATGCATGAAGCTTGACCTCAAATTACTTGAACCCGATATGAAGTGGCTGGTTTTACTGTGCATTCTTTTGCCAATTATCAATGGTGTTCTAATCATAGGAGGGTTAGCAGATTCGAGATCGTCGTTACAGGAGACATTGTTGAAAGTGCTTGGTTCAGTATCGGAGAAAAATTGGATGGTTTGGTTGTTTTTCAGCTTCGGGTATTTGGTTTTGTTGCAAATCATTTGGAAACCCTTTGTTCGTATGTTTGAATTGAATGTCCTGCTTCGTCATCAAAATATTGCTTTTTTTTGGTTTAACAAATGCATGATTGGTTTATTGTTTACGTTTTTATATGTTTTGGGTACTTGGTTAACCCTTATCGCAATGTTGTCTATCTTTGGCTTTTCGCTGAAAATAGGCTGGTCAACTCTTGCTATATTACTCAGTCTAACGATCAATTTTTATTTTCATGGAATGATTTGGTTATTTTTAAAGGAAATACTGTCGATCAAAATAGCCAATGCTTCACTTCTTGTATTAATGTATGCAGGAGTCAGAGTAACAAAACTCTGGTTGCCTCTTTTTTATAGTATGTACTCGTTCATTAGTCCGATCTTATTGTTTGCATGGGGATCTGAGATTGTGTTAATTTTGCTGCTTTTTATTTTAATTGTTTCTCTGGAAAAACGCGCCGATTATTTTTAATGGATCACTCATTAGGAGTAATAGAGAGGGAGGTATACTAAATGAATGCAATTGAATTAATAGATGTATCTAAGACCATTAAAGGAAGACCAATCCTACAAAACATTTCACTGTCACTGCCGAAAGGACTGATTTATGGATTTGTCGGTCCAAACGGATCAGGAAAATCAATGCTTTTTCGTATCATTTCGGGACTTGTTATACCAACTTCCGGACAGATTCGTATTTTTGAAGACTACCTTCATGATACAATTTCATTTCCGAAAAGCATTGGAATTATTTTAGAAAAACCTGGTTTTTTAGAGCATTATAGTGGCATCGATAACTTAAAATTTCTCGCTGGTATACAGAATAAAATTAGTATCGAGGAGATTAGACTAACGCTTGTACGAGTGGGGCTTGATCCCGATGATCGACGCATGGTCAAGACGTATTCATTAGGCATGAAGCAAAAGCTGGCAATTGCTCAAGCGGTGATGGAGCATCCAAAACTTATTCTTCTTGATGAACCAATGAATGGATTAGATGAAAATTCGGTACCTATGATCTATAAAATCGTCAGAGAAGAAAAAGAACGGGGGGCAACCATTCTAATGACCTCCCATCACAAAGAAGATATTGAAGCACTTTGCGATGACGTTTATCAGGTTAGCGATGGGATGGTAAAAAGAAATCAAGAGTCAGAAAACCAAAATTAACGGCAATCCTGTTGGCAGGATCATGGTTCACGTGTGTTGGTGCCGAGCTGGTGTCATTAATTTTTGCCCTTAAGTGAACAATGATCCCAAGCGAGTATCAGCCGCCTGTACAGCCATTTCCAGAGGCTTATGCATGCATGGGCGAGATGAATCGCGTATAATTGAGAGAAATAGTTTACGCAAAGGGGTCTACGATTCATGCATAATGCAGTCATCAATACCTTGTTAAATCATCGATCAATCCGTAAGTTTAAGCCACAACCATTAGCGGAAGAACAAATACAGCTGCTTGTTAAATGCGCACAGGCGGCATCAACGTCAAGCTACACGCAGTCTTTTTCGATTATAGGTGTTGAAGATGCTGAGATAAAAAAACAGCTGCGCGAAATATCCGGAGATCAGCCTTATGTCGAGGAATGCGGTTATTTCTTCGTGTTTGTCGCCGATCAATACCGCAACAAACAGATTGGTGAGCAGAACGATGCGGATACTTCGGTATTGGACACCACTCAGCGACTTACGGTTGCACTCGGCGACGCTGCCTTCGCCGCACAGAATATGGCGGTAGCTGCCGAATCCATGGGGCTCGGAATTTGCTACATCGGCAGTATCCAGCGTGATGTTGAGAGAACGTCCCAAATTTTGCAGCTCCCGGATCATACGTTTCCGGTATTCGGGCTTGCAGTCGGCTATCCGGATCAAGAGCCGGAAAAGAAGCCGCGCTTGCCTCTTGAGAACATCTTCCATCGAAACGTCTATAGCCGGACAACGAATGAGGAAGCATTAAAACAATACGATCAGCAAGTTGCAAACTATTACCAAACGCGAACAGGTGGTCATCGCAATGAAACATGGACGTCTCAGATTGCGCAAGGATTGAGTGTGCCGCCGCGCCTTGGTTTGAAATCCTTTCTTGAGAAACAGCATTTGGGCAGGCGCTGACAAATGATTGGCCCCCCATGGCTATCTATAGCTTTGAAGATCATCGGACTCACTTTAACACAGTTTATTTCTCTGCTTGGCGGATTGGTCATTGCCGGATTTATTCTTGGTTTCCTTGAACGTCAGGCAAACGGTCGCGTAATTCATTTGTTCGGCATGAAGGGAATTTATGTAACAGCCTGGCTGGGGACACCGATTCATGAATTGAGCCATGCAGCCATGTGCTTAATTTTTCGCCATCGCGTGACTGAGATCAAATTGCTGCAGGCAGTAGATTCGAGTGGAACGATGGGCTATGTTCGTCATGCGTACAATCCGAATAGTTTTTATCAACGAATCGGCAATCTTTTTATTGGTATCGCTCCTTTGATTGGTGGCAGCCTTGTGATTGCCGCCGTAGCGAAATGGATGCTGTCCAATGTTTCCACAACATTCTCGGACTATGTTTCCGGTGCGCCGAGGCTCTTCTCATTTTTTGATTTGCCGTCATGGTTTGCTTTTTGCGAGGCTGTTGTTGCCGTTTTTCAGAGCCTGTTTGCTCTCGAGAATCTCACCAATCCCTATTTTTGGCTGTTTTTGGTGATCGCGCTTTGTGTGTCATCGCGGATGTCGTTGAGCAGGGAGGACATTCGCGGCGCGTGGAGCGGGGCAGGTGCACTTTTCGGATTGTTGATTTTGATCAACGCTTTGAGCATGCTTCTCGATCCGACCCTGCGCAGTCACATGATGTACTGGATCGCACGTTTTAATTTTCTTCTCATGATCATGTTAAGCTTGTCCATCTTCTTCTCTTTTCTTGTCTTTTTTGCCAGCCATTTTGCTTTTGTTATTGTTGGGTTGCTAAAAAAATAGGTTATTATAAGATCTACTATGGAGGGATGTATATGAGTTGCTACAAAGGGTACATCGGTACGTACACAAAAGGAAAAAGCGAGGGTGTCTATTCATTTGTCCTTGATACGGAGCGTAAGGAATTGACTGCGCTACGTGCGGAGGTGAAGCTGGACAATCCGACTTATCTTTCAATTAGTGAAGATAATCAACGTCTGTATGCGGTGATGAAAAGCGGATCGAAAGGCGGGGTCGCTGCCTATGCAATTGAAGCTTCGGGTAATCTTCATCCTCTTGGAACACATTTAAGAGAGGGTTCTTCTCCTTGCTATGTCAGTACCGATCAGAAAAACAGGTGTATCCTGGATGCGAACTATCACAAGGGAACGGCAAGCCTTTACGAGCCGAACGCAGACGCTGGCATAAAACTCGTGGCGAATGTGGCGCATGAGGGCTCAAGTGCCAACCCTGATCGTCAGGAGGGACCACATGTCCATTTTGCAGACTTTACGCCGGATGGTCGCTTTGCGGTTACAGTGGATCTTGGAACGGACGCGCTTACTACCTATCGGTTGTCGGATGATCAATGGACGAAACAAAGCGAATTGAAATTCCTTGCTGGTACCGGACCGCGGCATTTGGCATTTCATCCGAGTGCAGCTTATGCCTACATTATGACCGAACTGAGTAATGAAGTGATCGCTTTGCATTTCGATGCGGAGCACGGTCAATTTAGGATCATACAAAAAGCGAATGCACTCCCTGCTGATTTTAAGGGGCACAGCCAGGGCGCTGCGATCAAAATGAGTGCGGACGGACGGTTCGTTTATGTTTCAAACCGTGGACACAACAGCATTGCGGTGTTTCAGGTAGATGAAGGAAGCGGAAAACTAGCCCTGATTGAGCATGTGGACACAAAGGGCGACTGGCCGCGCGATTTTGAAATTGATCCAAGCGGAACGCTTCTTGTTGCTGCCAATCAGAATTCCGGAGATCTCTTCTTATTTGAGCGGGATTCAGTATCGGGACATCTCACACCACTTAACTCAAAGTTGTCTGTTCCCGATCCGGTTTGTATCAAATTTCTGCACGCATAAGCATTATTGAAGCGCGTTTAATTCTTCACCGACTTTTTTTTCAATTTTCTCGAGACAGGCATCAATCGTGTTCGCAAACACGCGCTGCCCGTTAACCATTGCAAACGGTTTTAAACTGCACATACCGCAAACATTCAGACAATCATAGTTCATCACTGCGACTTCCGGGTGACGGGCTATTTTTTCTAGGTGCTGAACGGTCAGCGATCCATAATCGCAGACTTCAATGGTGATAAGACCTAATCCTTCGTTCATGGTCATCAATCCTCCTAATGGCTTTAAATCAAGCCACTATCCATTCTAACGATATTGAGCGGTGAAAATCAAGAAGCGCCAAGGACATAGAAATCCCGAAGTGAATGCACTCACTTCGGGATTTACATTAACGAACAGCGTTAGCGTCCTGTGTCTTTTCGTAAACATCAGAAACAAAATCCCAGTTAATGAGGTTGAAAAAATTCTTAATATACTCTGGGCGTCTGTTCTGATACTTCAAATAATACGCATGTTCCCAGACATCGAGACCAAGCAGCGGGATTGCTTCGTCCATGAGCGGGCTGTCTTGATTCGGCGAGTTGGTTACTTTAAGAACATTTTGCTTTGTGACCGTCAGCCACGCCCAGCCGGAACCGAACTGACCGGTTGCCGCAGCGGTGAAGGCTTCTTTAAACTTTTCTAAGCCGCCAAGCTGTTTATCAATCGCCTCGGCCAATGCACCAACAGGCTTTTTAGAACCACCGGGAATGAGAACCTTCCAAAAGAGGCTGTGATTGTAGTGACCGCCACCGTTATTACGGATGGCTGTTCGAATATCTTCCGGGACTTTATCCAAATGGGCAATCAAGTCAGTCAACGAGTGGTCTTTGAATTCCGGGTGTTGATCAAGGGCAGCGTTCAGGTTTGTGACATAGGTTTGATGATGCTTGTCATGATGGATCACCATTGTTTCCTTGTCGATGTAAGGCTCAAGGGCGTCAGGAGCAAATTCAAGTGCAGGCAGTTCAAAGTGACTCATAAACATCCTCCTTTTTACCAAATCATTTGCCAACCCCAATTCTATTGAATCAATAATTGACAATCTAAGCAATTATTTTGCTTCGAAACCTGCACTTCTATACGAGAATGACTTGTTTATTCATGGATATTATAAATTAATGATGGAAAAAATTGTGTAATGAAAAAAGCTATATCTTTGATTGCTAAGACTAGATGCGAATTCCTGTCCGCTTCATCAAGCGCTCAATAGCGGTTTCAGATTCTTTTAAAACAAACGTTTGATCAATGGTTTTCATCTGTCGCTTTTCCATGACTATGCGTCCGTCAATGATTGTGCTTTCGACGTCGGAGCTCGTGGCAGAGTACACAATGCGTGAGATCGGATCTGTGCCGAACATTGGCTTGCAGTGAAAGGTATTTAAATTGAGAATGGCAAGATCTGCTTTCTTTCCGACTTCAAGGCTGCCAATTTCATTTTCTAGACCGACCGCTTTTGCGCCGTCAATCGTCGCCATGCGAAAAATCTGTCGCGCATTCATTGATGTTGGTCCGTTCGCGGGTTTGTGTATGAGTGCTGCAAGACGCATCTCCTGAAACATATCTAAATTGTTGTTGCATGGCGCGCCATCCGCGCCAAGTCCGAGGTTAATGCCCATATCCGCCATTTGTGGCACTTGAGCAATTCCGGAAGCAAGCTTTAAATTAGACCCGGGGCAATGGCTGACATGCACACCGCGGTTTCGGATGATTGTTTTTTCCTCCTCGGTAAGCCAAATGCAATGGGCAAGAATCAAGCGCTTGCCCGCAAGCCCAATGTGGTCAAGGTATGTGATGTTGCGCATGCCGGTATCCTGCTCAACAATTTCGATTTCACTGCGATTTTCCGAGGCGTGTGTATGAACGAATACATCATAGTGCTCGGCAAGATCGCGTACTTGGGTCAGTAAGGATTCGGTGCAAGAGATCACGAAGCGAGGTGCGAACGCGTAGCGAATGCGTCCATGATCATGACCGTTCCATTTCTCCAGCAGATCGACGCTTTCTCGGATCGAATCATCCGTTTTTTCTTGCAGACCGAGTGGCACATCGCTGCCTTTATCCATCATCACCTTACCGGACAACGCTCGGATGCCGCTCTCAGCAATGGCCTGAAAGGCTTCGTTCGTGTAATGTACGGTTTCCATATCGACAATGGTCGTTGATCCTCCGGAAATCAATTCGCCGATTCCTAGTAACGCCGAGAGATAAATGGACTCATCGTCATGCGCGGCTTCAAGTGGCCAGATGCGTTTTCTCAGCCAGTCCATGAGCTCCAGATCATCCGCTTTGCCGCGGAATAGTGTTTGACACAGATGAATATGGGTTTGGATGAATCCGGGAATGACCGTTCGGCCTGTTCCATCAATCACATAATCGCCGGTCTTCGGCTGCACGATTGGCCCGATTGATTGAATTCGGTCGTCCTCAATCAACAGATCTCCATGAGTGATCGTTTCATTTTGATCCATAGTAATAATCTCAGCATTCTTGATTAGCGTTCGTTTCATAGGATCCATCTCCAAATTGGATTGTAGAAAACTTAGCTTCGCCGTTGCTCACAGGAAGTGAGCACCATTAGTCGAAGCGCCTTAATCTATCCGACTATTTTCTGAAAACAAAAAAAGGGCTACGAAAAATATGCGAACATATTTTTCGTAGCCGGGAATTTACGGTTCCCAGGTAGAGACCCCTAAACCGTATTATTAAGGATATACGAAAACAGAAAGGATGAAGTTTACGTAACTAATAATAAGCGAATATGGAATGATCGTCAATTGTAATGTTAGTAAATCTGACAAAAATATTATTTTTACTGTGAATCTGACAGAAAATGGTTCTGTGATAACGGAACTATGCTCTGTATCTTTTCGATGGCTAGAAATAGCTGTAAATAGTAGAAATTATAAAAAAAAACAGATGATTTTCCCCTGTAATGAAGAAAAGCGGTAAAGTGAAACAATCAAATTATTAGATACATGACATAGAAATTTATAAAGTACACGGCGTTCGATTTATATTATTATAGAAATAGATGATTTTTATGTAAGGTTTTATTCCGTTTGATGTACAAAGAAGTTACTCGATCTTACAAGGAGGAATTTGCATGTCTGTATTGCATAAATTTCTTGATGAGAATATGGTTCAGGATTCATTTGAAGATACTGCTCTTTTGGAGAAGTATTGGTCTTCGGATTGGGGAAATCCGAATGCGGTCGGTAAGGTAAGGAAGGTTTTTGTCCACCGTCCGGGAAATGAGGTTCATGAATTAAATAAAGCGACGTTCGAACCGGAAGCCGGAGCGAGGATTCTTCGCGATGCGAGCGGAAACATTGTCAGTTACAGCTTAAGCAAGGAACCATTGGATCTAGCGAAAATGCAGGAGCAGCATGATCAAATGACCGATGTTTTGAAACAGGAAGGCGTCGAGGTTATTCCGCTTATTGACGACAATCAGCTGCTGACCAATAATCTTTTTGCACGTGATGTCGGAATGGTTATTCCCGGAGGCCTGATTCTGGCTCGTTTTGCCTTGAAATTCAGATATGGAGAAACGCGTCGTACACTCCAAACAGCTGCTCAAATCGGTATGCCGGTACTGGCGTCCATTCAAGGGAAGGGCTTTGTGGAAGGCGGCAGCTTTATGGTGTTCGACCGGAAAACGGCAATGGTTGGTCGTTCCATTCGCGTGAATCAAGAAGGAATCGACCAGTTGCGTGCCATACTTTCTTGGCAGGGCATGGACCTTGTTGTCGTCGATCTGCCGTCCAGCATGATTCATCTTGACGAAGTGTTCAATATGGTTGATGTCGATAAAGCGCTTGTCGATCCGACTAATCTGCCGCATTGGTTCCTTCAGGATCTGCAGAAACGCGGTGTTAAACTGATCTATACAGATCCTCTTGATCCGCCGATGACCACGAATTGTCTCTGCCTTCAGCCTGGAAAAGTTTTGTTTACGTCTCTTGGTGTCCGTACTATTGAAGTACTTGAAAATGCCGGTGTCGAGGTCATTGCGATTCCGGTAGATGAACTGAATAAAATGGGCGGGGGCATTCACTGTTCTTCACTCGTGCTTCAACGTGATTCCGTAGAATAATTCAACAGAAAGGGAGAGAGAATCTATAATGTATGAGGCCATTAAGGACTTGCCGACGGAAGAACAGATAGAGAAAATAGCGAGAGATCTTGTCAGCGTAAAGAGTGTCAACGGTACGGACGGAGAAGTCGCCATGGCAAAGGAACTGGAAACGATTCTGCGATCCTTTCCCTATTTTGCACAGCATCCTGAGAATGTGTGGACGCAACCGCTAAGTGGCGATAAGCTGGGAAGAAAAAATGTGTTTGCTTTTCTTGAAGGGACATTTGAAAATAAACAGACCATCATATATCATGGTCATATAGATACGGTCGGTACGGATGACTTTGGTTCCCTTGAGGCACATGCATTGGACCCGGACTATCTTCAACAGTATTTTTCCAAATACACGAAGAATAGCGATGTTCAGCAAGATGCGGCATCTGGGGACTGGCTGTTCGGTCGTGGCATGCTGGATATGAAGAGCGGCGATGCGGTCCACCTGAGCAATCTGCTCTATTATTCGGAGCACCGGGATCAATTGACGGGGAATCTTCTTGTCATGTTCAATCCGGTCGAAGAAAATGACCATGTGGGCGTTATGGAAGCAACGCAAGAGCTGATCCGCCTGAAGGAAGAACGTGGACTTGACTACTTGCTGGCTATTAACGGCGACTTCAACAGCCCGCTTTACAAGGGAGATCCGCGCCGCTATGTCTATACCGGTTCGGCAGGAAAACTGCTCGGCTGCTTTTACATCAGGGGCCGCGAAACGCATGTTGGAGAGACACTGGCGGGAATTGATCCGACGCTGATCGCTAGTAAGATTAATGATGCGTTGAACAATAATATGGCCTGTGCGGAACAAATTCCCGATGAAGTCATCCTGCCGCCATCCTGTCTTTTTCTAAGGGATAAAAAGGCATTCTATAATGTCCAAACAGCCGGGATCACTCATCTGTATTACAATTATTTTCTCTATGAACGCACACCTAAGGAAGTATTGGAGCAGTTGAGGACAGTGGCGCAAGATGCCTGCAATGATTTAGCGGTTTTCTTGAAGGAGCAGTACACAGTGTTCGCAAAGAATTGCGGGCTTGAGGGACCGGCACCTGAGTGGTCGACCGATGTCTTGAGCTATGAGGAATTTGTGAGTGAATTCAAGGCGAAAGGTGTGGCGGTCGACGAACTGACGGATCAAGTAATTCAAGCAAATCCGAACGAGGATTCCCGCCAAATCAGTTTTAAAGTCATTGAGGCACTTGAAGCGCTCTCGGGAGACAAGCGTCCGAAGGTGGTCGTGTTCTTTGCTCCGCCGTATTGCCCGCATAATTATCTGCGGGAAGACGTTGCAGCCGAGAAACGCTGCGATCAGATCCTTGATCACGTTTTGCGTCAGGCAGAACAAGAAACCGGCGAGCAGTTTGCCAAAAAGCGCTTTTTCCCGTATCTCGCCGACAGCAGCTACCTAGCAATGAGTGAAACGGCTGAAGAAACAGCAGCGATCGTTGGAAATTTTCCAGCATGGGGAAAAACCTACAGCGTGCCGCTTGATCAGATTCGCAAGCTGAACATTCCTGTTCTTGATATGGGCGTTTACGGCAAGCGGGCGCATACATGGATGGAACGCGTCTACAAGCCCTATTCCTATGGCGTACTTCCGAAACTGATTCGTTCGATGACGGAACAGGTCTTCGAGGATTTAGATGTATAATAGAGTTTTCTATTCCCTAACAAGGGAATCAATAATATAAAAAGAGGCGAAGACAATGGTTAAAAAAATTGGTTTAGTAATGATGGCTCTTCTTTTGATTGTTCTTTCAGCATGCAGCAGTTCAGGAAGCAGTGATTCAAGTAAGAAAAAAACAATTGTTATGGGGACGAGTGCTGATTATCCGCCATTTGAATCCGTAGATACGGCGAACGGCAACGAGATCGTCGGATTTGACCTTGATTTGGCCAAGGCTGTTGCCAAAGAGCTCGGCTACAAACTGGAAGTTAAAAATCAGGATTTTAACGGACTGATCGCGGCACTTGGCAGCAAGAAAGTAGATTTTGTTATGGCTGGCATGGTTGATACACCAAAACGCCGTCAGCAAGTCGACTTCTCGAAGACTTATTATCAATCGTTCCAAGTTATCTTAACGAAAAAAGGGACAAACATTAAGACGATGGAAGATCTGAAGAATAAGAAGGTCGGCGTTCAGCTTGGCACGACTCAAGAAACGCTTGCAAAAAAAGTCAGCAAAACAATTCCAATGAAAATTCAAACGTGGGACAAGCTGAATGAAATGGTTGAAGCGATGCGCGCAGGCAAATTGGACGCAATTGTTACCGTAGATACGGTTGCTTATGGTTACACGAGCAAGGACAAGACATTCCAGCAGTTCAAGGCGGTTGTTGACGGCAAAACGCAATACGATCCGATCAGTGCTGCATTCCCAAAGAACAGCAAATTAGCAGCAAAATTTGATAAAGCACTGAAGAAATTGGAAGAAAACGGCACAAAGGATAAGCTGGTCACCAAATGGATCAAAAACCAGTAAAAAAAGTACTGAGAGGACAATGGGGCGATGGAACAACTTATCAGCGGGTTTAAGACGATTGCTCCTTCAATTCCATATATTGTTAACGGTATATGGGTAACTTTGGGGATTGCGTTAGGTGCGGCAATTATTGGCTTTGTCTTAGGAACGTTGCTGTCTTTATGCAAAATCAGCAATATTAAATTATTGAATGGATTCGCCCGCGGCTATACTTCGATTTTTCGCGGCACGCCGCTGATCATGCAGCTTGCTCTGGCATATCTCGCAATTCCACAGTTGATCGGATTGAACGATGTTGATCCGACAACGTGCGCAATAATAACTTTTGGACTTAATTCAGGAGCTTATATGTCCGAGATTATCCGTTCAGGTATCAATGCGGTGGATAAAGGCCAGTTTGAAGCGGCTGGAGCACTTGGAGTTGGTTACTGGTCAATGATGAAAGACATTATTCTGCCCCAGGCAATTAAGAACATTTTGCCGGCGATGATGAATGAGTTTATTACGTTGACAAAGGATTCGGCGCTTGTTTCGACGATTACCGTCACCGATATGATGCGACGGTCGCAGATTGTATCTGCAGAATACTATATGTATTTTCCGCCAATGATCGTTGCATTTATTATGTACTATCTCGTCGTCCTTCTTTTGACGTTTATCGGCGGGCGTATCGAAAGGAGACTGAGCCGCAGTGATCAAAGCTGAACATATCGTGAAAAATTTTGGAAGTATCAAGGTTTTAAAGGATGTTTCGTTACAGATCAACCAGGGCGAAGTAGTTGTCGTGATCGGCCCGTCCGGCTCTGGAAAATCAACCTTTTTACGTTGCATTAATCTGCTTGAACGACCAACCTCGGGCACGGTTATGGTTGACGAGCACAATATGACGGCAATGAAACCGAAGCAGGTCATCAAAGTACGGGAAAAGGTCGGCATGGTGTTCCAGCATTTTTATCTTTTCCCGCATAAAACGGTGCTTGAGAACTTGATCTACGCGCCTATGAAAGTCAAAGGACTCTCAAAAGACGATGCGGTAAAAAAAGCAGAGCAACTTCTAAAAAAGGTCGGACTTTTTGAGAAAAAGGACCAGTATCCGAACAAGCTCTCAGGTGGACAGAAGCAACGTGTGGCGATTGCTCGCGCGCTTGCGATGGAGCCGGACTATATGCTTTTTGATGAACCGACCTCGGCGCTCGACCCGGAAATGGTTAAGGAAGTGCTTGACGTTATTCAATCGCTCGCCGAATCCGGCATGACAATGGTGATTGTCACGCACGAAATGGGCTTTGCCAAACAGGTGGCGAACAAAGTCGTGTTCATGGACGACGGCAGAATTCTGGAGTCCAATACACCGGAAGCCTTTTTCAGCAACCCAAGCACGGAGCGCGCTCAGGATTTCTTGGAAAAGATTCTCTAATGAATGGTGTTCCAGGTTCTCTCGATCAGCTTGATCAAGTGCATGGTCGTTTGATCCGTAAGTTTGTTTGTGGCAATAATTAAAGAGGTTTGAATTTGAATTGGCTTCTTATTCAGAGAGATTTCATACAGCTGGCGTGAAGCCAGTTCTTTTTTAACAAGATTATGGCTGATTAACCCAATGCCGATATCATTCATGACCGCGTTCTTGACTGCTTCCAGACTGCTGGATTCGATAACCTTTTTCGGATGGATGCCGTTTTCCTGCATGTAGCTGTTCATCTGCTGCTCGAAGGGCCCAATAATTTCATACTTAATAAAAGGGAAGCGCTCAAGTAGCTCTGGGTTGGAATGCTTATCATGTAGCTCTTTTGAGACAATCAGGACGAGATCTTCTTTTTCGGAAATGACGACGTTCGTCACACCGGCTTTCGTGTAAGATCCGGAGATAATGCCGATATCGAAGCTGTTATCGTTGATTCCAGCAATGACCTTATCACTGGTACACGACACGAGTTTGATGCCGATCTCAGGACAGGCATCCAGAAAGTGACGGATGATCGGCGGGAAGTAATACGTGCAGAATGTTTCCGACGCTGCAATGGTTAACTTGCTGGCCGCTTGGCTCTCTTCCTGCAATGCAGCCTTCATTTGATCCAAAATGGGGAAGAGTTGGTCCGTATAGTGTTTCATGATTTCTCCATGTGCGGTGAGAAAGGTTTGTTTTCCGATTCGGAAGAAGAGTGAATGGCCAATTTCTTTCTCAAGAGCGCGAACTTGCGCTGTGATGGTTGGCTGGGAGAAATTCAGTTGTTTGGCAGCTTGTGTGAAATTCAGCAGTTCTGCTGCCACCTGAAAGGTTTTCAATTGTCTGAGTTCCATCGTTCATTCCTCCAGTGAGTGATCGAATAAGCGCAAATTTTGACGCAGTAAAAGTAAATAAACGATTGTTTAAATTCATTATATAATATTGTGTGACATAGCGGCCTTTTGATGATCGTCTAATTTTTAATAAAAAGAGGTATGAGTAGAATGCCGGAAAAAAGCATGTATGAAAAATCATTAGATCTGTTTCCGCCGATTGCGCTGCGTGCGACGCAACTGGGCGTTGTCAAAGGCGAAGGTGCCTACGTTTGGGATGAGCATGGGAAAAAGTATTTGGACTTTGCCAGCGGTGTTGCGGTTGTTAATTGCGGTCACAACCATCCCTATGTTGTTCAGAAGGCTAAGGAACAAATGGACCAGCTCATTCATGGCGGTCATAATGTGGTTTATTATCCCTCTTATATTAAACTAGCTGAGAAGATTCTCGGTCATGTGGGTTCAGATTACAAAATTTATTTTTCAAACAGCGGTGCGGAGGCTAATGAGGCTGCAATTAAGCTTGCCAAGCAAGTGACTCATCGTCCCGGCATCATTACATTCAAACACAGCTTTCACGGACGGACGCTTGCGACGACAACGTTGACGGCGTCAAATGCAAAATATCGTCGCAACTATGAAGGACTGCTGCCGAGTGTTTATTACGCGGACTATCCCTATGCGACGCGTTCCGGACTGACTGAAGAGCAGGAAGTAACACGCTGTTTGAACTCGCTCGAAGAAATATTCCATGATTTAATTGAACCGGAACAGGTTGCCTGCATGATTATGGAGCCGATTCAAGGCGAGGGCGGCTACATTGTTCCGCCGAAATCGTTCCTGCAAGCGATTCGCAAAATCTGCGATGAACATGGCATCTTGCTCGTGTTCGATGAGGTTCAAACCGGATTCGGACGAACAGGCAAAATCTTTGCCTATGAAAACTTTGATGTGAAGCCGGATATTATGTCCTTGGCAAAAGCGATCGCCAATGGTTTCCCGCTTAGCGCACTAGTGGCTAAAAGCGATCTGATGGACAAATGGCCGGCCGGGACGCATGGCGGAACCTTCGGTGGCAATCCCGTTGCCTGTGCGGCCGGTGTTGCAGTTTTTGAATTACTTGAAGGTGGTCTTGTCGACAACGCAGTTGAGGTCGGTGCCTATTTTAAAGGGAAACTGCTTGATTTTGCCAAGCAGCATGCCGAAGTACTCGAGGTCCGGGGACTTGGGCTGATGATCGGCATTGAGTTTGTGGATCGAAACGGAAAGCCTGATGGCGACCTCGTTGCTGCGATTCGGGCCAACGCGTTGAAAAAAGGCCTGATTCTGCTTAACTGTGGTGTTGACCACAGCGTTATCCGCTTTATTCCACCGCTGATCGTAACCAAGGAACAAATTGACGACGCATTTGCTATTTTCAGTGAAAGTTTTGAAGCGTCACTTGCTAAGGCTGCTCAGAAAAAATAATGAATAATTGTCGAAACCGGTTGATCTCGTATTTTCGGGAGCAGCCGGTTTTTTTTGAGGGAGAACCCATAATAAAAGTGCTCCGTCTGCGAAGCGCATGGAAAAGCGATTCGTAACCAATCGCGGGGAAGTGGTAACCAATAGGCTCAAAGTAGTAACGAATCCCCAAGAGTCGCAAAGAAGTACTTCGTGCTTCGTCATTACAGGTACTTGATCAAATCGAGACAAAAAAGCGGAATTCCAAATAAATTGGAGTTCCGCTTTGCATTACTTTCGCGTGAACAATTGAATAATAAACAGAACAGCGGCGGCAACAAGGAGCAGGTAAATGATTGCTCCGCCGATTTTCAGTAGCAGGAGCACGAGCCAGATGAGAAACAGGATGACAATAAGTGACCATATCAAGCTTAGCATATAGGGGCCTCCTTTCGAGTAGCGGTGTTATTAAATAGTATGGACAGGTTGTGTGCGATCATCACATGAAAAGAGAAATCAGGCTGATTAGTAAGATGCCGGTCAGTGAGATTACACTGCCCATGACCGTGTAGGTTTTAAAGGTTTCTTTTAAATTTAAATCAAAGTATTCCTTGAACAACCAGAATCCGGGATCGTTGACATGTCCGCCGAAGATGCTGCCTGCGCCGGTAGCAAGAACAATAAGCGTAGGGCTAATCCCGGTAGCTCCAACAAGCGGTGCGGCAACTCCTGCGGCCGTAAGAGCAGCGACTGTACTGGATCCAATGCAGACGCGCAGCAGTACAGTCACAACCCATGCCAGAAACAATGGAGACAACGGCGAACCTTTGAACAGGTGCGCAACATAATCCCCAACTCCTCCGGTAATCATCACTTCTTTAAGCGCGCCGCCAGCACCGATAATCAACAGCAGTATTGAGATTTGTCGAATTGATTTTGTAATCGTTTTTTCCAAATCATCCATGGAGCGCTTTTGGCGGACACCCATGGCATAGAGTGCAAACAAGACACTGATCATCATCGCGCCAGGCGGGGAGCCAACCACCTGCACCACTTCTTTAATCAACCGCGGCAGAGGAACGAGATCGGTAAAAAGTGTTGCCGAAATCATCAGCAATACAGGAAGCAGACAGGTGAAGATACTAAGCCCCAGAGAAGGCACCTTGTCATCATCGAAGTGTCTTTTTTTATCAAGCAGTTCTTCATTACCTGAATGGATGTATACATTGGGCATTAATCGGTAGAGTAGTTTATTCAAAAGTGATCCGCCGATGAGTACAGCGGGAACGGCGATACAAATGCCGATCAGCAGGACATAGGCCGTATTGGCGTGATAGCTCTGAACCAGGGCTGTCGGCGCCGGATGCGGCGGCAGGAAGCCGTGTGTCGCCATTAAAGTCGCAATCATCGGCATGCCGACGTAGAGGAGCGGCACACCGAGAGCAATGCCTATTTCGAAAATGATCGGAAGCAAAAGAACGAGTCCGACTTCAAAAAATAAGGCAATGCCGATAATAAATGAGGCAAGGATTACCGCAAACTGAATCCTTTTTTTACCAAATTTTTTCGCTAGTGTCATTGCGATTCGATGCGCTCCTCCGGCATCGGCAACGAGTTTTCCAAGAATAGCTCCGAGCCCGAAAATGAGAATAAGATCGCCGAGCTGTTCGCCAATGCCTTTTTCAATGACAGGGATAATCTTTGGCAACGGAATGCCTAAACCAATGGCGACTAGTGCTGAAACAATCAATAGAGAAAGAAACGTATTTAGATTAAACTTCATAATCAGTATGAGTAAAATCATCACACCGATTGCAACAATAATCAATGGCAGAAAAATCACTTCTTTGTTGTTTTTTTGTTAATCAAAAGTTGTTGATGATACGAGTACTTAAAAGAGCGTAGTGGTCGTAAAATGCGGTTGTTGAAGAATGAATCGAGAAATTAATTTTCGCGGCGAGACGAAGCTATCCCAGAATTTAAAAAATATCTTACGGCTGCTTATTAGTCTCTATACCCGTTTTACAGCAGGTTGAAACAATGATTTGAGAAAAAATAGCATAGCACTTAGCTGCTCAAGTAACGGATCTTTAAAGAAGTTAGAAAAATAATTTCGGCATTACTTAAGGGCTGGGCAGTCAAAAGTTCTAGGCTCTTAAGAAATCATTAATTCGTCCTGTAACTCAGGTGTTTCCTGCTTTTCTCGAATTATTTGCGTTATGGCTAAATGCTGATTTCGGGCAAACCGTTGAAAAATCGTCTGACGTAAATGAGCCATAATGGTTGCTTCTGAAGCTGCTCCCTTGGATGGGGTTCGTAAAAAGCGAAAAAGATTCTTTTGTCTCTTCGTGTCATGACGCAACGCAATCATCTGAAGCAAGCCCATCGCGATGCAGTGGCACATCATGGATCCTTCAATCGCTTTGACCGTTTGAACAATCCGTTTTTGTGCGCGGTCTTCGGTTATGTGATCCAGCGGATCGGGTTCATCCGATTTGCGATAACGGTTCAGTTTGGGCATCGAACGGCTCCAAAAATGATAGGCAAAAGCACCGAGTGACTGTTTCATCGCTCGAAAAGTAGTTTCGGTGGTAAAACGCCAGGCATAAAGCCGGATGATGGCCTCCGGTTCTAAGGATTGATCCGTGCTGGCAAGAATCGAACGGCGTCCACCCATCACAACGAGCACAAAACGCAGTTCTTGATACAGTCCTTGCCCCCAAAGCAGATCAAGGCAGAGATAAGAGACCGTCTCTTTTTTCCCATAAAGAGACAGACGGGTCGTTTGAAACTGGTTCTCCTGCGTTTCAAACAGTGTGCTTACATGCACTTTGGTTCCTTTTTTCCGTGGACGTCCCCGTCCGCCCGTTTGAACGGGGTGTTCATAAGCCACGCAGGAGGTTTTTGCTTTCGTCACCAGATCCAGTTGCGTGCTTCCTTCCTGATTCCGTTGATTCAACCGACGAAGTGCAGGTACAGACAAGAAATAACGGTCAAGTAGAAACAACGCACGTCCCAGCACCCGAGCGGCTGAAAATCCTTGATCAATCATTTGCACCACGTGGGAGTCTTGATTTTCATCGCACGTTTCCCATTGACGAATCGTCTGGACACCATCATGAAGGCGAAGAAAAAGAGGTAGGCAGAACAACTTTCCAGCGTTTCCGATCAGGATGCCCACAGAACCCCAGAGATGTCCAAAGATGAAGGCGGACTTGGATACATCCTCGGACTCTTGAAACAATTTCTTCACAGCGGGCATGTAGCGGGCTTCTTTCGCCTGTTTGACGCCATCGCCAACGAGAACCACGGCGCCCGCTTCATGCTTGAGCGGCGCAAACTTGAGCACCACGCGCAGCCACTGTTGCCGTAGTTCGCTCAAAGACCATGCGGAAGAACGAAAGAAATGAATCATGGACTCATAACCCTTCGGGTTTAGGGACAAGTCACGAATCACCGAAGTGATTCCGAGACAGTCAGAACGTATCATCAAACCGATAATGATCACAACAAACCATTGAAACGTAGCGAATCTATGGAAACAAGAACGGAAGAACAGAAGTACAGAATCAATAAATTTTAACATGGCACTAGTCAATCGCGAAGGAACACGATAGAATAAGAACTACGATAACCCTTGGCGATTTTATCCTCTCTTTTGTCGTAGAAATAGAGGATACCATAAAATCCCATTTAAGGGTTATCCTTTTGTTTATTCACACAGAACTTTTCACTCTCCAGTTAAGGGGAAGAACGAATCACCTAATTAAAAATATGTGTTGGCGGTCTGTGAACAGTTGTTTACAGATGCACCAGAGAGTCAGAACAGGTAGAATGAATGAAAGAGATTGTGCGGAGGTGGAAACTTATGCGTATACAAACGATTATGCTTGACTTAGACGGCACAACATTGACGCCGAATAACCAGGTGACACCTGAATTAAATGATTATCTGAAGAAATTAAGCGCACGCGGTAAGCGTGTGTTTGTGGTAACCGGCAGATCTGAAGTGGATGCCTTGAATGTGCTTCCAAATGATTTTCCCCTTGAAGGAATGGTGGCGGCTAATGGCATGACTGTTTTTGCCGGTGCGGAGAAGATTTACCAAAGTACACTTTCAAAACCACTTGTACAGCTTTTGATTCAACGTTCAGAGGAACAGAAATTTTACTATCAGCTCCATCCGATTGGCGGCAGACGAACAATCCTGAGTCGCGACAGAGGTTATGTTACCGATCAAATTAATGGTGAGCGGCCGGAATCGGTGGCAGTGAACGAGTGGTTCTCAAGGAGACAAGCGGTTTTAGAAGACATGGTCTGGAAAGACAGCCTGTCTGATAAAGAGCTTGAGCAAATCGTCAAAATCTATTTTTTTAACGATGATGTGCGTAAAATGGATGCATGGAAGACAGGGCTGCAAGAATTGCAGGATGAATTCGAATTTGATTATTTCTCATCGTCGCACAACAATGTTGAATTGGTTGGAAAGGATATTTCAAAAGCAAGCGGGATTCAACGATTATTGGATCATTACCATCTTTCGCCGGATGAGGCGCTGGCGGTTGGTGATGGAGAAAATGACCTGCCGATGTTTGGGATCGCCGGGCACTCTGCTGCGATGAAGAATGCGCCTGATCATGTGAAGGCGAAGGCGGATTGGGTGACCGATGCCCCTTATTTTGACAATGGGCTCTATAAATTTCTGAAGTATATTTTTCAGCAGTAAACCGTAAATTGATAAAAGATGGTGTGACGATCACGAAATCGTCATTTTTTTTATGTGTTTTTACCTTTTTTTGTGGCGGCTTGTCGTTATAATAAATAAGTTGTTCTTTTTCTCACCCTCTCAGGAGCATGTCCCTTTCAAGCACCGATTCCACTCTATAATCCCACAAAAGTACATCAAATCTACATATTGTGTTAAAATTATATTGAGCATACTATATATTGTTATATAATTATTTTTAGAGCAAGATGTTGGGGGCGGTAAAAATGATCAAAGAACCGATGCTTAAAGAGAAAACATTAGATGATAAAATTCGCGACTTAATCAATATGGATGAATATGTTGCCAATGAAAATGCGAATAAAGACGAAAAAGTATTTAATACGCAGCGCGATTTGCTCGCAGGTGTGGCGGCAAGGGACTATGCGCTCCGCCATATTTTGCCGAAGGAATTTGCCGATGCGCATAAACAGGGGATTATTCATTTCCATGACCTTGATTATTCGCCCTTTTTCTCAATGTATAATTGTATGCTGATTGACTTTAAAGGCATGTTGAAAAATGGATTCTCAATAGGCAACGCGGACGTGGAGCAGCCAAAGTCAATTAAAACCGCGACCGCGCTTGTTGCTCAGATCGTTGCCAATGTGTCTTCGAATATTTATGGTGGCACATCATTCAACCGCGCGGACGAAGTATTAGAGCCTTATGCGAAAACCAGTTTCCATAAATATTTGCAAACGGCGAAGGAATGGTTCTCGGATCCTGCAGAACAAGAACGCTATGCTTATTCCATGACTGGGAAAGAAATCTACGATTCGATGCAGTCGCTTGAATATGAAATTAACACGTTGTTTTCAAGTAATGGACAAACACCGTTTTTTACACTGAATTTCGGGCTTGGCGCATCGTGGTTTGCGCGTGAGATCCAAAAAGCGATTTTAAAGGTGCGAATTATCGGACTGGGCCGCGATCACAAAACGGCGGTGTTCCCAAAGCTCGTGTTTACGATCAAACGTGGGTTGAATCTTAATGAAAGCGATCCAAACTACGACATTAAGAAGCTGGCATTGGAGTGCGCGACGAAACGGATGTATCCGGATATCTTGAATTATGACCGAATCGTTGAGGTGACCGGGGATTTCAAAGCGCCGATGGGATGTCGCTCATTTCTCCCATCCTATAAGGAAAACGGACAGTACATTACGGACGGGCGCAACAACATGGGGGTGGTTACCCTCAATATTCCGAGGATCGCCATTGAAACAAGCGGTGATCAAACTGCTTTCTGGAATCTTTTTGAGAAACGTCTTGACCTTGTCTGCCGCGCGCTGCTTTTTCGGATCCATACACTCGATAATGTGGAAGCGAAAAACGCACCGATTCTCTATCAATACGGCGCAACCGGCAAACGGCTGCAGGCAGACGATCCGGTACAGGACATTTTCAAAAATGGCCGCGCGACCGTATCCATGGGCTACATCGGGCTTTATGAAGCGACGACGGTATTCTACGGACCGGATTGGGAGCACGATCCTGCTGCCAAAAAGTTCACACTCGATATTGTGAAACGCTTCAAAGCGGTTGCGGATGAATGGCGCACTAGGACGGGTTACGCGTTTAGTGTCTATGCGACACCGTCAGAGAGCTTGACCGACCGTTTTTGCAGACTGGACAAACAGCATTTTGGCAGTATTAAGGATATTACAGATAAAGATTACTACACGAACAGTTTTCATTATGATGTGCGCAAAAAGATCAATCCATTTGAGAAAATTGATTTTGAAAAGGATTATGAACCGTACACGGGTGGCGGCTTCATTCATTACTGCGAGTTCCCATCCTTGGTGAACAATCCTGAAGGACTGGAGACGGTTTGGGATTACACCTATGACCGCATCGGCTATTTCGGTACGAATACGCCGATCGACAAATGCTATGAATGCGGCTATGAAGGCGAGTTCGAATCAACGGCAGCGGGCTTCCAATGCCCAAGCTGCGGCAACCATAATCCGGAAACGACTTCCTGTATCCGCCGATTGTGCGGCTATCTTGGTTCTGTCATTCAACGCAAACCGATCAAGGGACGTTTGAAGGAAATCAATAGCCGCGAAAAGCAGCAGAGTTAATAGAGTTGTTCGGAGTGTGAATAAAGTGAATTATGCGGATTATAAACGCTTTGATTTTTTGAATGGGACGGGAGTCAGGCATTCTCTGTTTGTCAGCGGCTGCCATTTTCATTGCAAGGGTTGCTGGAATGCAGTTGCTTGGAATCCCGATTTCGGTAAGCCGTATACAGATCAGATTGAAGATGCGATCATCAATGATTTAAAGGATTCGGGCAAAAATGTTCAGGGATTGTCGCTGCTTGGCGGCGAGCCGTTTGATCACCCGGATACCTTGACAAAACTCGTCGAGCGCGTCAAGAGCGAGTGCCCGGGCAAGGACATTTGGTGCTGGACCGGATTTCTCTATGAAGATTTGCTTGAGGATTCGGAGCGGCGGGAAATGCTTGACCAAATCGATGTGCTTGTGGACGGACCATTTGATCTAACAAAGCGGAACTTGAAGCTGAAGTTCCGCGGATCATCCAATCAGCGTGTTATTGATGTGAACGAGTCGATGAACAAAGGAAAAGTTGTCTTGCAGGTTCAATAGGAATAGCGAGATACCGGTGGAAAAGTCGTACCCGGTATCTTTTTTTGCGTGCGCCCGGAAGAATGAATCTTCACCTTCATTCCCGAACAGGAGACGGACGAAGCACAATAACCGCGTAAGAGCAGGAGAAAGTTAGACCGAAAAGTGGGAAAGATAGGCCGAATCAAATAGATATTAGGCCGAACGCTCGAAAAGTTTGATGCTAGACCACCAGATAGGGAGGGTTGAACCGAAGAAAGAAAACGTCGAACCGAATGAATTCGAAGTAGAACCCAAGACCGGGAAAGTCGAACCGAATGAGAGGAAAGTAGCTAAATCACGAGTAGTAACAAAATGATCAAAACTCGTAGCTAAATCCAGAAGTTGTATCCAGTCCACGAAAAGTTGTATCTAAACGCTCAAAAGTCGTAGCTGATTCCAGGAGTTGTATCCAATCCACGAAAAGTCAAACCGAAGAATAGAAGTCGAACCTAATGAGAGGGAAGTAGAACCGAATTGAGACAGAATCGTAACTGACCACGAAAAAGTTAAACCGAAGCAATGCTGATCCTTTCGCTGGATCGCTGATATTTTTCGCCGGAACAACGCAAAATCAGTGGCTCCTGTGCTTTAATCATGCATTGTTTTATTGCGCAGTCAGTCTTTACTGTGCAATAATTTTTCCTGCTTATTTGAAAACGTTTACATAAAATGTGAATTTTTTAACATACATGTCCTAATCGCAGTGTTATAACGGATGTGTGATCCGAATCCAAATTGAGGGGGCAGCACATGATGTATGAATCATTGTTTCAGCCTATGAAAATTGGAAAACTGGAAGTGAAGAATCGAATCTCGATGGCTCCAATGGGCGCTTTCGGTTTAGTCGACAATGAAGGGTGTTACAGTCAGCGTGCGATCGACTACTATGTCGAGCGGGCTAAAGGCGGTACAGGTTTAATTATCACAAGTATCACAAAAGTTGAGAATAAATTGGACAAGGTTGTTTCAGGAATTATTCCTGTTGTCTCAGAGAATCCGGGACGTTTTTTAATGACTTCTGCAGAAATGACGGAACGCGTTCACGCATACGGGGCGAAAATTTTTCTGCAGTTGACGATGGGTTTCGGACGAAGCGGTGTTCCGGGCGCTTTGCTGACCGCGCCTCCTGTTTCCGCGTCGAATATTCCAAACTATTGGAAACCATCAGTCACATGCAATGAACTGACAACTGCGCAGGTCGAATGGATTGTGCAGCGATTTATTGAAAGCGCAGACATTGCAAAAAAAGCAGGCTTTGATGGCGTGGAAATCCACGCGGTTCACGAAGGCTACCTGCTTGATCAGTTTACCTTGGCACTGTTTAACAGAAGGACGGATAAATATGGTGGCGATCTCAAGGGACGCCTGACACTTCCGATCGAGATCGTTCAAGGCATTAAGAAAAGATGCGGTAAAGATTATCCTGTTGGAGTTCGCTACAGTGTTAAAAGCTGTATTAAGGACTGGCGCCAAGGCGGCCTACCCGATGAGGATTATGTGGAAAAGGGACGCGACTTGGAAGAGGGAATTGAAGCTGCAAAAATTTTGGAGGCAGCTGGTTACGATGAATTGAACACTGATATGGGAACTTATGATGCCTGGTATTGGTCGCATCCGCCAATCTACCAGAAAGAGGGGCTGTACCTCCCGTATACGAAGAAGTTGAAAGAAGCAGTAAGCATTCCAGTCATCGTTGCCGGAAAATTAGGCGTTCCTGATGTAGCAGAAAAAGCGCTAGATGAGGATGCGGCAGATATGATTGGGCTTGGCCGTCCACTTTTAACCGATCCATTCTGGCCGAAGAAAGTGCTGAACCATCAGGTTGAACAAATACGGCCATGCATCGGCTGTCATGTCGGCTGCTTGGGACGCGGGTTTGAAGGCAAGCCGCTGAGCTGCGCCGTAAACCCGGCATGCGGACGAGAACGCTACTATGAACCAAAGCCGGCATGCAAAGCGAAAAAAGTGCTGATTGTCGGCGGGGGTGTTGCCGGGATGGAAGCCGCACGCATGGCGACGTTGCGCGGACACCAAGTGACACTTTATGAAAAGAGCGGGGCACTGGGCGGGCAGATTATTCCTGCATCGACGCCGGATTTTAAAATCGATGACAGACGATTGATCGCATGGTACAAAAATGAAATGAAGCGACTGAATATAGCCATTGTTTACGACACAGAGGTCGATGAAGCGCTTGTTAATAAGGAAAAGCCTGAAGTTGTCATCATCGCCACCGGTGCGCACGAGGTTCATTTAAATCTTTCCGGTGCGGATAAGGATAAAGTCGCCTCATCGATTGAAATTCTCAGCGGTAAGAAACAAGCAGGCGACAATGTCCTGATTGTCGGTGGGGGACTTGTTGGCTGCGAGACGGCGCTCTATTTGGCGCAAAAAGGTAAAAAAGTGACAATTGTTGAGGCACAGGATAAAATTCTCAGCAATGGCGGAGGCAAACCGATTCCGCATATGAACAAGATCATGCTCATTGATTTACTTAATAAATATGACGTAGCTGTAACTACAAATAGTTCACTAACTGAAATCACCGATGAAGGTGCGGTTTTAACGAATACCCATTTTCGCAGACAGGCCGTGACCGCAGATACCGTCGTCATTTCTGTGGGCTTTAAGCCGGATCAGAGACTCTATCATGAACTGAACGGAAAGGTTCCGGATTTGTATCTGATTGGCGACGCGTATCAGGCGGCGAATATTATGAATGCCGTTTGGAGCGGAAATGAGATTGGCATGAACTGCTAGTCGGTACAAAAAAACAGGGGGCTCTGCATATTACGCAGGGCTCCCTGTTTTTCAATTATCTTTTTCCAAATCATCCATTGCAAGATTGGCGAGCTGATCGGCCCGTTCGTTATACTCGACGCCGTGATGGCCTTTGACCTTGTTGAACGCTATCTTTTCCTGCATCTGCGCAAGTTCATTCAGACGCATCCAGAGCTCCTTGTTCTTGACCGCCTTCCCGGCGGCTGTTTTCCAGCCCTTCTTGATCCAACCGGAGATCCAGCTGTTCATGCCATTCACAACATAGGCGCTGTCAATATAAAAAGAAACTGGAATTTGTCGCGTTTTTAATGATTCAAGAGCGCGAATCGCTGCTGTAAGCTCCATCACATTGTTCGTCGTGTTGCGCAATCCACCGCGCAGTTCTTTGACATGATCGCCATACTTTAGAATCGCGCCCCAGCCGCCTACATTATGGTCATCCTGATTGCCTCGGCATCCGCCGTCGCAATAGATAATAATCTCACTCATTTTATTCACCTGCTTCTCGTAAATTCAGATCAACTCAATTATTCTCTTATGGTCCAGTCAATTCCTTCAAAAACACAGCCACTGATCAGTATACCAAAAAATAGTGAGGCGCAGCCCGAATGTTACTACGAGAGAAAAAACGGATGAAATACTGTAGAATAAAAAGTAACATAGAGATAGACTTGTGAACTGCAGCAGGAGATAGAATTCAACACAGGGAATGGGGCGTGTTTTTTTGAAAATTGCGGTGTTGGGAGCCGGAGCAATCGGCTGCTATTATGGCGGAGTATTGGCAAAGGAAAAGATGGATGTGACATTTATTGCTAAGGGACAAACTCTTGAACGTTTGCGTAATCATGAGCTTGTCGTTAAAAGCATTAGTGGCAATTTTTCTCTTCCTGTTAACGTAAGTGATGCGGAGCAGTTGGCAAAAGACGATACATTTGATTTTATTCTCCTAGCAATCAAATCAACAGCTCTAGAAGCAGTGATCCCTGAATTGCGTGCTGTCGTGGGACCGAAAACAAAGGTGATTTGCCTGCTCAACGGAATCGGAAATGAGGAGCGCTTGGCGGAAGTATTTGGCGCGGATCATATTGTCGGAGGCTCTGCATTTATTTCAATTATTCGAGAAGCACCGGGCGTGGTAAATCATGTTGGTGATGGAAAGCTGGTCATTGGTGAATGGCAAGAAAATGCTGAAAAAAACAGCAAACTTTATGAATTGGAAAAGGCACTTCTGCACGCGGGAACTGTTGTTCAAATTTCAAACTGTATTCGTCAAATCAAATGGGAAAAATTACTTTGGAACATCACATATAATCCATTGACCGCACTTACACGAACCCGTGTCGGTGAAGCGTTGAAGGATCCGGATCTTAACGGCTTGTTGAAGCGGGTCAGCGAAGAATTTTTGTCGGTCGCTGAGAAGTCCGGAATTGCGATCAGAGAGCAATATAAGGCCGGCCTGCTGTTCCCCGACGAAAAGATTCAGAATCATAAAACGTCGATGCTCCAAGATCTTGAGAACGGGCGCGCCATGGAATTAGACGCGATTCTAGGCTTCGTGATTCAAACGGCTGAACAATGCGCCGCAGAGGTGCCGACGATTGAGACAATCTACCATCTGCTTCAATTTATGGATCGTCAAAATCAATAAAAGACGCAAGGGGATTATTAATGCGTATGCAGAAATATATATCGGCTGTGTTAATGATTGTAATTATGGTCGGATGCGTGCTCTTCATCTCGCTTTTAGTACAAAATCGAAATGATCATGAAACGCAATCACAGGATACTGAACCGCGGCAAACCAGCAATGAGAATACAAGCGAACAAAAAAGTGAACCGATAAAGCAACTACAACCCAAGCGCGCAAAAAAGCAGGTCGTAGCAGAAAAGAGACTGACCGCTCCCTATGTCAGTCAAAAACCTGAGTTGCCGAACGGTTGTGAAGTCACAAGCTTGACGATGCTGCTTCAATCCGCCTCAGTGAAAGTGGACAAGTTGACATTGGCCGCTAAAATGAAAAAAGTGCCGTTCCAATCAGGAGGTTTTAAGGGTAATCCTAACGAAGGATTTGTCGGCAACATGTATCATGGCAGCCGGGCAAATCCGGGATTGGCGGTGTACCATGGACCAGTTGCAGATCTTGCGCGAAACTATTTGGGCAACCGAGTCATTGATTTGTCCGGAAAACCATGGTCTGCAATTGAAACGCAATTAGTTTCAGGCAAACCGGTTTGGACGATTACCAGCATTAATTTTCAGCCAATCCCGGATAGCGCGTGGCAGGAGTGGCGTACCAGACAAGGAACGATGCGCATCACCTTCAGAGAACATTCAGTTTTACTGACTGGGTTTGATGAACATAATGTCTATTTTAATGACCCGCTTGCCGGTGGACCGGGAAGCAAGTCCGACAAGCAAGCATTTATTAAAGCATGGAAGCAGTTTGGCAATCAAGCCATTTCCTATACATCTGAACAATGAAGATGGTGAAAAGTCCGAATCGGGCTTTTTTTTTTGCGGTTTTCGGGCGATCCAATCAATCTTGAACATTTCGTTTCACCTATGAATTTTGGGGTATATAAAAATAGAGAACTGTCCTTTTCCTAGTTGATTTTTTTCGGAAAATAATGATGCGATCAACCTACAAGTAATTTTTTTCTGTATTTGGATCAATTAGGAAGATCATGATGCGAAAATAATGATAGTATAGTATTGAAATAGAATTATAAATATAAAGCAAGAATCGAGTTAACCAATGCATCCTGATTAGAAAACGTTTGCATTAATGCCAATGTAATAATATACCCGTGCCTTGACACCTATTAAATAACGCTTGTTGACGATGAACTATTAAAAAAATACCGTTCTATCAGCTTAATCCATTAAACAAATTCCATATCTTACCGATATAATAGTAAAAATATAATATATCATTTATCATATTCGGGGGTGGCTTACATTGAGCCCAAATCGTAACTTTACTATTGTCGGCACGTTCGCAGCAGCGGCGGCTGTTGCCGCAGTCGCAGGAGTACCTTCTCATGCTTCAGCGGATACATTTGAAGCGTATCAGGGAAAAGCAAAAACGAATTTGAATATCCGAAGCACACCCGGCACAGAGCAGCAACAAATCGGTATGTTGAAGAAAAATCAGACTTTTGATGTAGTTGGCATAGACAAGAAGAGTGAAAAAGGAAATTGGCTGAAAATCAAATATGAAGGTCGTACTGCCTATGTTGACGGGTATTATGTAGAACGTGTATCTGAGACGGCAACTGCCACGCCGACATTGTCGATACAATCGGTAACTAATTATCAAGGTGTGACCTCAGCGAATTTAAATGTGCGCCTGTTGCCTTCAACAAATGGGACGGTCCTAAAGACGTTGACGAAAGGAACAACTGTGACGGTTACCGGGAAAACAGGCGACGGCTGGCTTCAAATTAAATATAAAGATGGATCTGCTTATGTTTCGGCGGATTACATAAAAACAGGTTCAGCCTCTGAAACGAGTACGCCGGCAAACACACAAACACTTTACACCGGAACGACAACGGCAAATCTGAATGTCCGCTCCGGTGCGTCGACTTCAGGCAAATTGCTGACAACGTTGAAAAAAGGGAGCAGTGTGGAAGTCGTAGGGACGAGCGGAAATTGGCTGAAGATCAAGTACAACGGCGGCACCGCGTACGTGTCCGGCGATTACGTGAAGAATGCGGGCAGTACGCCAAGCTCCGACAGTTCCAATGAAACCGTTCTGTACACAGGAGCGACAACAGCGAATCTGAACGTCCGCTCCGGCGCGTCAACGTCGAACAAGATCATGGCAACGTTGAAAAAAGGAAGCAGCGTGGAAGTCGTAGGGACGAGCGGAAATTGGCTGAAGATCAAGTACAACGGCGGCACGGCGTATGTATCGAAAGACTATGTGAAAAAACCGTCAAGCGGGAACAGCTCCGGATCTGACAGCACAAGTGAGACAGTGCTTTATACGGGAACGACAACGGCGAATCTGAATGTCCGCTCCGGCGCGTCAACATCAAACAAAATCATGACAACGTTGAAAAAAGGAAGCAGCGTGGAAGTTGTAGGAACCGAGGGTGACTGGTTGAAGATCAAATACAGCGGCGGCACGGCGTATGTATCGAAAGACTATGTGAAAAAGCCGTCAAGCGAAAACAGCTCCGGATCTGACAGCGCGAGCGAGACGGTGCTGTACACGGGAACGACAACGGCGAATCTGAATGTTCGATCGAGCGCATCGACCTCGGGTAAGCTTTTGACAACGTTGAAAAAAGGAAGCAGTGTGGAAGTCGTAGGAACTGAGGGTGATTGGCTGAAAATTAAATACAACGGCGGCACGGCCTATGTATCGGCTGATTATGTGAAAAAGCCGTCAAGTGAAAATAGCTCCGGATCTGACAGCGCAAGCGAGACGGTGCTTTATACGGGAACGACAACGGCAAATTTGAATGTCCGCTCCGGTGCGTCGACCTCAGGCAAATTGCTGACAACGTTGAAAAAAGGAAGCAGTGTGGAAGTCGTAGAAACCGAGGGTGACTGGCTGAAGATCAAATACAACGGCGGCACGGCCTATGTATCGGCTGATTATGTGAAAAAGCCGTCAAGCGACACATCGAGTGATGCTTCATCGGACAGCGATTCGTCCGAATCACAATCGTCGAAAACAATGGGTTTAATAACAACAGGAGTGAACTTTCGACAAGGTCCCGGAACTTCATATAAAAGTTACAGTGTGCTTAAGGCCGGCACACTAGTAGAGCTGCTTGCCGATGGACCTGATGGCTGGAAGAAAATCAGCTATGATGGAAAAGACGGTTATGTTTATGGAGATTATTTGAAAAACGAAACGACAACGACCATTCAGGATGGCAATGCGGCTTATATAACAACCACTTATCCGCTGTCATTTGGACAAGCGCTGGCGAAGGAACAAAGCGTGAACAGCAGTTCTTCTATAGCGCAGTATCTCAATCCGAAAAACTTTGCCAAGGGCAGTATTGAGTACTACCAATTTTTGCAGCTGTCGTCACTAACAAATGTTTCCTTGAGTGATATGAATAAGATGCTTAGCGGCAGAGGAATCTTGTCAGGACAGGGCGCAGCTTTCATAAGCGCGGCTAATGAGAGCAAAGTGAATGAAGTGTATCTTGTTTCCCATGCTCTGCTTGAGACAGGCAACGGCAGTTCGACGCTGGCTAATGGTGTCAGCTATAATGGTACAACGGTTTATAACATGTTCGGTATCGGCGCGTATGACGGAAGTGCGGTTAACAGCGGGGCGAAATATGCTTACGAGCAAGGATGGACCACGCCTGCGAAAGCGATCGAAGGCGGAGCTGCCTGGATTGCGAAATACTATGTTTACAATGCAACATACCGCCAAGACACATTGTATAAGATGCGCTGGAACCCAGAAGCACTTGCTGTAGGGAGTGCCGCACATCAATACGCAACAGATGTTGGTTGGGCGGTCAAGCAGACTCCAATGATTGACAGCATGTATAGCACGATCTCTAAGTACAGCTTAATCTTTGATGTCCCGGAATACGCGAATTAAATTATAGGTTAGAAAAATGGCCGGAGAGAATGATCACACATCTCTCCGGCCATTTTTTATTACAATCAATCTCTTAGAAAATTAAATAGAGTGCAAATACTGCTGCAAGAATAAATCGGTAAATCGCGAAAGGTACAAGAGTGAATCGTCGCAATAGCTTAAGGAAGAAGACAATAGCGAACATCGCTACGATGAACGCGGTGATAAAACCGACCACAAAGAGCGGGATATCACTGACATGCAGGAACTCAAGACTTTTTATAAAATCGACGCCACTCGCACCGATCATCATCGGTACGGCAAGAATGAACGAGAATTCCGCAGCTGTTTTTCGTTCAACACCGGCGATAATTCCGCCTGCGATGGTCGATCCGGAACGTGAAAATCCGGACCAGAGTGACAGACATTGAAACAGTCCGATGACAAAGGCTTGGCCATAGGACAATTCCTTCGTTCCGGCGCCAACGTGATTTGCAGCGATCTTTTCGGCAATGATCATTAAAATACCTCCGACCACAAGAGCAACGAGAACGCTTTGCGGCGAGAAAAGAACATTTTTAATGAAATCATGCAGAAGAATGCCGAGAACCCCGGCGGGAATACCTGCGACAATGATATGCAAGAGATTCAGATGCTCAGGTCCGCTTTTAGGATCGTTTTTGTAGAAACCAAAGAGGCTCCACAGTCTTTTCCAATAGAGGACAACTACTGCCATTATGGATCCTAATTGAATAATAACTTCAAAGGTTTTTGCGGTATCGCCTCTAAAGTGAAGTAAATCAGCAGCGAGAATCAAATGCCCGGTTGAAGAAACCGGCGCAAATTCGGTTAACCCTTCAACGGCGCCAAGAATAACCGCGATCAATAATTGAATCAAGAACGTCACCAACCTTAAATCAGGAGTATATTCATTTTTAAACAAGCCTTTTTATTATATCATATTCACTTTTCGCTACAGCATTTCTGTCAGGGGGGGCAAGCCAAGGATTTCACAAAAATAAGTGCTTCTAAAAGATTGAGTGGTGGAATAAATTACTTGTGAAGCGAAAACACATTAACTACAAAATAATTTGCAAATAAGGATTGACATATTTAGTGAACAAGGTATAATGAATATCACACAAGTTAGAAATAGTGACTAATTATTTACGAAAACCAGTGAAGAAGAGAGTAACAGTGAATCGCTGCTCAAGCGAGCCGGGTTGATGAGAGCCGGTGCAGTGAAACTGTGAACCGCACTTCGGAGGCGGCAGCCTGAATAATAGGTAGGGTTGTCCGGGAACTCCCGTTACAGAGTCTTAAGCAGATTCCCTTTTGGATTAATCATTTTTGAACTTCCATATATGGGGATAATCAGAGTGGTACCGCGGGCATAGTGATCAACGCTCGTCTCTTTTCTTCAAGAAAAGAGGCGGGCGTTTTTAATTTTGCGTCGGACACCTTATTTGTGGACGTATTCTATCGTTTTAATTTATCTCTCTGAAGCGTTAATAAGACACCGAGTGAAAATAAGCAGGTTATTGGAGGCTTTGCAAGTGAAGGCAGGAATTGTAGGCGCAAATGGATACAGCGGTGTGGAATTGATCCGCCTGTTGCTGAATCATCCGCAAATCAAATTGGAGATGCTGATCGCTCATTCGACACAAGGCATGGAGATTCAAAGCATCTATCCTCATCTAAATGGTATTGTTGAAAAAACTTTGGAGGAATTTGATGCGGATGAACTTGCGGCAAGAGTGGATGTCGTGTTCTTTGCGACTCCTGCCGGCGTCAGCAAGGACCTGCTTCCTGAATGCCTTAAACGCGGGTTAATCTGTATTGATCTTTCCGGGGACTTCAGGCTCAAGAATCCGCAGGACTATGCGGACTGGTATCATAAGGATCCTGCTGACCAGGCATTGCTGAATGACGCGGTGTACGGATTGGCGGAGATTAACCGACCTCAGATTGAGGGAGCAACCTTCATTTCGAATCCCGGCTGTTATCCGACAGCCGCATTGCTTGGTCTCGCTCCTGTGCTGAAAAACGACGTGATTGATTTACAATCAATCGTCGTTGATGGGAAGTCCGGCGTTTCCGGATCGGGCAAAAGAGCGGCGCTGGGCAACTTGTTCTGCGAGGTCAATGAGAATGTGAAGGCTTATAAGCTTGGTCAGCATCAGCATACGCCGGAAATTGAGCAGATGATCTCAGAGATCAGCGGAGAAAAAAATGCGATCACATTTACCACTCATCTGATCCCGATGACGCGCGGGCTGTTATGCACCACATACGCGAACTTGAAAAAAGGATTTTCAACACGAGAGTTATTGGAACACTACGAAAAGTTTTATGAAAAATCGCCTTTTGTTCGGATCAGGCCGCTTGGAACTTGGCCGGCGACAAAAGAAGTGCTGGGTTCAAATTTCTGTGATATCGGATTGAATGTCGACGGGCGAACCAGGCGTCTCACCATCGTTTCAGTAATCGACAATGTGGTTAAAGGCGCGGCCGGTCAGGCAGTGCAGAATCTGAATATTATCAAGGGCTGGGATGAACAGGCGGGACTCGCGTTCACCCCGATCTATCCGTGAGAGGGCGAGAGAAATGGAAGAAACTTTTAAGAAGACAGAAATCATTCACATAGAAGATGGCAGTGTCGGATCTCCAAAGGGTTTTAAAACAGGCGGTCAGAATATAGGACTGAGAACAGGACGTCCGGATATGGGCTGGATTTTTTCAGAAGTTCCTGCCTCGGCGGCAGGCGTTTACACGACGAACGTGTTTCAGGCTGCGCCGTTACAAGTTACTCAGGCCGGCATTGCAAAAGAAAAGAAACTTCAGGCGATTCTAGTAAACACGGTGAGCGCCAATTCATGTACGGGCGAGCAAGGAATCGACAATGCGTTCATGACGAGAAAGTGGATGGCCGAACATCTAGGTGTATCTGATCATCTTGTTGGTGTGGCTTCAACAGGAGTCATCGGCATGCAGCTGCCCATGGATAAAATGGAGCAAGGTATTGCAGATATCGTCTTAGACGCGCCTGAAGCACCATTCGAAGAAGCGATCCTCACAACGGATACGAAACCGAAACACCTTGCTGTTCAGTTCG
This sequence comes from Sporolactobacillus caesalpiniae, assembly GCF_040513385.1. NCBI lineage: Bacteria > Bacillati > Bacillota > Bacilli > Caryophanales > Sporolactobacillaceae > Sporolactobacillus > Sporolactobacillus caesalpiniae. The sequence continues at coordinate 442,360 of NZ_JBEVCB010000003.1, forward strand.
AAATTGACGGCAAAAAGGTGACCATCGGCGGCGCGTGCAAGGGTTCGGGGATGATTCACCCGAATATGGCTACCATGCTTGGATTTGTGACAACCGACGCGGCGGTGGAACCCGACGCACTAAGCTTAGCGCTGAAATCAGTTGTTAATCAAACATTTAATCGAATCACCGTTGACGGCGATACGAGTACAAATGACATGGTGCTGCTGCTGGCAAATGGACAGGCCGAGAATCATCAGCTGAACGAGCAGCATCCGGAATGGCAAACGTTCCTGAATGGGCTGGAGCATGTGTGTCAAGGTCTTGCTAAGTTCATTGCCGGGGATGGCGAAGGAGCGACGAAGCTGATTGAGGTGCAGGTGAGCGGAGCTAAGGATGATCATTCCGCTGAAATCATCAGCAAATCCATTATTGGCTCAAGTCTTGTGAAGACGGCAGTATTCGGCAGTGACGCCAATTGGGGCCGCGTGATTTGCGCTATGGGGTACAGCGGTGAACACTTCGATACCAACAAAGTGTCCATGGCGCTTGGCGATATTGTCCTCTTCAAGGACGGCATGCCGGTTGACTTTAATGAGGAACAAGCGAAGGCGTATTTAGACGGGGATAGCGTCGTCATTAAAACCAAGCTTGGTGAAGGATTTGGTAAAGCGGTCGCTTGGGGCTGCGACCTTACTTATAATTACGTGAAAATTAATGCATCTTATCGTTCGTGAGAGAAAATGATGTTAGGAGGACAACAATGAACCGTTATCTGGTGATTAAATGTGGAGGAAGCGTTTTTGAACGACTGACTCCGGCCTTTTTCAAAAGCATACAGGCGATCCAGGCGGAGGGCGAGTGGCTGCCGGTCATTGTGCATGGCGGCGGTCCGGCAATCTCACAGATGCTGGAAAAACTAGCCATCCCGACGGTTTTTCATCATGGTCTTCGGGTGACGACTCAGGAAGTACTCGATGTTGCGGAGATGGTGCTTAGCGGAACGATGAATAAACAAATTGTTTCCAAAATTGGCGCTTCCGGCGGCAAAGCGTTTGGATTAAGCGGCATTGACGGCGGACTGTTCAAGGCCAAACCGCTGGCGCTTTCCAAGCTTGGTTATGTCGGTGAGATCACTTCGGTGGATTCATCAATAATCACCAATCTCTGCGAGCAAGGATATATTCCGGTTGTTTCTCCGATCTCCATGGACGATAAAGGTCAACATTACAATATAAATGCCGATCAGGCGGCTTCTGCGATTGCGGCGGCATTAAATGGGAAACTATGTTTCATCAGTGATGTCCCTGGCATCCTCGTTGAAAAAGATGGGACGCTTACACGTCTGAAACAAGTTTCTGATCTGGAAATTGAGCGGCTGATTGAATCCAAGAAAATTAGCGGCGGCATGATTCCGAAAGCGAAGGCAGCGGTGGACAGTTTAAAGAATAACGTCCAGGAAGTTGTCATTGTGAATGGTATGATGCCGGAATGTCTGGTTGATTATACTAAGGGCGTTGAAGTCGGAACAAAAATATTCCTTGAGGAGGAAGTACTCCATGCTTAATACAAAGTCGGAAGAAAAAATCGCACCGGTGATGAGTGCTTATGGACGTTTTCCAATTACTATTGAAAAAGGCAAGGGAACTTATGTATGGGACAGTGAAGGAACAAAGTATCTCGATTTTACAGCCGGGATCGCTGTTCTCGCACTTGGCCATGTTCCGGATGCTGTAGAGTCAGCTCTGAAGAAGCAGCTCGATACACTATGGCACTGTTCCAATTTGTATCATATCGGACCGCAAGAGAAACTCGCGAAAATGCTGACTGATCGCACATGCTGTGACCAGGTTTTCTTTGGTAACAGCGGGGCGGAAGCAAATGAAGGCGCGATTAAATTGGCGCGCCGATACGCGACTATAGTGCTGAACAAACCGGAGGGACATATTGTCACCTTTGATCACTCCTTCCACGGTCGGACGCTCGCGACAATGGCGGCAACTGCTCAGGAAAAAATACACAGTGGTTTTGGAACGCCTGTTTCCGGATTCAAATACCTTCCCTATAATGATGAAGCAGATATCGATGCCATTGCAACAGATGACGAATGTATCGCTGTCATGCTGGAAATGGTTCAAGGCGAAGGCGGAGTGATTCCTGCGGATAAAGTATGGGTTCAGAAGCTCGCATCTGTGTGCAAGGAAAAAGGCATTCCGATGATTGTCGATGAAGTGCAGACGGGTATGGGCAGAACCGGCACGCTTTTTGCCTATGAACAGTACGACATTGAACCGGACATTCTGACAGTAGCCAAAGCGCTTGGCTCAGGGATTCCGATCGGAGCGTTCCTAGCAAAAAAACATATTTCCCAGTTGCTCACCCCGGGGACTCATGGATCGACATTCGGCGGCAATCCGTTCTCAACGGCGGCAGGAGTGGCGACCATCGAAACCTTTGAGAAACAAGATGTTATTGCTCAATGTGTGAAGAATGCGGCTTATTTTAACCAGAAATTGACTAACCTTAAAGAAAAATATGCGAATCAATTGATTGCTGTCCGCGGTCTTGGCCTTTTGATCGGCGTGGAAACATCTGCACCGGCTTTAGATATTGTCAATGAAATGAGAGAGAAGCATCACGTGCTCATTCTGACGGCAGGCAAGCATGTACTGCGTATTTTACCGCCGCTTGTGACCAACGAGGCGGAAATTGATCAATTTATCGAAGCTTTTGACGATGTATTAAAAGAACAATAATTAGGAGGCTGCTGATGATGAAAAAAGGATATCTGCTTCTGGAGTCGGGCCAACTTTTCCCGGGGGTACGCGTTGGCGCTTCTTCATCTGTGATTGGCGAACTTGTTTTCAACACCAGTATGACCGGCTATCAAGAAATTATGACTGATCCATCCTATGCGGGACAGATCATGACGTTCTGCTATCCGCTGATTGGAAATTACGGAGTCAATTTGCAGGATAATGAAAATGCCAAGATCCAAATGCAGGGCGTGCTGTTCAGCAATCTTTGCGAGCTGCCGAGCCATTATCAATCCATTAAAACAGTTGATGAATGGTTGAAGCAATCAGGTGTTCCAGGACTTGCGACTATTGATACCCGTGCTGTGGTAAAAGCGGTGCGCGAGCGCGGGACAATGAAAGCCGCCATCAGTGACTCTCCTGATTTTTCTCTGATTGATTGGAAGCAGCCGCTGCCTCAGGATATGGTCGCCAAAGTCTCGACAAGCAAAATGACGGTCTATGAAGGAGAAGGGCCGCATATCGCACTGATCGATTATGGCTATAAGAAATCAATGCTGAAGGCGCTGCTGGCTGAAGGGTGCAAGGTAACGGTCGTTCCTTTTGACACGAGTTCCGCAGCCATTGCGGAATTGCAGCCGGACGGGGTAATGCTGAGCAATGGACCGGGTGATCCGATTCAGTTGCAGCCGCTTTTTGGAGAGATTAAGAAAATCACGTCAAGTTATCCGACGCTTGGCATTTGCCTCGGTCATCAGCTGATTGCACTTGCCTATGGTGCGAAGACAGGCAAGCTGCTTTTCGGTCACCGCGGTGCCAATCATCCGGTTAAGGAATTGAAAACGGGAAAAGTTTGGATGACTTCGCAAAATCACAGCTATGTGGTCGAGAAGGAAAGCGTGAATTCGCAAAATTTCTCCATCAGCTATCTTAATGTTAACGATGGGTCGGTAGAAGGATTGAGCCACAACACGCTCCCAATTGAGACGGTTCAGTTCCATCCGGAAGCGCATCCCGGGCCGGACGATACCCACCCGATCTTCTTGAAATTTATTGATATGATTAAACAGAACAAAGGTGAAGTGACTCATGCCGTTACGTACTGACATTAAAAAAGTGCTCGTCATAGGTTCCGGCCCAATAGTGATCGGGCAAGCGGCAGAATTTGATTATGCCGGTACGCAGGCCTGCCTCGCCCTAAAAGAGGAAGGCATCGAAGTTGTCTTGATTAACAACAACCCGGCGACCATTATGACCGACGATCAGATCGCAGACCGAACCTATATTGAGCCATTGACGATTGCGACAATTGAAAAGATTATTGCTAAAGAATGTCCGGATGGACTCATTGGTACCTTGGGCGGACAGACCGGTCTGAACCTTGCAGTTGCTCTCTATGAACAAGGAATTCTTGCAAAATACAATGTTGAACTGCTTGGCACCTCAGTCGATTCGATCCAACATGGAGAGGATCGGGAATTATTCAAGGATCTGATGCTTGAAATCAAGGAGCCGATTCCTGATTCCAGAATTATTCGCTCTTATGATGACGGTCTGGCTTTTGTTAATAAAATCGGCTATCCGGTCATCATTCGTCCGGCATACACGCTCGGCGGTTCCGGCGGCGGTTTTGCTTATAACGAACAGGATCTTAATCTTGTGCTTCACCGGGGGTTGACGCTCAGTCCTATTCATGAAGTGCTGATAGAGCAGAGCATTAAGGGCTGGAAAGAAATTGAATATGAAGTCATGCGCGATGCCAACGACACGTGCATTATTGTATGTAATATGGAAAACATGGATCCGGTTGGTGTTCATACTGGAGACAGTATCGTTGTAGCACCTTCGCAGACATTGTCTGATGTGCAGTATCAAATGCTGCGAAACGCGTCGCTGAAAATAATTCGTGCGCTGAAGATCGTCGGCGGCTGCAATATTCAGTTCGCCTTAAATCCAAATTCAGATGACTATGCGATTATTGAAGTGAATCCGCGTGTGAGCCGGTCGTCGGCGCTGGCTTCCAAAGCGACCGGATATCCTATTGCACGCATGGCGGCCAAATGTGCGATTGGATTCCACTTAGATGAAATTTTAAATCCGATTACAGGGACGACGTACGCATCCTTTGAACCGGCGATTGATTACATTGTCGTGAAAATTCCACGTTTTCCTTTTGATAAATTCACCGAGGCTGATCGAAGTCTCGGTACTCAGATGAAAGCGACCGGAGAAGTCATGGCCATTGATCGGACCTTTGAAGGGGCACTGAATAAAGGTGTTCGTTCCATGGAGATGGGCTTTACCGGACTTGAAAGTAAGGCACTTAGCAAACAACCGGACGATGTTCTCGAGGAACACCTGAGAAATACGACGGATTTGCGGCTGCTCGCGATCAGTGAACTTTTCCGAAGAGGACGGTCGGTCGCGGACATCAATCAGGCTACTGAGATTGATCCGTGGTTCTTGAACGCGATTTACGGGATTGTTACTTTTGAAGAAGAACTTGCCGAAAAAAATCTGTCCGAAATAACCGTTGCTGAGTTCGAAAAAGCGAAATGGATGAACATTGGAAATCAGCGTCTTGCACAGCTGCTCAATACTTCTTTAAAAGACATTGACGCTCGTGTTACGGGTGCCGGCCTTTCGCCTTCGTATCACTTGGTCGATACATGCGCGGGAGAATTCGAAGCGCAGACACCTTATTATTATTCCACATGGTTCGGCGCAGATGAAGCCCCCGTCAGTGACAAACCGAAGATTCTGATCATCGGCTCAGGGCCGATCCGAATCGGACAGGGCATTGAGTTCGATTATTGCTCGGTGCAAGCGACAATGGCGGTGAAGAAGAACGGTTATGAAGCGATTGTGATCAACAACAATCCTGAAACCGTCAGCACCGATTATTCCATTGCCGATCGATTATACTTCGAACCGCTGGCGATTGAAGACATCTTGCATGTTGCGAAGAAGGAAAAGGTTCAAGGCGCGCTTGTCCAGTTCGGCGGCCAAACAGCCGTAAATGTGGCCAAGGCACTGGAGCAGGCCGGCATCAAGGTGCTTGGTACATCAACTGAAAGTATCGACCGTGTTGAGGATCGGGAGCAATTCTATGAACTTTTGCAATCGCTCGACATTCCGCATATTCAAGGAAAAACGGTTCATCAGCTTGAAGACTTGCCTGCGGCAGGTGAACAGCTCGGCTATCCGATACTCGTTCGTCCTTCTTACGTAATCGGCGGGCAATCCATGTTCTTGTTCCATCACTCAGAGGAACTCGATGCCTATATCAACAGTGAACGCAATTTAAATGCGCAGTCATTTCCTTTACTGGTCGATCGATATATGCCCGGTGTAGAATGCGAAGTCGACGCGATTAGCGACGGGGAAGCGACAGCGATTCCCGGCATTTTCCAACATGTTGAACGCGCGGGTGTCCATTCAGGCGACAGCATCGCTGTTTTTCCATCCTTCAGCCTCAATCAAGCGGTACAGGATGAAATTGCAGAAGATACGCGTAAGATCTGCCAAAGCCTGAATGTTAAGGGATTGATCAACATTCAGTTCGTGATTTCAGCGGAGAAAGTGTTTGTACTCGAAGTGAATCCCCGCGCTTCGCGGACGGTTCCGATCATAAGCAAAGTGACTGGTATTCCGATGGTTGAAAAAGCGGTGAGTGTTCAGCTGGGTCAAAGTATGAATAAACTGGATCTCGCCAATGGCTATTGCCCGCGGCCTGGTTTTTATGCGGTGAAGGCTCCGGTATTCTCATTTACGAAACTGAAAGGCGTCGATCCTGTACTGGGACCGGAAATGAAATCGACAGGCGAACAGCTTGGCATGGGACGGACGGTTGAGGAAGCCTTTATGAAGGGTGTTTATCTGAACGAGGCCAATCCTTTTTCAATAAATTCGACGAAACGAGCCGTGTTCTGTTCGGTGACGGATAATCAGAGAAGTGAGAGTCTGAAGCTCATCAAAAAGCTTGAGAGTCGCGGCTTCGACATTTTGGCGACACCTGGAACTGCGGATTACTATGCTAAAGCGGGTATTCGAATAACAAAGGTAAGCGATGAAGAAGCGGAAGTGGCCAAACAACTGGCGAGCGGTAAGATAACTGCTGCGCTTAATATTCCAACGGCAGGGCGCAACAGGCAATCCTTCGGTTTTAAGATCAGAGCGCTTGCGCTTCGCTATCAAGTACCTGTCTACACCTGTTTAGACACGATAGAAGCAACACTCTCGGCAGCTAAGGGCGAACCTTCACCGGAAGTGCACACATTGGATGAGTATCGGGATTTAAGCTATATGACGAATAAAGGGAAGTGACTAATTTGACAAACGAGACGGCTTCAACACTACAAGGCAGAGACTTTCTAACGATTGCCGAATTTACAGAAGACGAATTGAAGACTTTTTTACAAACAGCCGTTGCTCTTAAGGCGATGCAAAAGCAAGGCGTTCCGCACCATTTCTTAGAAGGTCAGACGCTCGCAATGATCTTCGAAAAAGCCTCAACGAGAACGCGTGTGGCGTTTGAAGTAGGTATGTACCACCTCGGTGGTTCTGCGTTATACTTAAGCAGCAAAGATATTCAAATTGGCCGCGGCGAAACAATTGCGGATACGGCGAAAGTACTTTCGCGATTTGTCGATGGTATCATGATTCGGACGTTCGGCCATGAAGTGGCTGAAGAATTGGCGGCTAACGCCGATGTTCCGGTGATTAACGGGTTGACGGACACCCATCATCCGACACAGATTATTGCCGATCTATTGACTATTTTCGAGCATAAAGGCAAGCTTGAAGGGTTAAAAACATGCTTCATCGGCGATGGTTACAACAATATGGCGCACTCATTAATGGAAGGCGCCGCGGCAGTCGGCATGGACATGACGGTCGCAAGCCCCAAAGGCTACGAACCGGATGCGGCAATTCTTGAAGCAGCGAAGGCAAGAGGCGCGAAGAATGGTTGTACCATCACGTTCACCAACTCGCCTCAGGAAGCGGCTGAAGGCTGCGATGTCGTAATCACCGATACATGGCTGAGCATGGGCGATGAAGATGAGACTGAAAAGCGTCTGCATGATTTTAAAGGCTTTCAAGTCGACGACGCACTTGTCGCTTTAGCAAAACCAGATCATATCTTCATGCACTGCCTGCCTGCTCACCGCGGTGAAGAGGTCACGGAAAGCGTGATTGACGGTGCGCATTCCGTTGTGTTTGATGAGGCGGAAAACCGTCTGCACGCGCATAAAGCAATTCTGAAATGTTTGCTGGAAAAGAACGCCTAAACGTCAGAGAGGCGGCATGTTGGCAAAATCTTAGTTTTTCTTATTCTAGGTAAAATACATTCTAAAAATAATTTATTCCAGGAGGGTTTCACTAATGGCAAAAGAAAAAATCGTTTTAGCATATTCCGGCGGTCTGGATACTTCGGTCTGCATTAAGTATCTGCAAGACAAGTACAATTATGATGTAATCGCACTCAGCATTGATGTCGGCGAAGAAGGTAAAGACCTTGATAAAGTGAAGCAAAAGGCAATTGATGTCGGCGCGATCAAATCGTATGTCGTTGATGCGAAAGAATTGCTTGCAGAAGGATACCTTGCTCCGGCCCTCCAGGCGAACGCATTGTACGAAGGCGTTTACCCGCTTTCTTCAGGTCTTTCACGCCCGCTCATCGGTAAATTACTCGTTGACGTTGCGCATAAAGAAGGCGCGACGGCTGTTGCTCACGGCTGTACAGGAAAAGGAAACGACCAAGTTCGTTTTGAAGTAGCCATCCAAGCGCTCGATCCTTCACTTAAAGTCGTTGCTCCGGTTCGTGAATGGGGCATGACGCGTGACGAAGAAATCAAATATGCGGCAAAGAACGGTATTCCGATTCCGGTTGATCTTGACAACCCATTCTCGATTGACGCCAACATCTGGGGACGTGCGTGCGAGGCAGGCGTTCTGGAAAATCCATGGAACGAAGCACCTGAAGAAGCGTTCGCCTGGACGAACCCGATTGAAAAAACACCGGATGTACCGGAATATATCGAAATTGAATTTGAAAAAGGTCTTCCGGTTGCTCTAAATGGCGTGAAAAAGCCTTTTATTGAAATTATTAAAGAATTAAATGCGCTTGGCGGACTTCACGGTGTCGGACGGATCGACCATATCGAAAACCGTCTCGTGGGAATCAAGTCGCGTGAAGTTTATGAAAACCCGGCTGCACTGATTCTGATCAATGCGCATCAAGGACTTGAAACGATAACGCTGACCAAAGAAGTTTCTAAATTCAAGCCGTTGATTGACAAAGAAATTTCTCAAGTGATCTATGATGGTCTTTGGTATTCACCGATTCGGGAAGCGCTGATGGCTTTTGTAAAGCAAACTCAGGAAGTCGTTTCCGGAAAAGTACGCGTGAAACTGTTCAAAGGTAACCATGTCGTTGTTGGACGCGCATCGGAAAAAAGCCTATACAACGAAAAATTGGCGACTTACACAACAGGCGATGCTTTTGATCATAACGCAGCCGTAGGCTTCATCAAGCTGTGGGGACTCCCGACCAAAGTGAATGCGGAAGTGCATAAGGAGGCAGATCATGGCGAAACTATGGGGCGGCCGGTTTACGAAGTCAACCAATAAACTGGTTGATAACTACACTGCATCGATTTCATATGATCAGGAACTGGCAAAAGAAGATATCGAAGGCAGTCTGGCGCATGTTCAGATGCTCGGAGAATGCGGCGTAGTTACAGAAGAAGAGGCGGGGACCATTCAGCAGGGACTTCGCACGATCTTGAAAAAGGTAGAGAACGGCGAAGCACATTTTTCGACGGACATGGAAGATATTCACATGAACATTGAGAAGATGCTGATTGATGAAATTGGTGCGGTCGGCGGCAAGCTTCACACCGGACGCAGCCGAAATGACCAAGTCGCGACCGACATGCACCTGTACATGCGGAAAAAGACTCAGGTTCTGATCGACTTGCTCGAAGATGTGCAATATGCACTTCTTGAGCAAGCGAAAGCCAATGTGGACACGATTCTTCCCGGATACACACATCTTCAGCGCGCGCAGCCGATCTCCTTCGCGCATCACATGCTTGCCTATTTCTGGATGTTTGAGCGTGATAAAGGTCGGTTAAAGGATAGCGTTAAGCGGATCAACATTCTGCCGCTTGGCGCCGGTGCATTGGCCGGGACGACTTTCCCGATCAATCGGCGTCGTGTGGCTGAACTGCTTGATTTCGATGATGTCTACCCAAACAGCATGGATGCGGTCAGTGACCGTGACTTTGTCGTCGAGGCGCTTGCGGACTGCTCGTTGATCATGGTTCATCTCTCGCGCCTGTCTGAAGAAATGGTGCTTTGGAGCAGCCAGGAATTCCAGTTCATTGAATTGGATGACGCATTCTGCACAGGTTCCAGCATCATGCCGCAGAAGAAAAACCCGGACGTATCCGAGTTGCTGCGCGGCAAAACTGGTCGCGTGTTTGGACATTTGGTCGGCTTGCTGACTGTGCTCAAGGGACTTCCGCTTGCCTATAACAAAGACATGCAGGAAGACAAAGAAGGCATTTTTGACACCGTCAAAACGCTGGAAGGGGCACTGAAATTACTCGCCCCAATCCTTGAGACCATGACCGTCAAGAAAGACCGGATGCGTCACGCTGTTGAAAAAGACTATTCGAATGCTACCGATATTGCGGATTACCTGGCGAAAAAAGGACTGCCGTTCCGTGACGCGCATGCGGTCACCGGAAAAATGGTCCTCTATGCCATTGAAAATAAAAAGTATTTGCTTGATCTAGATTTGGAAGAGTACAAGCAATTCAGTCCTCTTTTTGAAGAGGATATCTTTGAAGCACTGCTTCCTGAAAATGTGATGCGCGCCCGTGAAAGTGAAGGCGGCACTGCGCCACATCAAATTGAGAAACAATTGAAACTCGCGGAAACACGACTGCATCAGAATCATTCATTCTGAGACAGCTGTTTCATATAGTGTCTTTCTGTAAGAATGCAAAAAAAGTATTCTTACCCGTAAGGTTTATTACCCCCTAAATTAGCTTACTATTTTTACTTAAAGCACCGGATACGGATAAAACGTATCCGTTTTTTTTTAGACCTACGAAAGAAAGGATTGTGCGCGTTATGTATTGTGTATATGTAGACGGTCAATATGGTACTACAGGATTAAAAATTAAAGACTATTTGTCGAAGCATCAAAATGTACAAATCTTAACTATAGACTATGAAAAAAGACGAGATCCTGAAACGAGAAAAAAATACATGAATGAAGCGGACATCGTTTTTCTATGCCTCCCTGATCAGGCGGCTAAAGAGGCGGTAAAGCTCATTGAAAACAGTGAAACGAGAATCATTGACGCGAGCAGCGCACACAGGATTGACGACGATTGGGCATATGGAATACCTGAACTTGGCCCAACCCAAAGAGATAGAATAAAAAATTCGAAACGTGTGAGTGTTCCCGGGTGCCATGCAACCGCGGCAATATTGGCGCTTTCCCCATTAGTAAAAGGTGGAATTGTCCCGAAAAATTATCCGGCAGCTATTTTCTCCGTTACAGGTTATAGTGGCGGTGGTAAAGATGTGATTGCAAAATACGAGAGTGGGAATAGAGACCGACATTTAGACATCCCGCGACACTATGCGTTGAGTCAAAATCACAAACATTTACCTGAAATTCAAAAGTATGCAGGACTGGACGATAAGCCAATGCTCATCCCGGTTATTTGCGGTTATTATAAAGGACTAGCCGTAAGCATTCCACTATTCTCTAATAAGTTAGCTAAAGATCACTCACCTGAAGAGATACGTCGTTTTTTAGCAAATTATTATTCCGGAGAACCATTTGTAAACGTTATGCCTAATGAGACGGAAGGACTTCTTGAAGATGGGAGTTTCGACATTACGGCATGCAACGATACAAATAGGGCGGAACTTTTTGTGCTTGGGAATGACGATCGAATCATGCTGATGACACGATTAGATAATTTAGGCAAAGGAGCTTCCGGGGCGGCGATTCAATGCATGAATATTATGCTGGGAATTCCTGAACAAACCGGACTTGTTTAACCGTCTGAATGGACGGGTCAAGTCGTTGCATCTTAATGCAAGTTCAGTTTTTCCACGATTATCTAGTTGAAATTCAGCAACACCAACCAGTTTTTTGCTATGATAGCCACAAGAACTTCATGAATGGAAAGGCTGATTGAACGTGAAAGCAACACAAACAGCTTCGGCGGCGCCGGGACTTGGAAAAGGGGTACATGTCCGTTTTGTGCTTGTACTCGGAGCACTTGGTGCGTTCGGACCGCTATCAATGGACATGTATCTTCCTTCTTTGCCATCGCTGACAAGAGATCTGCAGACAACAACATCTATGGCGCAATTAAGTATCACCGCCTGTCTGATCGGGCTCGCAGTGGGACAGCTCATTTTAGGTCCGCTCAGTGATAAATTCGGACGGAAGCTTCCTTTGCTTGCCGGACTGATCACATTTACACTAACTTCTTTTCTTTGCTCCATCACCACATCCATCGGATTGCTCGTTGTTCTGCGCCTGATTCAAGGGATGGCAGGAGCGGCGGGGATGGTGATTTCGCGAGCGATCGCCAGGGATCTGTATGCCGGCACGAAACTAACGAAATTTTTCTCAATGCTGATGGCGGTTAATGGCATCTTCCCAATATTGGCACCAATTTTGGGTGGTTTTGTGCTCCGGTTTCCTTCTTGGCACGGTGTTTTTGTCGTGCTGTGCGTGATTGGTTTCTTGCTTTTTATTGGAGCTGTAACCTGTATACCGGAAACACTGCCTGCCGAAAAACGGATTTCCGGTGGCATTGGCGCGACCGTATCCGCAATGGGTCATATTTTTCGCGACACCCGCTTCGTTGGGTACGCGCTCGTATTAGGGCTCGTTATGGGTGCGATGTTCTGCTATATTTCGGCTTCATCATTTGTACTCCAGGACATGTTTTCGGTGTCACCGCAGGGATTCAGCCTGTTTTTCGCCACCAATGGTCTTGGCATTGTGCTTATGTCGCAGCTTGCGGGTCTGCTCGCCGGCCGAGTGGATGCACGAAAAATTTTGCGAACCGGTATTTATATAGCGACAATCGGAAGTATTGCGCTTTTTGCGAGCTTATTGTTTGAACCGCCGCATTTAATCGCAGTGATGATTCCGCTTTTCCTCGTTGTTTCAATGGTAGGACTTGTCAACTCAACGGCTTTCTCGCTGGCGATGCAAAGTCAGGGGAGAGCGGCGGGCAGTGCATCGGCGATTCTCGGGATGGGCATGAATACCGTTGGCGCGTTGCTCTCGCCGCTAGTCGGACTTGGCGGCAGCCATACGTATTTTCCGATGGCGCTGATGATTCTCTTCTGTGAAGTAAGCGCGCTCTTCATCTATTTGTTTTTTATCGCTAAGGGATCTTTAAAAATCACGAAATGAAAAGAGATTGACAGCATGAGATCATTTTTAATGGATTTATACCAGATTCGACCAAGCCAGCTTTACTTAGATCAGGATAAAATTGATCGCTTAAAAGAGCTATTTGATCCGCTTAATGTGCGCTTCAATGCGCCGCTCCCCATTAAGAAAAATGGGGGTGAGGCTTTTCTGACTGATGGTCACACGCGTGCTTTCCTCTATAGTGAGGCGAAAATATCGGTCATTCCGGTCTATTGGGATGAAGATGATCCGGATATGGACCTTTATCAAAACCGCCTCAACTGGTGCCGCGAAGAGCGTGTCATGTTCATCGACGACTTGAAAGAACGAATCCTCCCCCATGATCAATTTGAAAACGAATGGATTAAGCGTTGTGAAAAAGCAGTGAGAAAAGAAAAATAAAATAAGAACGGACAGCTTGGATAAGCCGTCCGCTCTTATTTTTTGCAGGTTATTAAGCATTTTGCGTAAATTCAGCTTCAACATTAATCTTGATCTTGTTGCTGACAACAAGATTGCCGTTAGCAAGTGATTGGCTCCAAACTAAGCCGTATTCGCGACGATCAATTGCAAAGGACAAGCTTGCACCGTTTCGTTTGAGACCATATGGATCGTCGACAGGAGAGCCAACCTCTGCTTCAAAGGTCACCGCTTTGCTCGTTCCCTTGATCGTGAGTGTTCCCTCAATTTCATAGTCGCCATCATCAGACGCGGTCACTTTTGTTGATACAAATTTGATTTCCGGAAATTTTTCTGCATCAAAGAAATCGGCGCTTTTTAAGTGATCATCACGATCTTTAATGCGCGTATCAATACTAGCGACGTCAATCGTAACCTCGACCGCAGTAATTTTTCCGCTGTAATCAGTTGTCACATTGCCTGATGTTGTCTTGAAGTTTCCTTTTACATTTGAGAGCCCCATATGTTTTACAGAGAAGCCTGTTTCTGTGTGTGCTGAATCAATTGTCCATTTTGCCATGTTCATCCACTCCTAATGGTTTTTTGAAATCTATTTCAGAATCAACGCAGCTGCGTGTTCTGCTGATTTATTAGCTTTTAATTTTCTTCGGAGACTACAGTAAATCGTTCTCTAACATGCTTCGGTGCTTCGATTTCGTCGATAAGCGCCGCTGCGTAATCTTCATAGCTGACATAGCTTTTGCCGGTGTTGTTGAGAAGCAGTTGATCCTTTCCGGTTCTGTAATGACCGGTTCTTTTGCCCAACGCGAAGACTGCTGACGGACTGATAAAGGTCCAATTCAAATCAGTCGTTTTCTGAAGCTCTTCAAGATTCTTTGCCTGATTGGAAGCAGTTGCCTTAAAGATATCCGGAAATTCCGGTGTATCAATGACACGTGTTATCTGATCTTTATCAACGAACAGGCTGCCTGCGCCGCCGACAACGATCAGACGTGTTTCAGAGAGACCCGTCACTAATTCAATGAGCTTTCTTCCTGCCTTGACATGCAGGTCTTCTTGACCAAACGGCGCTGAAAAAGCATTTACGACAGCGTCAAAAGCTGCCAGATCTCCGCGCGTCAGATCGAATAAGTCTTTTTGAATAATGTTGAGACTTGTATCGTCTAATTTATCAGGATGTCTGACAATCGCGGTCACCTGATGGCCGCGCCTGATTGCCTCTTGAGAAATACGTGATCCCGCTTTGCCCGCAGCACCTATAATTGCGATGTTCATGGGAAATCCCCCTCCTTATTGGTGTAACATAGTTAGTTACAGCTTGCTTATTAGAAAACTTGGCTTCGCTGAGCCTTTGGAGAAAGCGAAGCCTTAGTTGTGCTTATGATTTCGCTAATCTTTTACGATTTCATACTTACTTGGTGCATAAATCATTCTTCTTCAAAAAGATGGTGAAGGATGGTTTCAATCGTTTCACTTGAGAGTTTGCGCTCCAAAGCAGCTTGAGCAGTACCAAATGCATCGTCAAGCACGTGACGGATACTTTTGCCTACCGGACAGTGCGGATTCGGATTGTCATGAACGGCGAAAAGATGATCTTTCGGTTCAACCGCTCGGAATACATCAAGTAATGAGATGTCGGAAGGCGGCCGAGTCAAGGACGCTCCGGCTTTGCCGGCGGTTGTTTGGATCAAACCGGATTTCTTAAGCATGCCGAGAAGTCTGCGAATGACAACCGGATTGGTGTTCACACTGGCGGCAATGTAATCCGATGGCAAATCCTCATGGGGCTTAGATGCGATCAGAGCTAAACTATGTACGGCGACAGCGACACGGGTATTGATCATTTCCTACACCACCTGTAACTATTATAATTACAGGATATTCACCTGTCAATCATTTTAAACTTAAAGGAATAATATTTTTGGCAATTTAGCTTAATAACTAAACGGCTGACGGAAGAAGCGCAGCAAACCTATAAGAGAAGGAGTTAGGCCGAATTGAAGTTCAACCTAACGAAGGAAAAGTCGAACTGAACCATCAGAAAGTCGAACCGAACGTGATCAAAGTTGAACCCAAGAGAGGAGAAGTCGAACCGAAGACTCGAAGTCGAACTGAACCATCGGAAAGTCGAACCGAACGCGGCCAAAGTCGAACCCAAGAGAGGAAATGTCGAACCGAAGACCAAAAGTCCAACCTAACGAGTGAAAAGTTACACCTAAAGAGTAAAAAGCCGAACCGAACACGTGGAAAGTTCAGCCGAAGAGCGGAGAAGTTGAGCGCTGATTCTTTAGCCTGAACGCTGATTCTTTTGCCTGAACGCTGATTCTTTTGCCTGAACGCTGATTCTTTTGCCTGAGCGCTGATTCTTTTGCCTGAACGCTGATTCTTTTGCCTGAACGCTGATTCTTTTGCCTGAACGCTGATTCTTTTGCCTGAGCGCTGATACTTTTGTCTGAACGCTGATTCTTTAGCCTGAACGCTGATTCTTTTGTCTGAACGCTGATTCTTTTTTCTGAACGCTGATTCTTTTGTCTGAACGCTGATTCTTTAGCCTGAACGCTGATTCTTTAGCCTGAACGCTGATTCTTTAGCCTGAACGCTGATTCTTTTGCATGAACGCTGATTCTTTTGCATGAACGCTGATTTTTTTGCCTGAGCGCTGATTCTTTTCTCTGAACGCTGATTCTTTGCTGAGCGATACTTTTGTCTGAACGCTGATTCTTTTGCCTGAACGCTGATTCTTTTGCTCGAACAATGCAAAATTGGTCCCTTTTACTCACGTATTTTTACTTCGCCGTTTGTCTTTACTGCGTAATAATCTGCTAAAAAAATTACAAATATCCAGATTTTGAACGATTCAAGGATAGGCAGTAACGAATTTCTATTTAGCAAGGAATTAGCGGAAAGTTGAGCCAAATCATAGCAAAAAATCAAAAAATACCCCTATCTGAACCGCAGATAGGGAGAGGTAAAACAGGGTTATCTTTCAAGTGTTTCGGTATGTCCGTCCGGATAACCAATAATTACTTTTTCTGTCATGCCGATGAAGAGGCCGTGTTCGACGACTCCGGTGAGATGATCCAGCTCATTCGCCAACTCCTCGGCGTTGGCAATGGACTGCAAATGAAGATCAAGAATGTTATGATGCGCATCGGTCACATAGGGTTGTCCATCAGCGGAGCATCGAAGCTCAGGATGATAACCTTTTCCGGTAAAATAGGCTTCAACATGTTTCCAACCAAATGGAACAACCTCGACAGGGAGAGGAAAAGCGCCTAATTGTTCGACTTTTTTGCTGCTGTCCACAATCCAGATCCGTCGATCAGACGCTTTGGCCACCAGTTTTTCATAGAGCAGAGCGCCGCCTCCGCCTTTAATGCCGCTTAATTGTGAGTCAACTTCATCAGCTCCGTCGATGGTCACATCAATTTTTGTCACTTCATTTAGCGGGAGCATCGGAATTTTCCATTCTTTAGCAAGATTGATTGTTTTCTGAGAGGTCGCGACACCGGTTAGTTCAAAACCGTCTGCTACTTTTTTGGCAAGTGCCTCTAGAAAGTAGTATACGGTCGAGCCGGTGCCCAGACCAATGGTCATTCCTTCTTTAATTTCGTCTATAGCTTTTTGTCCTGCCGCTTGTTTCCCGTTCATCATTATCCCTCGTTTTCTATTGACTGCATGTAATGTGTCTATTGCCATGATCGCTACATGTGGGAACGTTCTCAATTTTATTATAGCCAAAGTAGTGAACAGTTCCAATGTACATTTTCGGGCACTCGTCGATTCATTAGCAAAAAAATAACATGTCTCTTCTCTTAGAAAAAGCGACATGTTCTCAGTAGCAGTTATTTGTTTATCGTTTCATAACTCTTGCGCAGATCCAGGGCGGCCTCCGGATGATCCGTAATGATGGCGTCGAGACCCATTTCAAAAGCAAGCTGCATGTTTTTCGGCTGATTCACAGTCCAAGCACGAACCTTGATACCATGATTCTGCAGCTGTGCCCCAGTTTCCGAAAGCGCGCTGGGTTGCCACAGATGTTGCGCAGTCGCACCGACTTGCTCTGTATAGCGCCAAGGATCGGCGAGACGTTCCCATAATAGGAGGGCAATCTCCGCGTTCGGCTTAATCTGCTTCAATCGAATCAAGGACTCATGATTAAAGGAAGAATACACAACAGGAAAAAGCGGACGATACTGATCAACGAGATCGGCGACACGCGCTTCAATACCTGGATAGACATTGCGATCCGTTTTAAATTCTATATTCAGGACACCGGGGTAATTTTTCAGAAGCTCGAGCACTTGACTAAGGGTGGGTACACGCTCACCTTTGAACTTCGGTGAAAACCAAGAACCGGCGTCGAATCGTTTTAATTCTTCTAATGTATACGATTTGATTTGGCCCTTGCCGTTGGTTGTCCGATCGATTTTTTCGTCGTGAATGACAACGACTTGTTGATCTTTAGTCAAATGGACATCTAATTCGATACCGTCACTTCCGACACGCATCGCCTCCTCAAATGAAGCGAGTGTATTTTCAGGCCTGTTGCTTTTACTGCCGCGATGGGCATATACTGCTGTTTTCATGACAAATCCTCCTCATTCATTGCAACACGGTGAATCTCATCATTAGAACTAATCGCCGAATCTTATGTGAAACTGGCGGTTTTCATGCAGGTTCACCATTCGTTATGGCAATATGTCTAATCTATGATTGCAGGGTTGAAGTCATGTTGACGGAGAATAGTATCGTAAAAGTCAGTGCCGCATGCAAAAGAATTAGATCGTTGAAACCCATACCAATCATTTCATCGATTTCCTGCGGGTTGCAGACGGATCAACTGAAAAACATTTTTTAAAATCTTCATGCCGGCTTGTGCGTCAAGAGTCATTATAGATTCGGGATGAAACTGAACGGCGGCAATCGGAAGGCTTCGGTGCTCGACAGCCATAATAACATGATCCTCCGAGGTTGCCGTAGCTGCCAGGTCTGTTGGCAATTGATCGGCATAAATTGAATGATAACGTCCGGCTCTAAATGGTTGCGGCACATCCTTAAATAAAAAACTTCCGTTGTGGCTAATGGTTGATGCTTTGCCGTGAGCCGGAACGGGCAAGACGCTAAGCGATCCGCCAAAATAGCTGACGATGCCTTGAAGGCCAAGGCAGATACCGAATAAGGGGAGACGATGCTTGATACATAGATCGATCGTTTCCTGCATTTGAAAACGCTCAGGGCGGCCGGGTCCGGGTGAAAGGACGACAAGATCAATCGGCTCAGCGCCGATACGGATCATTCTGCGGGCTGCCGGACTGCGCCTGACGGTAACCCTCGCGCCAAGCGTTTGAAAGTATCCGGACAGCGTATGGACAAAAGAATCTTCATGATCGACAAATAGGATGTGAAGCGGGTGATCCGCATAGTTTGCTCCATTTTGGCTCGGGACATTCTGCTCTTTGTCAACAACCGGATGAAGTGCTTCGATCAGCGCGCCTGCTTTGGTATGTGTTTCGCGTTCCTCACTTTTCGGATCAGAATCATAGAGCAGAGTGGCACCGACGCGGATTTTCGCTTCACCTTTTTGAAGACGCAGACATCTTAAGGCAAGCCCGGTATTCATGTCGCCATTGAATCCCATCCAGCCGACAGCACCGCCGTACCAGCCGCGCGCGGTTCTTTCATGACGTTCGATCCAGCGCATCGCTTCACGTTTCGGCGCTCCGGTGATCGTCACTGCCCACATATGGCTGATAAACGCGTCAATAGCGTCGAAACCTTCTTTTAGTTGGCCTTTAATGTGGTCAACCGTATGGAATAAGTGAGAATACGTTTCAATTTGGCGCCTGCCGATTACTTCCACGGAACCCGGAACACAGATTCTCGATTTATCATTACGATCGACATCCGTGCACATTGTGAGTTCAGATTCCTCTTTTTCAGAGCTAAGCAATGTCTTAATTTGCTCGGCGTCTTCAATCGCAGATCCCTTTCTCTTGATCGTTCCCGAGATCGGGCAGGTTTCGACGGTCGTTCCGTCGACTCGAACAAACATTTCAGGAGAACAGCCGATTAAGAATTCTTCGTTATTTAAATGAATTAAGAACCCATAGGGACTTGGATTGATCTGTTGCAGCCGTTGGAAAATTTGCGAAGGACGGCTGGAACAGTTTCGTGTCAGGACGCGGCTGGGTACCACTTCAAACAAGTCGCCCTTGCTAAACGCGTCTTTCGCCTTGCGGACGAGTTCAGCATAATCACCCATCTTGTCCGCATAGCCCAATGGGATCTCGGACTTTTTCAGAGCATGAAAAGGGTAACGGGTTCCGGAATGGGGCAGATCCTTCGTCGTTAAGCTGCCATAGGTAAAATCATAGTTTATTTTACAGGCCTCGTTCTTCTCGCGATCAACAACAATCAGTTCATCCGGAAAATAGAGCTGTAAATCATTTTGGTTGGGATCGCGTTCTTTATTCAAAGAATAGCGTTCAAATTGAAGAACAAGATCGAATCCGAATGCACCATACAAGCCGAGAAACGCGTCATCCGTTTGAAACAAGGATTGAATTTCTCGCAGCACCGAAAAGATTGAGGAACGTTTTGTACGGTTTTCTTCTTTAATCAACGCGTCATCTGTTCGTTTGATCGTGCCGGCTAGCTCATCACGACTATGCTGAACCAGCAGAACATCGGGATTGGATAAATGATCAGTCAAGAAAGCGATCAGCACTTTGCCGCGACTGTTCAGTGCTTTAATCCGAAACGCATTATTTTTTGATGTGAGTTCGAGCGGCGGGTTAACAAAACCGATATCCCAGCGTGAATAACGGCCGGGAAAATGATAGGCACTGGAAAACAGGGCGCCTTTATACTCGTCAAGTTTCTTTTGGATCTTAAGAATGGAAGGTTCTCCGGAGATGGGTATTTGGTTTCGGGTGATGTCCATGCCCTTGCCTGTGGAATAATGAATGGACTTGTGAAATTGGTCAATTTCTGTTAGGAAACTCATCTTATTATCCTCCTGTATAAGTGTTTTTTATACAGAAGAGCAACGGTGAATCAGAAGAAGATAACAAATAAAAGCAAGCCCGGACGGACCCACGATAAATGTGCGATTCTGTTCTCAACTCTGCTCTTCTTTACTCAGCTGAACTATGCTAAACTAGACTATCTACAGCATACATAGGAATTGAAATTTAATCAACATGTAATAGATTAATTGGAAAAATGAACCTCAAAAAGACAGGTGTGGCGAAGAACAGTGAGAGGACGAATAAGATGACTGAATTTGTGCAGCGGGTTACCAGAGTACGGTCCTGGAAAAGGCCGCTCGGAATGATGCTTGTGCTGAGCGGGGCGACACTATGGGGGGTGTCGGGAAATGTCGCACAATATTTATTTGAACGGCAGCAAATTGATGCCGGCTGGCTGACTTCTGTGCGGATGCTGGCAGCGGGAATCCTATTGCTCGCTTTGACGCAAGGCGGTAAGGACAGACGTCTGACGTGGACTGTTTGGAGGAGACGAAAGACGGCGGCGGGACTGCTGATTTTCGGATTGATTGGAATGATTGGCGCACAATATACCTACTTTGAAGCGATTGCGGCAGGAAACGCGGCGACCGCGACACTCTTGCAGTATCTAAGCCCTGTATTGATCATGCTGTATTTGATTATTCGCTGGCGAAAAAAACCAAGTGTGACAGAAATTGCGGCTATTTTCACAGCGATCTTGGGCGTTTTTCTGCTTGTTACGAAGGGTCATCCGGATCAAATTTCGATTGCTCCATTAGCTGTTTTTTGGGGGCTTATGTCAGCACTTGGCGGTGCGATCTACGCAATGCAACCAGGAGCACTTTTAAAAAAGTATGGGCCGGGCCTTGTTGTTGGTTGGGGGATGGTCATTGGCGGTGCCGCAATGAGCTGTTTCTTCCCACCCTGGAAATTTCACGGGGTGCTCTCTGTTCAGTCACTAGTTGGTGTCGTTTTTGTTATCTTATTCGGAACATTGCTCGCCTTTTATTTGTACTTGGCGAGTTTAAAGTATTTAAAGCCAATTGAAACCAGCCTGCTTGGTTGCGCCGAGCCGCTATCCGCAGCTGTTGTCAGCGTCGTTTGGATGCACATACCCTTTACACTAGTCGACTGGATCGGAGCAATTTGTATTATTGGGACTGTGATCATGTTGGCGCTGGCACAGAAAGCAATTACGACAAAATAGGGACTATGTTGAGGAAATAAAAGGGAAAAGATGTCGCATGCTGATTATTGCCTGGGAAATTAAGACGAATCACGCGTATTTATTTTGATCCTGCTGTTTTGTGCGTAACAATAAGAAGTGAAAAAGAGTTGCGTCGATTTATGGTCTCAATTCTCGTAGGCAATACTATATACAAAATGCTTCCCCTTGCTTCCACGAACGTCACGACTTACAATCGATCTGCGGAAAAGAATAACGTCGATCGTTTCTTTTCGCATAACTAGAACGGATTTTGCAAACAACTTCGCGTGGCGCTGTCATGTGAAAAGGAGTAGAACGTATGTTAATGAAGTTGAAACGATTGCTGATCGGCAGACCGTTAAAAACAAATGAATCAAGTAATCAAAAGTTAAATAAATTTAAGGCTCTGGCTGTATTGTCTTCCGATGCATTGTCTTCGGTAGCTTACGGTCCGGAACAGATTCTCATTGTGCTGATGGCCGCGGGGAGCAGCGCACTTTGGTTTTCACTGCCCATTTCTCTTGGTGTTCTTATTCTGCTGATCGCACTTGTTCTATCCTACCGACAAATTATTTTCGCCTATCCGCAAGGCGGCGGTGCTTATATGGTAGCTAAGGAAAATCTCGGAACGAATTTTGGGCTGACTGCGGGCGGAGCGTTGCTCGTCGATTATATTCTGACGGTCGCCGTTAGTATTTCTGCGGGAACTGATGCCATCACGTCCGCATTTCCGTCACTTCATGAGCATAGCGTGATTGTGGCCGTGCTCATTGTTGTGATCATTACGATATTGAATCTACGTGGATTGACCGATTCAGCGACTTTATTGTCTTACCCGGTATATTTCTTTGTCCTCATGATGCTGATCATCATCGGCGGCGGTTTTTTTGCTGCTTTTACCGGCCATACCGCCCCCATTCATCAGCACGCGGCGGTGGGTACACCGGTTATGGGCGTCAGCTTGTTTTTTTTGCTGCGTGCTTTCTCATCCGGCTGCTCTGCATTGACCGGTGTCGAAGCAATTTCAAATGCGATACCGAGTTTTAAGGATCCCGCACCAAAAAACGCTGCTCGTACGCTTCTGATGATGGGCGGTATTCTTGCTGCTTTATTAGCCGGAATTGTTTACCTTGCCTATTGGTTCGGCGTACATCCAACGAGTGATCAGACTGTACTTTCTCAGCTTTCCAGCAATCTGTTCGGACGCACCTTTTTTTATTACATTATTCAGGCGTCCACCGCGTTAATCCTGATTCTGGCGGCGAATACCGGGTACTCTGCATTTCCTCTGCTCGCATTTAATTTAGCTAAGGATAAATATATGCCGCGGCCATTCAAGGTCAAGGGAGACCGATTAGGGTTCTCAAATGGTATTCTAACTTTGGGCGCTCTTTCCATTTTGCTCATTATCATTTTCAAAGGACGAACGGAAAATCTGATTCCACTCTATGCGGTTGGTGTTTTTATTCCATTTTCGCTCTCGCAGACCGGTATGATTGTTCACTGGATAAAGAAACGGCCAAAAGGCTGGCAGGGTAAGCTGATGATTAACCTGCTCGGAGCGTTAATTTGCTATCTGATTCTTGCCATTTTCTTTTTGACCAAATTCCCGCAGATCTGGCCGGTGCTCATCTTTGTGCCAATTGTAGTCACTATTTTTCATAAAATCCATGAACATTATATGCTGGTGGCCCAGCAGCTGCGCGTTGATTTTTCCGATCCTGTGCCAACCATCCATGTATCGGACAATATCATTGTCGTGCCGGTAGCGGGGATCACAAAGGTCGTTGAGCAATCATTGACGTATGCCAAATCACTGTCCGGTAATGTGGTTGCGGTATTTGTCGGAGACAGTCCTGAAGCGATCACTAAGATGAATCGGGAGTGGAACGAATGGGATCCGGGTGTAAGGTTGATTGCGCTTCATTCTCCATATCGAAGCATTGTCAGTCCGCTCGACAAATTCATTAGCACGGTAAAATACAAAGCTGATAAGCGGGGTGCAACAGTAACCGTTGTATTCCCGCAGTTCTATACAAAAAAATGGTGGCAGAGCTTGCTGCACAACCAATCCGGTGTTCTGATCAAAGCAAGTCTGATACGCCATAAGGATGTTGTCATCGCAACGGTTCCGTATCATTTTAAAAAATAAATGAGTGACTGATTGGCGCGGCGGATCGCGCCAATTTTTTGTTGGTATGATGAGTCGGCATCACGCGCACATAAATCATTGTAATAAAAAACCAGTCATTAAAAAATGCGAACCTTCACACCTGAAAGGTCCGCATTTTTTTGCTTTTTTGCTCTAGCAAAACGCGCGCCCTTCAAATTATGATCCTTAAGCAAATATTAAGAAAGAATCATTAAACTAAACCCATAACATAGTACATTTGAAAAAGCGGAGGGGTTTGGGAAATGAAGAAAATCTGGATTATTAGTTTAATTTTGGTCATTGCCG
The DNA here is from genome assembly GCF_040513385.1 of Sporolactobacillus caesalpiniae. Lineage (NCBI taxonomy): Bacteria > Bacillati > Bacillota > Bacilli > Caryophanales > Sporolactobacillaceae > Sporolactobacillus > Sporolactobacillus caesalpiniae. Next base: position 466,661 of record NZ_JBEVCB010000003.1, read on the forward strand.
TTGGAGGAGGCGCGGCATACTGGTATTTCTCACGGGACAAGTCAGCAAATAACACGACGATGATCCCAACGACGACTGTTAAGAAAGGAACGCTGTCAACAGATGTCAGTGGTTCGGGTACACTAACTCCGGCTGTTGATCAGGATGTGACGATTGACTCAGACGATGCTTCAAAGACCATTTACAGTGTTGATGTTGCAAAGAACGATAAAGTCGATAAAGGTGATAAGCTCGTGACATTCACTGATGGCACAACGCTTACTGCTCCAAAATCCGGAACGGTGACAAGTATCGAGGTTTATGAAGGTGATCGAGTGAACGCCGGGCAAAAAATTGTTCACCTTACCAATTACAGTGACCTCAATACTGTTGTACAAATTGATGAATTAGACATCGCGAAAATTAAAAACGGACAAGCGGTTTCTGTTGTCGTGAACGCATATCCGAGCAAGACATTCAGCGGCAAGATTAAATCCATTGCCAAGGAAGGTACAAGCACAAATGGGACATCGTCCTTCGATGTTACGATACATCTCTCGAAGTCAACCGGATTGAAGCCGGGCATGACGACAACGGCAAGCATCGTACTCGAGAAAAAAGCAAGCGCACTTTATCTTCCATCCGGAGCGGTTCACCAGAGCGGTGATGGTTATTATGTTTATTTGTCCAGCGGCTCCGGCAGTACGAATAATCAGGAAACCAGAAGATTCAGCAATGTGGAAACCGAAAGAGGCAGCCAAAAAACGGTAACAATCGGTATTCATAATGATAATTATATTGAGATCAAGTCTGGTCTTGAAGAAGGACAAACCGTTCAGTTGAACGCGATCACGAAATCATCCAGTACAACAATTTCGTCAAATGGTCAAAACCAATTTCAAATGATGCGCTCCGGCATGAATGGAGGCACACAAGGCGGTTTTGGCGGAGGAGGCAATCGCACGCAGAATGGAAATGGAGGAGGCGTACGACCATGACCGAAGCCATGATCACAATGAGCAAGATTGAGAAGACCTATAAATTAGGCGATACTAGTGTTCATGCTCTGGATCACATTGATCTTTCGATTGAAAAAGGTGACTTTGTTTCCATCGTCGGTCCTTCCGGTTCGGGGAAATCCACACTCATGAATATGATGGGCTGCTTGGACAAGCCTGACGCAGGAAAATACATTTTAGGCGGAAGCCACATTGATCTGCTTAAAGATCGAGACTTGGCAGAAATTCGCAATCGAAAAATCGGGTTCATCTTTCAAAACTTTAACCTGCTTGGTAAATTAACCGCTGTAGAAAATGTAGAATTGCCCATGCTCTATCGCGGTGTCAAAACGAAAGAACGACGAGCATACGCTTTGGCGTGCTTGAGGAGCGTCGGGCTGGAAGAACGGGCCGCGCATCTTCCAAATCAGCTTTCAGGCGGCCAGCAGCAGCGCGTTGCCATCGCTCGGGCGCTAGCCGGCGATCCGCAAATTTTGCTTGCTGATGAACCAACCGGAGCGCTCGACAGCAAAACGAGCAAAGAGATTATGAATCTGCTGACAAAACTGAATGATAACGGACGCACGATCGTCTTGATCACTCATGATTTGACTGTCGCGCGCCAGGCGAAACGGACAGTCAGTATCCGTGACGGCAAACTGCAGGAAGGTGAGCATATCTAATGAATCTATTTACTTCATTGAAAATGGCTATTCGCAATATACAGGGAAATAAAATGCGTTCTTTTTTAACCATGCTTGGCATCATTATTGGCGTAGCATCGGTTATTGCTCTGCTCGCCATCGGCCAAGGCTCCAGCAAGTCGGTTTCCGACAGTGTCACTAGTCTTGGAACCAATCTGATTACCGTTAACATAACCAATACGGATACACATTTTACAATGGACAATTTGAAAGAGGTCAAGCAGACCACTGGTGTGAAATCGGTGGCACCGGTGCTGAGCGGGAGAAGTACGGTGCGCAATGGCAGCACAACATCCCAGGTCAGCGTGACCGGGACAACATCGAGTTATCAATCTATTCGTCAATTAACAGTTAAGGAAGGGCGGTTTGTGTCGGCACTCGATCAAAAATTCCGCCAGAAGGTTATCGTTCTCGGCAGCGATCTTGCCACGACACTTTTTGAAAATCAGTCACCAATCAATAAGAAGGTGCTGGTCGACGGCGAGAGTTATACGGTTGTCGGTGTGTTGAACAGCAAAGGTGGCTCTATGGGACAAAGCAGTGATGATGCGGCATTTCTTCCGTTTTCAACCGCGCAGCGTTTGATGAAAACGACCTATATTACGCAGTTTTATGCCCAGGCTGAGAACCAGAATTCGGTAACTTGGGCTATGGCAGGTATTTCGCGGGTGATGAGTGAAACCTATAGCGATTCTGATGACTATAGTGTTGTAAATCAACAGGATGTTATGGAAGCAATGAGTTCAGTCACAAGCACCATGACAATGCTCCTTGCCGGTATAGCAGGAATCTCGCTGCTCGTCGGCGGCATCGGGATCATGAATATTATGCTCGTTTCCGTCACCGAACGGACACGTGAAATCGGTATTCGCAAAGCAATCGGCGCGCGGCGACGCGACATCATGCTCCAATTCTTAATTGAAGCCGCGGTGCTGAGCATGTTGGGCGGGTTGTGCGGTGTCGGCATTGGCATTCTAGCGTCGAAGATTTACGCGCTTGCCACTGGGGGAACTGTTGTTTACTCTCTTTCAATCATGGCGGCAGCGTTCCTGTTCTCCGCAATTGTCGGTATGGTGTTTGGCGTTTTCCCGGCTTACAAGGCGTCGAAGCTTAACCCGATCGATGCGCTCCGCACCGAGTAATATCCGCGGCAACTTTTCATCATCGGCTCTTTATGTGTAAAATGAAGTTAATGATTTATAAATGAGAGGTGTTTTTTTATGCGGCTGCTGGTTGTTGAGGACAATAAAAATTTACTAAAAGAGATTGTCCGACTGCTTTCAGAGGAGTACACGGTTGATTCGGCAGAGGACGGCGACGAAGCATTGTATTTAGCGGAGCAGAATATTTATGACGCGATCGTTTTGGATGTCATGCTTCCGGGGATGGACGGCTTCGAAGTGACCGAACAGATCAGAGCGAAGGGCGTCGCGACACCCATTATTTTTCTGACTGCCCGTGATACTGTCGATGACCGTGTAAAAGGCCTGAATTTGGGCGGTGATGACTACATGGTCAAGCCATTCCAGAACATGGAACTGAAAGCAAGGGTTGCCGCAATTCTGCGTCGCAGTTCGCCAATGTCGCTCGATCACACCTTGTGCTATAAAGGCATTGAAATTGACAATAAGCGAAAACAGATCAAGGTGGATGGAGACGCTCTTGCGTTTACAACGAAACAATACGATTTACTGGAATACTTGGTGCAGAACGAGGATCAAATACTCACACGTGAGCAGATATTCGACCGCATCTGGGGCTTTGATTCCGACACAACGGTGGGCATCGTCGAAGTGTATATCCACCAATTACGGAAAAAATTGAAAAAATATGCATATGACGCCGATATCCAGACCGTCCGCGGTATTGGTTATATGCTGACGGATAAGTGAGTGCGCCATGACTCTTTTTCGGAAGACACTTATAAAATTAACAATTTTGAATGCCGCATTACTGATTCTGCTGCTTAGTATCTTAAGTGGAACGATTTATTTCTATGAACAAAGTGTGACCTTTCGTGATAGTAACAAGATGCTAAAGGATGCAGCTTCGGGTAAAATGCCTCTTCGCAGCCCGATGCGGGGGCAAGACGCGGTAGATCAGCAGCGCCTGCGTACCAATCCACGGTTGAGCTGGGTTCTTACAAACAGTAGCGATGAGCAAATTGAATCAAGTATGGATGCTTATCCGGGCACCGAAGACGCCAAAAATTTTTTTAAGCCTTTTTTAAAAGTAACTGCGGGCAGTACCGTTGAAAAAAAAGTTGGCAAAACCTATTATCATCTACATGCTCAAAAAGGCAAGTTATTAAATGGTAAAACAGTGAAGATTATTTTTGGCGTTGATGTGACTCCGGAGAAAAATCTGCTCAACACATTGCGTTCGATCATTCTTTACGGTCTCATCATCGGCGCGCTGGTTTCAATTGTCGTCGGTTATTTTCTTGCCCGGCGCGCGCTTCGGCCGATTGAGAAGGCGTGGGATCGGCAAAACCGCTTCGTCGCAGATGCTTCACACGAGTTACGTACACCGCTTTCGATTATTCAATTGAAAATTGAAGGCCTGCTTCGGCAACCGAGACAAAAGGTTCAGGAGGTTGGTGAGGATATCGCAGTCATGCTTGACGAGACACGAAGGCTGTCCAAGCTTGTCGGAAATTTGCTGACCTTGGCGCGCTCCGATTCGAATCGGCTTGAGATAAACCTTGCGCCGCTTGACTTGAGTGCGATATTGAAAAAAGTAACCGAGCCATTCGCGGAAATGGCCGAGTTCGAAGAGAAATCCTTCACGCTTGACGGAGCGGACGATCCCATTTACATTAATGGTGATGAACAGCGTGTGCATCAATTGCTCGTCATCCTTTTGGACAATGCGATGAAATTTACGCCAAAAGGTGGAGCAATCACAGTGGATTGTTCGCGGGAAAACAAATATGCACGGCTTAGTGTATCCGACAGCGGATGTGGCATTTCGGACGAAGATCTCCTGCATATTTTTGATCGATTCTATCAGGTAGACAGTGCGCGCAGCGGTCAAAAAGGAACAGGGCTAGGGCTTTCGATCGCCGAATGGATTGTTCAAAAGCATCGCGGGAAAATTGAAGCAACAAGCGCTGTTGACGAGGGGACAACATTTATCGTACGGCTGCCCCTGCTGAAAAATGAACCGGAAGACCAAAAAGAAGTCCACGAAGGAGACAAGACAGATGACTCAAATACTTGAAACAGCGACTTTTGCCGGAGGATGTTTTTGGTGTATGGTGAAGCCGTTCGACACGTTGCCGGGCATTGAGAAGGTTGTCTCGGGTTATACAGGCGGGAATCTTGAAAATCCGTCCTATGAGCAAGTGAAAACTGGGAAGACCGGCCACATGGAAGCCATTCAAATTCTCTTCAATCCTGAATTGTTTCCCTATGAAAAGCTTCTCGAATTGTACTGGACCCAGGTCGATCCGACCGATGACGGCGGCCAGTTCTTTGACCGCGGCGACAACTATCGGACGGCGATTTTCTACTATGATGAAGTGCAAAAGAGGGCGGCGGAGCGGTCTAAAGCAGAGTTAGCTGCGAGCGGACGCTTTCTCAAACCAATCGTCACTCGGATTTTGCCTGAGGCTCCGTTTTATCCTGCCGAAGAAGAGCACCAGAAATTCTACCAAAAGCACCCTGACCGTTACAAGGCTGAACGGAAGGAATCTGGACGTGATGCTTTCATAAGCGAAAAATGGGAATAAAATAAAATTCGACTAGAAGAACGCTTCCATGCTATTGTGGAAGTTTTTTTTGTTGGCTTGGATTCCAAAAAAATGTGTGAAAAGGTGATTAGATGAATGTAAATGCTGATTTATGCACAGGAATCATTGGATATATCGCGAAAAGGAGAAGGCGCATGTGGTTCGGCTCGGTCTTTTTTTCTGCAACATACCTGATTGAGTATCTGAACTTGTCGCTCAGTGAGAGACAGCAAAATAACAAATATGATCCGACTTTGAAGCTTGCATTTCGCCTAGCGCATGTGCTGAATAAACGAGTGGACGAACTTTTTCAAACTGAATAAATCCTTGAAAAAAGACGGACTCTAGTGTAAACTAATCAACAACTGAACAAGATTATTTTGATTCTTATCAAGAGAAGCCGAGGGACTGGCCCAATGACGCTTCAGCAACCGTCGCAGAAATCATGCGACAAGGTGCTAATTCCAGCAGACTGCGTGCAGTCTGGGGGATAAGAAGAAGCCCGGTATATCAAGCCTTCTTCTTACCCGAAGAAGGCTTTTCATTTTGCGTAAATAATAAAGTAAGAATTTTCACGTGAATTCTACTGCGAGTGATCCGGCAATAAGCGAATGTTCGTCCTTTGGCGAGCCTCACTAGGTCATTCGTTACTATCACGACGGCGTTTTTGTCTGTGACAAGATCTAGGCGAAACAAAGTTTTTGTTACCATTTTTTCATTGCCCGCATGGCATATCCATCATACATGGCGATCAGTATCAGTGAAGGGGGAAGATTATATGACTTCATACAAGACAGAAACAAAGTTAACGCAGATTGGAAATGGTTTTGACGAGCTCGGTGCGGTTAACGCGCCAATCTATCTATCTACTGCTTACAGGCATGAAGGTATTGGTATTTCAAAAGGCTATGACTACATTCGGACGGGAAATCCGACGCGTTCGATTCTTGAAAAAGCAATCGCAGATGTTGAAGGCGGTCAGGAAGGCTTTGCCTGCAGCTCCGGAATGAGTGCGATTCAACTCATTTTCTCATTATTCAGTACGGGTGATCATATCATTGCTTCAAGGGATCTATACGGCGGAACCTTTCGTTTTTTTGACATTCTCAGCAAGCAGTATCATCTTTCTTTCTCCTATTGGGATGGAGAAAGCCTTGATGAATTGACAGATCTCGTCTGTCCGGAGACAAAGGCGATCTTCATTGAAACACCAACCAATCCGCTGATGCGTGAAGTCGATCTTTCGGAAATCGCAAAGATTACGAAGAAAAATGATCTGCTGCTTATTGTCGACAATACGTTTTACACACCGATTTTGCAGCGGCCGATTGAACAGGGCGCTGATATCGTTGTTCACAGTGCGACGAAATATCTGAGCGGTCATAATGATGTGCTCGCGGGACTTGTGATCTCTAATCAGATAAAAGTGACAGAGAAACTGCGACTCTATCATAATTCATGCGGCGGAGTCCTTGATCCGTTTGATTCATGGCTGGTTATTCGTGGGTTAAAAACGCTTGCTCTGCGTATCCGCCAACACCAGGAAAACGCGCGTAAGATTGTCGCATACCTCAAGGAACAGCCACTTGTGACCAAGGTACTCTATCCGGGAAAAGGCGGAATGGTCAGCTTTGAATTAACCAAGCAGGACTATGTCGAGCCCTTTCTTAAGGCATTGCGGCTGATCACGTTTGCGGAAAGTCTTGGCGGTGTAGAAAGTCTGATAACGTATCCGGCAACGCAGACACATGCGGATATTCCGGAACAACTGCGTTTGAAGTACGGTCTGTCCAATTCGCTGCTCCGACTTTCGAGCGGTATTGAACATTCGGATGACTTAATCAGTGACTTAAATCAAGCATTTCAAACGCTAAAGATAGGAGTAGGCGCACATGAGTGAATCGTTTCATTTTTCTACAAAGCTAATTAAAGAAACGGTGGCTGTTGATCCGCAAACGGGAGCAGCCAATGTACCGGTTTATTTATCATCGACTTTTCATCAGAAGGATTTCGACCATTACGGAAAATATGACTATACACGTTCCGGCAATCCGACACGAGATGCGCTTGAGGATGCGATTGCGTCGTTGGAAGGAGGCGTGCGCGGATTTGCGTTTGCTTCGGGTATGGCGGCAATTTCCACAGCCTTTTTACTCTTATCAGCAGGCGACCACGCTGTTGTTCCGAAAAATGTTTACGGCGGCACGTTCCGCATCTTGACTCAAGTACTCGGCCGTTTCGGTATCGAGCACACCTTTGTCGACACGACGAATCTTGATGAAGTAGAACAGGCGATCAGACCGAACACGAAAGTGATTTATGTTGAGACGCCTTCAAATCCGACATTAGCTGTGACGGATATTCGGGCAGTTGCGGCTCTTGCCAAAGCACATCGATGTTTGACTTTCGTTGATAACACCTTCATGACACCGGTTTTTCAGAGGCCGCTTGAACTCGGTGCGGATCTCGTTCTGCACAGCGCGACGAAGTTTATTTCCGGACATAGCGATGTTGTGGCAGGGCTTGCGGTTGCAGGTTCTGAAGAGATTGCCGACAAATTATATTTTCTTCAAAATGCGCTTGGTGCCGTCCTAGGTGTCCAAGACTCGTGGCTGCTGCTCCGCGGACTGAAAACGCTTGACGTTCGCATTCGTAAATCTGCGGATTCCGCGCGGCGAATCGCAGAATTTTTTGCGGCACAGTCTGAGGTGCGCCATGTGTTCTATCCTGGTTTGACTGATCATCCTGGGGCGAAACTTCATGCCGAGCAAGCGACTTCGGGTGGGGCAGTCCTTTCTTTTGAGCTCGAAAATGAAGCGAGTGCTCGGTTATTTGTCAACCATGTCAAGCTGCCGGTGTTCGCGGTCAGTCTTGGTGCGGTTGAATCCATTCTCTCTTATCCACCGAAAATGTCGCACGCGGAATTAAATGAAGACGAACGTGAAAAAGCGGGAATTGGCAGCGGGCTTTTGCGTTTGTCCGTCGGACTTGAGGATGCGGACGATTTGATTCGTGACTTTAGCGACGCACTTGTCTATGTGCGGGCTCAGGAGACAGTGGGGAGTGGGGAATAATGCGTCAGTCGATACGTGAAGAACTGAAGAAGAGAATTTTAATTGGCGATGGAGCGATGGGAACGCTGCTCTATTCCTATGGTATTGATCGCTGTTTTGAAGAACTTAATGTCTCTCAAGCTGAAGAAGTTCGCCATGTTCATGAAGCGTATATCAACGCGGGTGCCGATGTTATTCAGACGAATACATATGGCGCAAATCAAGTTAAACTTGCGCGTTATGGCCTTGAACATGAGGTGGGACGCTTTAATCGCGCGGCAGTGCAGCTTGCAAAGCAAGCAGCGACTGCTGAGACGTATGTATTTGGGACAATCGGCGGTATACGAGGATTTCAGAAACAATCGGTGGAGATTAAAGAGATCTGTTCCGGATTCCGGGAACAAGCGGATGCTTTACTAAATGAAGGCGCCGATGGGCTTTTGCTCGAAACCTACTATGATTTCGATGAACTGCGCGAGGTGCTGCAGATCGCACGCAAAATAACCGATTTGCCAATCATCGCGCACGTATCGATGCAGGAACCGGGGGTGTTACTGAGCGGTATGTCCTTGTCTGATGCGCTGACTCAATTGGAAGCGCTGGGCGCCGATATTGTGGGCACCAATTGCCGTCTGGGGCCATTTCATATGATCGAAGCGCTTCGCGATATTCCTTTGCCAAAAAAAGCGTTTTTATCTGCCTACCCGAACAGCAGCCTTCCCGATTATCGCGAAGGCAAGCTGCATTATGAAAATGAGCCTGAGTATTTCAAGAAATACGCGGTCGATTTTCGCAATGAAGGGGTTCGGCTGCTTGGCGGCTGCTGCGGTACCACGCCTGTGCAGATTCAAGCGTTCAAGCAAGGGATCTTGGAACTGGAGCCGTTGGAATCAAAAGTGGTTACGGTACAACCAGAAGTAATTAAAGTGAACGAATCAGGTGCGAGTACTGAATCTCCGCTCTATGAAAAAGTGTTACAAGGGCGTTCTGTATTTGTCGAGTTCGACACGCCGCGTCATTTAAATACCGCCGGCTTCTTCAGAGGGGTAAAAGCGCTTGAAGATGCGGGTGCGGACGCGATCACGATGGCCGATAATTCGCTCGCCTCACCGCGAATCAGCAATACCGCGATCGGCAAGCTGATTAAAGACCGTTTTCAGATCCCCCCGCTTGTGCATCTCACGTGCAGGGATCGGAACCTGATTGGTCTTCAGTCGCATTTGCTCGGTCTTCATGTGCTCGGTCTTCATGACCTTCTGATTGTCACTGGAGATCCGACAAAAATTGGTGATTTTCCGGGTGCGACGTCTGTGTATGATGTCTCGTCGATGGAACTAATCAAACTGGTTAAGCAATTCAATCGCGGCATTTCGTATTCAGGTAAAAGTCTAAAACAGCCGACCCAATTTCGGGTGGCGGCGGCCTTCAATCCGAATGTACGTAACTTGGACCGCGCCGTACAGCGTTTGGAACGCAAAGTGGAATGCGGTGCCGATTACTTTATCTCGCAGCCTGTTTTCGATAAGGAGCGAATTATCGAAATCAGTGAAGCGGCGCGAACTATCGCCGCACCGATTTATATCGGCATTATGCCGCTGACTTCAGCTCGCAACGCCGAGTTCCTGCACAATGAAGTGCCGGGCATTCGTTTGCCAGATGAGGTGCGCGCCAGGATGGCTGCGGCTCGAGGAAAAGAGGAAGTACGCTCCATCAGTCTCGACATTTGTCGTGAACTAATTGACACTGCAATGGAGCATTTCAGAGGTATCTATTTGATCACGCCAATGGGCCATTATTCAATGAGTGTAGAATTGCTTAAGTACATTAAAGAGAAAGAACAGGAACTGGCAGGACAGGAAAACAATGCCAGAGTAATTTTTTAAACGTAAAAAGAAAACCGTTCTTTGAATGGTTTTCTTTTTTGCTGTATTGAATACATGATTGAGAGCTCCGAATGATCGATGCAGATTTCTTCAAATCATTAAGCGGTCAAACGCATAACCGGTACAGATGAGCAGAATCCCGATAATAAAATGCACCTTTTTTTCATTGATTCTCGTTCTTTCTAGAATGGTGAAGATGATGCCGATCAGTCCGATGAATACGGCGCTTCGAATGAAATAGTTAGCATGAACAAGAAATAATTCGGGGAATTTTTGGTGCAACCCGGATACGATACCTATGACAAAGAGGAACAGCGGAATTCTTAATTTCCAATACATGAAATCACTTCACCTTCTAAAAATAAGTTGCTGATTCATGAACCACAGATTAATTAGAAAGGTTTCTAGTTGTTGCGTGGTAAAGACGAAGTGCACAGTAAAAATGCATGAGTAAAAGAGACCATCAATTTTGCATTGTTCAAGCAAAAGAATCAGCGTTCAAAGAAAAAAATCAGCGCTCAGGCAAAAGAATCAGCGTTCAGAGAAAAAAATCAGCGTTCAGAGAAAAGAATCAGCGTTCAACTTTTTCTCTTTTGAGTTGAACTTCCCAGGGCTTGGGTTTAACTTTTCACTCGTTAGGATGAACTTTTGGTCTTCGGTTCAACTTTTCTCCTCATCGGTTGAACTTCCCGGGGATTGGGTTCAACTTTCCACGGGTTCGATCTAACCTCAAATTCGGCTGCTGTACTGATTTAGCAGGTGATCGCCGATCTGTAGTTTTTTCGTACAGGTTGCTGCACACCTCACGTCTACCGTTCATTATAAACCGCATACATTAGGAATGATATCGTCTTGTATGTAATCCTTCATTCATCTATGTGAAGATCTTTAAAAGAAGCACGTACGGGTGAAAAAATGCTATCATAGGAACGGACGAGTTTAGAGACACGTTGAAAAGAGGGTTACTAATGATTGAACACATTGTACTATTTAAATTCAGCGATACAACAACGGAAGCGCAAAAAGAGGAAGGCGCACGCAGGCTGCGCGCGTTGAGCGACAAGCTGCCCGGAATAATTGATATTCAGGCCGGACAAAACTATTCAACACGTGGCAAGGGCTATTCGATGGCACTGACAACACGTTTTCGTTCCAAAGAAGACCATGAATTCTACACACCTTCGCCGGAACATCAGGCTTGTGTGACCTATTTGAAAGAAGTCGGAATGATCGATTCGCTGGCTATTGACTTTGAAATTGCCGATGCGGAATAATCATCGCGCATGTATGTCATAGAAGCGGCCAGAATGAACCAATGATTCAGGTTTTTTTTAACCGGCGGTTTGCGTTCGCTGCTTGCTGATGAACGTTGAACTAGTGAACGCCGCATGCGAATAGAATAGAGGTACATCTATTGGGGCGGGACCCCGGAAAGGAACAAAATGATGAAATTTGGGAAAGCAAGTATGCTTGTCTTTGCTGGTATTCTCGCGCTCTCAGCTTTTGCGCCGACAAAGGCTTCTGCTGATGCGGCCACAGGAGATGTCGTGGTAACACTTGGCGCAAATTTAACAGCGGATCAGCGGCAGTCCATTTTGAACGAAATGGATGTCGATTCTAACTCAGCTCAAATCATTACTGTCAACAACAGTGAAGAACATAAATATCTCGATAAATATCTCTCTCCGGCTCAGATTGGCACGCGCGCGATCAGCTCGTCGAAAATCACCATCGGAAAATCGGGCTCAGGTTTGACCGCGAGCACGCATAATATTACGTATGTGTCTAAGGATATGTACATCAACGCACTGGCGACTGCCGGCGTGAAGGATGCCGACGTCTATGTGACCGCTCCTTTTCCGGTTTCAGGTACCGCGGCGCTGACCGGATTGATTAAAGCGTATGAAGCGAAGACCGGGGAAGTCATTCCCGAAGCAAAAAAACAAGTCGCCAATGAGGAAGTTGTGACCACTGCCGAACTGGCGAACAAGGACGGTGTCGGCAAGGAGAAAGCTGCCGATCTCGTGACCGCAATTAAAGATAACCTTGCCAAAAATAAACCGCAGTCTAGAGCAGATGTGGAACAGGCAGTTCGCGATGCTGCGAGTCAAGTAAACGTTAAGCTGAGTGACGCGGATATTCAGAAGCTAGTTGATCTTTTCGATAAGATGCGTACCTTGCACATTGATTGGGGTCAGGTTGGAAATCAGATGCAGCAGTTGAAGGACAAAGTGAATCAACTGGCGAATTCCGGTGAGACAAAAGGATTTCTAGCAAAAGTTTTCAAAGCGATCGGCGACTTTTTCTCCGCAATTTTCAACGCAATCGCATCTCTGTTCCAATAATAGTGAAGCAAAAACGGCCGTGAAGGCCGTTTTTTTCTATCCCTTCACTTCTTCCTGAACTGGACAACGGTAATAATAATAAATCCAATGAAAAGGACAACCCCGACCAGGATGATATGAAATAAGCCAAGACCAAGCAGTCGATGAATTTGATTGCCCATGAAATAACCGAGAAGAAGAAATAGAGACGACCAGACCGACGCTCCGATAATTGCTGCGGGCAGAAATGAGGCGAAACGCGCATGGCTTAGTCCTGCCAAATAAGGATTAATTTGCCGGATACCTGGGATAAAGTATCCAGCGATGATCGCTAGAAACGTGTGCTGTTGAAATCGGTGCTGGGCAACCTTCCAACGCTTTGCAGTCAATCCGATGTATTTTCCATAACGCATCATGAATGGCTCGCCAATGTAATAGCCGATGAAGTAGGCACTGATCATACCACATGATGCGCCAAGTACTGCCATAAGAATGCAGAGCGTAAGACTCAGCCGATAATCGGAGGCAGCAATCTGTGAAAGGGTGACGCCGACAAAAAGCAGAAAAGATTCTTCTGCTGCGGGAATACCGATCAATCCGCAAAAAAGAAAAAGAAAAACAAAGAAATACCCGTATGTAAAAAATAAAGATTGAATTTGTTCCATCATAATACAGCCCTACCTAATGATCTAAAGTCCTTATATGGCGCTCTTCACCAACAGCATGGTCAACACGACAAGTAATTATAGCAACTTTTTAAATGTTAATGATTTCAATTCAAGGTTTAGGTAATAAATAATACTGTTTGCTGGATGAATGGACAGGCAACCTGTTATTATAAAGTATCGAAGGTGTTGCCGTTCGTCTGTCGGCAGATCATAATAAATAGGAAAATAGTAGAAGATACATAAGCAATTTGAAGGCAAACAGCTAATAAAATGTTAGAGGTGAGAAAATGTCAGATAACGGACGTCGTCCTTCTAATGAGTCAAAAGATCCGAAAAAAGGCAGGATTGTTATTTTTAGTTCCATCATCGTGATTGTACTGATTGGGGCGATCGTGATGATGATCCTAAGCAATCAGAATCGCAATGAGGCGAAACCGAAAAAGAAACAGCCAACGCATCGGACGGAGCAGGCGGCGCGTATTGACTACCAAGACCAACCATTCATTGGCAGCAGCAACGCGCCTGTAAAGGTAGTCGAATTCTCCGACTATCGCTGTCCGTATTGCAAGGAATTCGAAGAGACAGTGGTTCCTAAAATCAATAAGGAGTACGTGAAGACCGGCAAGATCAGCTTCTATTACATTAATTATACAATTCTCGGCCCTGGATCTGTTCTTGCTGCGAATGCTTCTGAAGAGGTGTATCATCAAAACCCGAAAGCGTTCTGGGCGTTCCATAAAGCGATCTTTGACGCGCAAAAGAATGAAAAGGAGCAATGGGTTACGAAGAAACTGCTCATAGATATTGCCAAGAAGACTGTGCCCTCCATTGATAGTAAAGCGTTTGAGAGTGCTTTAGACACTAAATCGCGACAGTCTGAGGTAGACAAGGATAACGCCATTGCTGAATCCCTTGGCGTTCAGGGCACGCCGATGATTTTTGTTAACGAACAGGTGATTGACGGTGGACAAGATTATCAGGCACTGAAACAAGCGATTGATAAAGCCCTCGCGAGTAAAAAATAACTATGCTTCTATTTTACTGAGAACCCCATCGTGTGTTTCTCAGTTTTTTATTTTTCATTAACCTAATTGAATGCAGTGGAACCCAGTCTGCATCTAACATTTATTCGGATCTTTTCAAAAGCGAATCGAGACAAGATCACTTTTTTTACAGGAATGCATGAATGTCCTGTCCTGTCATATAAATGTAAAGTATGTTCCTCCAAGAGCTCTCATAGTAGTAAAGAAGAGATCAACGATGGGAGGAGACATCAATGTACAGCGGGACCGCACTTGCAAAAAGCGCTGCTGTGGCGGCAACATTCACATCCACATTCATTATGATGCCACAGCTCGCGGCTGCGCACTTGAATAATGACACTGTTCTCTATAAAGGCATGCGCTGTGATGAAGTGAAAACAATCCAATCTATTTTAAAATCATCAGGCAATTATCCAATTGCGAAGTCAACCGGCTATTTCAACGGCACTACGGAAAAAGCGGTAAAGCAGTTTCAAGAGAATAATAATTTAACGGTCGATGGGATTGTCGGGGAACAGACGAAAGCAGCACTAATCGCATACATTAATAAGAATATGGATCTTTTATCCAGAGGCTCCAATGGAAATGAAGTCGCCTATCTTCAAGAAATGTTAAAAGAAATAGGTTTCAAGACGCTTCCTGTTGACGGTTACTTTGGGGAGCGGACTGAAAATAGTGTGCTCGCGTTACAAGAAGCAACAAATATCCGAACCGATGGAATTGTTGGTCCTAAGACATGGAGAAGTATTGAGAAATTGCTCCGTCATCCGAAAAATATAGCAACTGCCACTCCAACGGATACGCCGAAAAAAGATCAGACACAGTTCGCGAGCAAGCAGGCAACCAGTCAGCCGGTCAAGAAAACACGGGTGATCCGAAAATCGGAGACGGTTGCGGCAGTTAAAGAATTTTATGCTAATAGTACAGCATACACAGCTCGCTGCACGGGATGTTCCGGAACAACCGCAACCGGAATCAATCTGTTGAAAAACCCGAATGCCAAGGTGATCGCTGTCGATCCCTCAGTGATTCCGCTCGGAACGAAACTCTATGTGGAAGGCTACGGCTACGCGGTTGCAGGAGATACCGGCGGCGCGATTAAAGGTCGAAAAATTGATGTATTCTTTAACGACAACTCCACTGCCTTGCAATGGGGCAGACGGACAGTCAAAGTCAAGATTCTCGAATAATGAAAGGGTTCACTTATTAAGATAAAGACGTCACCGCTTATGGGTGACGTCTTTGCTTCGTTTTTCGAATGACACCAATGAACTGCGCCAAAATGATAATGGACAATTATTCCAAATGATCTTGAGTAAGCTTTAGTTCTGTGCTACGATTCAGAGAGAGCGCGGCATGATTTTTTTATACATAAAAACATAAGATTCGTCATATGAAAGAAGGACTCACCATGAATGCTGTACATAACGTCATGGAAGCTGCCGTAAAGGATCTTCTTGATAAGCAGTGGGAAAATCTATCGATCTCTTGCCATTGTGAAACGTGCAGACTCGATGTCTACGCACTAAGTCTGAATCGACTCAAGCCTCATTATGTCAGGGCGCAATCCGGAAACATGTACGCGAAAGCCAATCTAATGACCAACCAAGCGCGGGCAACGATATTAACGGCGATTACTGAAAGCGCGAAAGTCGTTTCCGCCTACCCGCATCATTAAAAGATGCCGTTCCGTGAAAGTTCAGGTGGATGAAGGCATCCGCATAGCAACCGTTAAAATGATTACCTTAAAGTAAATCCCCCGCCTGCGCGTTACGCAGACGGGGGATTCGTATCTTAGAATCAGGATTTCGATTTAAAGAAATCGCGGTTGATCTGGATGTATTTCTGTTCACTTTCCGGTACTTCATCCTCCGGATAAATCGCTTCGACCGGGCAAACCGCTTCGCAAGCGCCGCAGTCAATGCAGACATCGGGATCGATATACATTTGTAACTGGTCTTCTACGATACAATCTACAGGACATGTTTCGATACACTCACCTGCTTTTTCATTTTCGCAGGCTGAAGTAATGACGAATGCCATGAAGAGGAGCTCCTTTCAAAATGGAAATCTTTAGATATAAGAGGATGTTCAAAAAGTCCGGGAAAAATTACCGGCGAATCTCTGTGTCAGCTTGCCTTTCCGCTCCTCACGTATTTTTTTATACGCTCCGGTGCTCAAGACTGCGCTTCCTTGATCTTCTTGGTCCTTTTTGTCCTCCTTTTCGAACAGACTCTATAATAACTAACACTATTATGAACAATTTTTGAACAAAAAACAAACTTTTTCATAGAAGAGCAAGAGCCTACGTCATCGGTTCCCCACTTTAAACAGGTCTTTTATTAGAAAACTTGGCTTCGCCAAGCCTCTGGCGAAGGCGAAGCCTTAGTTGCGACGGCCATGGACGGCCTAGTGCCCGGTGAGCCGCAGGACGCGGGGTTTTTTCGGACCACTTACACTCGTTTCCTTGAATCTTTAATTTTTTTA
The DNA here is from genome assembly GCF_040513385.1 of Sporolactobacillus caesalpiniae. Classification (NCBI taxonomy): domain Bacteria; kingdom Bacillati; phylum Bacillota; class Bacilli; order Caryophanales; family Sporolactobacillaceae; genus Sporolactobacillus; species Sporolactobacillus caesalpiniae. Next base: position 483,533 of record NZ_JBEVCB010000003.1, read on the forward strand.
TACTTTCTTATTTGTGTAAAAAAGCAGAGGAGCAAGTACTAATCCTGAAAGAAAACCGATCAAATGTCCCATTACATCAATGTCTGCGCCAATAAATGAACTGATCAGGTTGACGAGGACGATGACAAAAATAATCGTTTGATCTTGTCGCGAGATACGCTCCCTTTGAAAAATAACGAGATAAATGAAAATACCAAGCAAGCCGAAAATGGCGCCGCTCGCTCCATAGTGCCGGAACCCTGCCGGTTCAAGGAAAAGAGCGGCAATGTTCGCGATCACGCCTGTTGCCAAAAAGACTGTCGCGAAACGTGTTTTTCCCAGCATCATTTCAAGCGCGGGACCAAAGATAAAGAGAGAGAACGCGTTGAATAAGATATGCGAGAATGTTATATGCAAGAAAATCGGTGTGACCAACTGCCACCACGCACCATTGTTCAGGATCGCATCATTCGAGCCTGCAGCGAAATCAAACACGTGATACGCGAACTCCGGCGCAAGCTGCCATGTCCCTGTTACGACAAACATTAGGTAGACCAACAGATTGATGGCAAGGATGGTCGCGGTGACCGGATAAAGCTTTAAAAAGAGTTTGAACGGTTCATTTCGTATAAACAAAGCAGTATGGTACCCCCTTGAGGAATGATCTTGTACTAAGTATAGGGTAAAATAAACGTCAGTGGTAGTAATAAAGCGCTCCCTGTAATGATGTGAATCGTCAAGCGGCACTCCGGTAACATCTTATCCTTTGAGAAGCAGGTTTACACATAGCTTTGTCACGGGAAGATATAGCATAGATTTCGTTAAAAGTTGGTACACGATGAAAAGGTTAAATCTGAAAAAAAACAAAGAAACAATTGACCGTTATTAAGAAGAGGCGAGGCGGGCGTAACGAATGATTAAAGGAATCGGTGTTGATCTCATTGAACTGGAACGAATAGCAAAACAGATTCATCATCCCCCGTTTATCAACCGCGTCTTAACACAGAGTGAACGCGAACAGTTTGAGACACTGGGCGATAAGCGTAAAGTGGAATATTTGGCAGGACACTTTTCGGTGAAAGAAGCCTATGCGAAAGCTCGAGGTACCGGAATTGGACAGACTGTATCTTTTCAGGATCTAACGATTAGCTACGATTTGTTTGGGAAACCACTGCTTAAAGACCGTACATCGACAGATGAGACGATCCATGTGTCGATTACGCACACGGAGCATTCGGCAGCGGCATTTGTGATTATTGAAAGCTTGTCATGCTAGTCTGCATATTAACCAACCTTGTCTCATATAGTTTACTACGCTGGGAGGGACTATTGTGCACGTTGTATCACGTGAAGAAATGCGGAACATTGATCAGTACACCATAGCGCATATCGGGCTGGGAGGACCGGTGCTTATGGAGAACGCGGGTCGAGCCGTCTATGCGGCGCTCGAACCGGATTTGAAAGCAGGAGAACAAGTTACTGTCGTAATTGGCAAAGGGAACAATGGCGGAGATGGATTTGTCATTGCGCGCTTGCTGCTCGACAGTGAGGTTTGCGTGAGTACATGGCTGGTGGCCGATCCGGAGAAAATTACCGGAGATGCTGCTTACCATATGAAGGCGTATCTCGCGAGCGGCGGCAAGATCATGCAGGTAAAAGATGATCAAGAGAGCTTTCGAAGACACTTAGAACAGGCAGAACTGATTGTGGACGCCTTGCTTGGGACCGGTGTTCATGGGGCGCCTTATCCCGAATATAGTGAGGTCATTAGTCAGATCAATCAGTCGAAGGCGGAAGTGGTATCTGTCGACATTCCAAGCGGTATTCCTGCCAGCGGCGAATCCTTTACCCATCCAGCGGTAATCGCCGACCGGACACTGACTCTGGAATGTCCAAAGTTGGCTCAGTTCGTCGAGCACGCCGCGCGCTGCTTCGGTACCGTTCGCGTGCTTCCGATCGGTATCCCAAGGTTGGCATATAGGAAAGCTGGTGTCCGGCGCGAATTACGAACGAGGGCGGATGTTGTTCGTACGTTACCGGTACGTGATCCTTTTTCGCATAAAGGCTCACATGGAAAAGGATTATTGATTGCCGGCGCAACCGAGATGCCGGGCGCTGCTTTTTTCTCAGCTAAGGCGGCGCTGCGCTCAGGAATCGGTCTGTTAAAGGTCAGTGTGCCTGACTCGATCCGACCAATCGTCGCGGGACGTCTGCCTGAGACGATGTTTCTGTCACGAGACACCATTAGCCTTGAAGGATTGACCGGAGTTGCCATTGGTCCCGGTCTTGGACGTGTGCATCACGTGGGCCTGCTCGTTCGGCGTATTGTGGAAGAAAGCGGTGCGATGCCTTGCGTCATTGACGCGGACGGACTTTTTCATCTGAAAAATCATCTGGATCTGCTTCGGAGGCGCAATGTCCCCGCTGTGCTGTCGCCGCATTCCGGCGAGATGGCGTTTTTAATGGGTATGTCTGTAAAAGATATCGAAAGCGATCGATTCACGATCTCAAAAATGTTTGCAGAAAAGTATCATGTGTATCTTGTATTAAAAGGCAAGTATACGTTGGTGACTGCGCCCGACGGTCGACAGGTGGTCAATTCAACGGGCAACGCGGCACTTGCCAAAGGCGGTTCCGGGGATGTTCTGACCGGCATCTTGCTTGCGTTTCTCCTGCAGCACAAGCAGATGATGGATGCCGCGTGCAACGCGGTCTATCTGCATGGCGCCGTCGCGGACGCGCTTGTCCGTCATACACATTCTTTGCTCGACGTATTAGCGACTGATGTTATTGACGCGATTCCTCCTGTTCTGCACAGCCTTTACGGCGATATAGGTAGCCGGTAGGTAAGTTGTCCCTCCTTTGTCACCGAATAGAGGCAAAGGGGTTGGAGATACATGAAAAAGTGGTCGGCATTATGTCTTGGCGCGTTTCTAATTATGGCACTATTAAGCGGATGCGGCACCAAGTCGGAAAAAGATGTTATCAATGATTTGAATAAGCGCTATGAGAACATTAACAGCTATACGACCGACGCGGTCATGACTTTTCAGCATAATGGTAAGAAACAAATCTATCAGGTCAACATTTCATATAAGAAGCCAAACTTTTACAAAGTGGCACTCAGTGACGGAAAGAAAGAAAACAAACAGATGATTTTGAAGAATAAAGAGGGCGTCTTTGTTCTGACTCCCGAATTGAATAAGAGTTATCGCTTTGACAGTGACTGGCCGAATAACCGAAGCCAAGCATATCTCTATCATTCGCTGGCGAAGGATATTCTGAATGACCCGAATCCGGGATTCACGGCAAAAGATAATCATTACGTTTTTAAAACCAAAACCAACTACAATACGACACAGCTCGCAAACCAAAGCATTTCTCTTAAAAAAGATCTGACACCGGAAAATGTGCAGATCAAGGATAAGGATCAAAATGTCGTGGTCTCGGTGAAATTCAAAACCTTTAAGGTTAATCCGTCGATTGCGGACAAGACTTTTGATGTGAAGCAGAATATGACGGCAGCCCGCATTTCAAAAAGTCAGACAACTGCTGCTGAGAATAAAACGTCGCTTAAACTTTTGTACCCGACAGCAGTTATTTCGGGAACGAAACTTGCGACGGTGAAACCGGAATCCACTCAGATTGGTGACCGTTATGTTCTGAAATACGCTGGCAAGAAACCATTCACGCTCATTGAAACGAAGAGCCAGACCGCCTTATCCAGCGTGCCTACACTTGCGACAGGAAATCCTGAGAATCTCGGCTTTGCTATCGGTTCTATTGGCAATAAATCACTTTCTTGGTCTCATAATGGAACAGACTATTATCTTGCTTCGGACAAATTGACTCAGAACGAGTTGATGACCATCGCGCAGTCTGTCAATGGAACCTTAACTAAATAGACACGAAGTGCCGGCGTCCCGTTCCTTGCGATCGGGCGCTCTTTTTTTTGAAGGGAAAAAAAGATAATCAATTTGGCCCTGCAGATACTGGGCTAAGCGGCATTTTATCAATTTGTCCGTTCGAGACACGAAACCGCGAGCCAAGGGAGACCCCGCAGATAATTGTCTGTTTGAGGAGGCTTCCGGATCGCCTGCGGCAAGCGAGCAGCTGAAGTGTCAATTCAAGTACAAGGTTGATTTGGAGTCGCATCTTGTAACGCATATCCTGCGACTCACCGAACTAGAACGTCAATGACCATCATCTTTGCTATAGACGTGGAGAAATCAAGGTGTACCGTTATTCGACAGCACAGCCTAGGAACAGAAAGAATTTTTTACATGGAAACGATCTTCCGTTTTCTTTTAAGAAGTGATTAAATAGAAAGGGAAAACCGTGTCGAATGAAAGGGATTACGCGAGTCAAACTCATGAACCCCAATTCGGGCAACAAGAAGAAATGAATAGCAACGTTCTTCGTCCGATAATAAGGCAACGGTAACTTCTCTAAAAGATTGGAAGGTCGAGGGAACAATGGAAGCTACTTCTTTTTATAGAGAGACATGGGCGGATATTGATTTGGATGCAGTGACAAGCAATGTGCGGAATATGAAAGAACGTATTCCTGAAGACGTGGCGCTAATGGCCGTCGTCAAAGCGAACGGTTATGGACACGGTGCTTTGCAGGTCGCGCATGCGGCTTTGGAAAGCGGGGCGGAATGGCTCGCGGTCGCCTTGTTTGATGAGGCGCTCGCGCTTCGCAAGCAAGGAATTGAAGCACCGATTTTAGTGTTGTCCCCAATCCCTCCTCAGCATGCAGGACTTGCGGCTAAAGAACACATTACTCTGACCGTATCCGACCAGGAATGGGTGAGACAGGCACGAAACGTTTACAAAGAAGAAGAACCGGTATTTCTGCATGTATCCTGCGACACGGGCATGGGCAGGATCGGTGTTCGAAATAAAGAAGAAGCCGCAGCGCTCGTGCGCGAGGCTGGTCTTGATCAGCGTTTTGTGATCGAAGGCATGTTTACACATTTTGCGACTGCTGATCAGGAAGATGAAGCTTATTTTAATGAACAGTACACGCGTTTTGAAATGATGGTGGATTGGATCCGTGAACTTGGCGTGAATCCAGCCGTGATTCATTGCGGAAACAGTGCGACGACCTTGAAGTACCCTGCAGAGAAACGGCATTTATTTAACATGGTTCGCTATGGAATCGCTATGTACGGCTTGTCTCCGTCTCCGGAGATGGTGCGGCAGCTCCCTTTTCCACTCAAGACGGTATTATCGCTGCACAGTCGTTTGACCTATGTGAAAAAGATCGAGGCCGGATCATTTGTCGGGTATGGAGCAACGTACCAGGCCGCAGAGGATGAATGGATCGGTACAGTACCGGTCGGCTACGCGGATGGCTGGTTAAGGGGCCTGACAGGTACCGATGTTCTGATTGACGGACAAAGATGTCCGATTGTCGGACGGATTTGTATGGATCAGTTCATGTGCCGGCTTCCGCACGCATATCCTGAAGGGACGCAAGTAACCCTGATCGGAGAAAACGGCGGTAAGGAAATCACAGCAGACGCGCGTGCTCGGCAGCTGCAGACGATTAATTATGAAATCACCTGCACCATTCATCCTCGCGTTCCAAGAGTTTATTGGAAAAACGGGAAAAAAATAGAGATCTGCAATCCGATTCTTTCCGGCGCGGATGTAAAATGATAGGCGGAAAAACGCCATAAAATGAAAAAAATTTCACATTTAGGCATAAAAATACTCGATTTTTGGCGAAAATAGCTTTGCAAACTAATTTTGAAATGGTAACATAAATTTTAGATCAAAAAAAGATATATTCTGGCGAAAGTGGTGGGGGTGCAGGCATGTCGGAATCAAAGTTAAAAGAAATCATGCTGAGTTTGCCGCAACATTTACTGAATGAGATAGATGGAATGGCGAGTCGGGACAAGATGAACCGCAGTGAATTTCTCCATCGCGCAATCAGATTGTATCTGCGTGAGCGTAACAGAGGCTATGTCCGTGAAATTATGCGTCAGGGCTACATGGAAATGGCTAAAATCAATCTTAACATTGCTTCTGAGGCTTTTCTTGCTGAGGAGGAGGCAGAGGTCACTATGGAACGCTCCGTCAGCGGGGTGTAACGAGTGATTGTTAAGCGCGGCGACGTCTATTTTGCTGATCTTTCACCAGTCGTTGGTTCGGAACAGGGCGGTGTGCGCCCGGTTTTGATTATCCAGAACGACATTGGCAATCGCTTTAGCCCAACGGTTGTGGTGGCGGCTATCACTGCCCAAATTCAAAAAGCCAAATTGCCGACTCACGTGGAAATCGATGCGAAAAGATACGGCTTTGATCGCGACTCGGTTATCCTGCTCGAGCAGATCAGGACCATTGACAAGCAGCGGCTGACGGATAAAATCACGCATTTAGATGAAGAAATGATGAGTCGAGTCAACAAAGCGATTCAAATCAGTCTCAGTCTCATTGATTTTTGAATTGCTATAATAAAAAAATGGTACGGAACAGGTGCGCCTTCACTTTGGAGAAGGCGCACTTGTTTATTTGTGGAGAGAATCTTCGCTCGCTGAGCACTGATTTTCAATTGTTCTCATCTCAGAAATGAAGTGAAGAGGAAGCGGCATTCGACAAATCGGATACGAGCGAAATTTGTGATGAAATTTGTCATTCGTATTTTTTGCCATTGGCCGCGATACATGAAATAATTAATGATAGCGATATCTTTGAATCGAGTACTACCAAAAACGAGAAAAAACCTGGAAGTTTAGTGACGTTTATACTAATAATTTTCATAATTGAGAAAAGTGTTAATCAATGGCTACTCGAAGGGAGCGGGAATAGTGGGAATGATCGAAGATGAACCACGGCTGACTGCGTACCGGGATTTACTTGCGCGTTATGTCGCACAGGATTCAACATTTAGTGTTGAGGAAATTGAGCGACTCAGCGAATTCTTGCATGAACAGGATGTGTCTCCTGATGAACTGGTTGGGATGCATCAAGACGCATTAGAGCAGACCTTTGCAAATCCGGATCAAGCGACGCTTCAATCCCTCAATTTTTTAATGAAAATGATGTCGGGCTACAGTAATGAATACAGGGAACATCAAGCACTTAAGAATAGGCAAAAACAGTTGGACACGGAGATTGATGTTGCCGCTGAGGTGCAGAAAGCACTGATTGAAAGCGAGTTGCCAAGCTGCTCCTTTGCCGATATCGGTGCGGTCAGCGTGCCGGCGAAGAAGATGAGCGGGGACTATTACCGGATTGTTAATGACGACGGGCGCCTCGCTGTAACAATTGCCGATATAGTCGGAAAGGGCATTCCTGCGGCTATGTGTATGTCGATGATTAAGTATGCAATGGACAGCCTCCCTGAAAATAAGTCGGGAGCACCATCGGCGATTCTTTCAAGCTTGAACCGCGTCGTTGAACGCAATGTAGATCCAAGTATGTTCATCACCATGTTTTATGGTGTCTATGATCCCGCAACGCATATCTTTTCAAACGCTTCTGCGGGGCATGAACCAGGATTCTATTATTCTGCAAAAGAGAATCGCTTTATCGATCTTCAAGCAAGAGGACTATCCCTCGGACTTTCGCCGAATACGCAGTACAGCGAGTATTCCCGAAAGATTGATCCCGGCGACATGATCTTTCTCCTGACTGACGGGGTAACGGAGATCCGGAAAGATCATGATTTTATTGAACGCAAACAGGTCGTGGAACTTATTCGCGGCTCGATGCATTTGCCGGCTGCGCGTATTGTGCGGCACGTGATGTATGAACTAAAAAAGATGCAGCAATTTTCGTTTGCGGATGATTTTACATTTATTGCGATGAAATTTTAAGTTTGATGAACGAAACAAGAGGGTATTAAGCATTAAAGATGATAGGGTACAGGAGGATGGGCATGAATATATCAATTGAGCGGGAAGTGAAGGGAGACAATCTGTATCTTGTCGCTGTTGAAGGAGAAATCGACGTTTTCACAGCACCGGAGCTGAAGAAAGGCTTGCTTCCCCTGACAGAGATCCATGGAGGAAATTTGACTTTAGATTTAAATGCAACGAAATATATGGACAGCACGGCGCTTGGCGTGATTGTCGCGGCGTTAAAATCTGCATCTAAGCATCAATGCAGATTTTCCGTTACGGGAATGACACCACGAATCAAAAGACTTTTTGAGATTACCGGACTGAGTGATCTTTTGAATAGGGCACAAACAAGCGAGGGGAATGCAGATGACTGAAACGAAAGATGTGATTCGGCTTACACTACCGGCAAAACCCGAATTTGTCAGTATCGCGCGGCTTGCTAGTTCCGGAGCGGCAAGCAGGATGGGTTATTCGTTTGACGCGATTGAGGACATCAAAGTGGCGGTATCAGAGGCATGCACCAATGCGGTCAGTCATGGATATAAACAAATGGAAACCGGGCAGATCAAGATTGTCATGGAATGCGGCGAGAATGCATTGACGATTACGGTTATTCATAATGGTGAGAGCTTTGACGCCAGTCAGGCGCTCCAAAAGCTTAAGCCGATTGATCCTTATGCGGACCTTGACGAAGTAAATGAGGGAGGGCTGGGACTCTTTTTAATCAATGCGCTGATGGATCAAGTAACGATCAGCACAGAATGCGGCGTTGCTGTCCGAATGATCAAGTTTCTTAGCAGAGACGGGGTGGAACGTATTGCCAACAAAGTCTCAACAACAGAGTGAAATTCAAAGATGGATTGCTGAATTTCAGAAGAATCCTGATGATGAACAGTTGCAGACAAAGATAATTCTTCATTATGAACGGATGGTTGGTGCGCTCGCCAATAAGTTTGCGAAAAACAGTGATGTCCGCCAAGATATATGTCAGGTCGGAATGATTGGCTTGATCGCTGCAATCAAACGTTTTGATCCCTCTGTCGGCGGAAGTTTCGAATCGTTTGCCATTCCGACTATTGTTGGTGAAATAAAGCGATATATCAGGGATAAAACGTGGAGTGTCCATGTGCCGAGACGTGTTAAAGAGCTCAGCCCGAAGATTCGAAAGGCGACCGAAACACTAACGCGCCAATTGCAGCGTTCGCCCAATATAGAAGAAATTGCGGAAGCGATAGGCGAGACTGAGGAAAGTGTGCTTGAAACCATGGAAATGGCTCGGGGATACAACGCGTTATCCGTAGATTCGCGCATTGACGGCGATTCAGAAGGCGCGGCCATGACCCTGCTGGATGTAGTCGGGAAGCAGGACAGCGGCTATGAGCAAGTGCATAAAAAATTGATTTTAACTAAGGCGTTTCAGGTACTCTCGCAACGTGAGAAAGACATTTTGATGTGTACTTATTTTGAAAATTTAAGCCAGAAGGAAACAGGCGCACGACTGGGCATCTCGCAAATGCATGTATCACGGCTGCAGAGAAACGCGTTGCGCAAGCTGAGGGCCAATCTTCCTCAAAAAGATGAGATTGGCATATCCAGTCACTATTAGAAAATGTTATTCAGCAGCTCGGTACGGGACGGGCTGTTTTTATTTGTCTAGGAAATTATAGAATATCGACTTGTGGATAACTCTCCGTTAAACTATTTGTAAAACTTTAGAAGGAGCAGGACATGGCGAACCCAGACAGCGGAATTATCAAAAAGATCCTTAAAGACCATTTTGATGGATTTTGGAAAATTCATTCCAACACGTTTCCTGAATCCTATCGATAAAACATCAAGGAAACAGTTCAGCGGGAAAAAGTCCCCAGTGATATAGCTACACTAGGGACGTGATTGAATCGCGTTAGCCATTTTGTTCTCAAAGAGACCGATAAACGCATTTTATCGAACGCACAGGTGCACGCGATCAAAGAACTCATCATAACTGCCCAGATAAAGTTCCGCACCGGGCGCATCGTTTTGAAACAGGCATGTTTTCTTGTTTTTGTTATCCAAAAGGTTCGGACGTATCGATGCGTTTTCTGATATGATAAACGTGAAGGGGACGATTATAAATGGAAGAAGTCATTTTACATATAGCAAAGGAACTGAATATCGGAGCGCCGCAAGTCACGCGCACGGTTCAGCTCTTGGAAGCAGACAATACCATACCTTTTATTGCTCGCTACCGGAAAGAGATGACAGGCGGGCTTGATGAAGTTCAAATTGAGAAAATACACGAATCATATACATATAGCAAGCAATTAGATAAACGAAAAGACGAAGTGATCAATCGCATTGAGGAACAGGGCAAACTGACGGATGCCCTCAGACAGAAGATTAAACGGGCGATGATTCTGCAGGAGGTGGAGGATCTCTACCTTCCTTACCGGCAGAAACGGCGTACGCGCGCGACAATCGCAAAAGAAAAGGGGCTTGAACCCCTTGCTGATTGGCTTGCGCAGTTTCCGACGGGGTCCATCGAACATGAGGCCGAACATTATATTTCTGCAGAGTGCCAAGTGGATTCGGTGCAGACTGCCCTGCAAGGCGCACAAGATATTCTTGCAGAACGCGTAGCGGAACGAGCCGAATTACGGGCATTTGCGCGAAACCGAACCGCCGAACAAGGGACGATTCGGGTCCAAGCGAAGCATCCGGAGTTAGACGAGAAGAAAGTGTATGCAAATTATTACGCATATGAAGAACGCATACAGAAAATAGTACCTCATCGAATCTTAGCAATTAATCGCGGTGAAAAAGAGGATATTCTAAAAATTTCCATTGGTGCTCCTGAAGAAGCGATCCTTCTCTCGATTGAGCGGGCATTGAATCCTGGAAAAAAGACGACAGCAAGGGAACTTTTGAACGACTGCGCTGAGGATGCTTATCGGCGGCTAATTGCGCCTGCTGTTGAACGCGAACTAAGACAAATGCTGACTGAAAAGGCGGAACAACAGGCGATTCATATTTTCTCAGAAAACCTTCGCGGATTGCTTCTTCAATCACCGTTGAAGGAACGAACGGTGCTCGGTGTAGATCCCGCATATCGAACAGGATGCAAGCTTGCCGTTGTCGACCCGACCGGAAAGGTTCTGGACATCTCACTTATTTATCCGACACCTCCTAAATCAGATACGGACGGAGCGAGGCGGACAGTTTTGGATTTGATTGATCGCTATCATGTCGACATTGTCGCGATCGGCAATGGTACTGCCTCACGTGAGACCGAGTCGTTCATTGCTGAAACGCTGAAGCAGGTGTCCGATCGAAAACTATTTTATATGATCGTTAATGAGGCGGGCGCGAGTGTCTATTCAGCATCGAAACTTGCCCGGGAAGAGTTTCCCGACCTGCATGTTGAAGAACGAAGCGCTGTGTCCATTGCAAGGCGCCTTCAGGATCCACTTGCGGAACTCGTAAAAGTGGATCCGAAGTCCGTTGGCGTAGGCGAATATCAGCATGACGTGTCACAGCGCGCTCTTGCTAAATCGCTTCAGTTTGTTGTGGAGACAGTTGTCAATCAAGTGGGTGTTAATGTCAATACTGCCTCAACGCAACTGCTCCAATACGTGGCGGGGCTGTCTAAGACAGTGGCTGGAAACGTTGTCGCTGAACGAGAGAAACGCGGCAGATATGAGAGCCGCACCCAGCTTAAAGAGGTTCCAAGATTGGGCGCGCGTGCCTTTGAACAGGCGGCGGGATTTTTACGAATCGGCGGCGGGATGAATCCGCTGGATAATACAGCGATCCACCCGGAAAGCTATGGTGTGGCAGGTAAACTATTAAAGAAAGCCGGTTGCGGGATTGACTCGATCGGCACAAGGGCTTTAATTGACAAGCTAAAGGCTCTGGATGTCGCACAAACAGCAGTAGAGCTCTCGATAGGTGTGCCTACCTTGAGCGACGTTATTGAAGCGCTAATCCGTCCCGGCCGCGATCCTCGCGACGATCTGAAAAAACCGCTGCTGAAGACTGATGTATTAAAAATGGAAGACTTGAGACCGGGAATGCGTTTAGAAGGAACAATTCGCAACGTCGTGGACTTTGGAGCCTTTGTCGATATTGGTGTGAAACAAGATGGGTTGGTCCATCTTTCAAAACTTGCTGCACGCTTCGTCAGGCACCCGCTCGACGTTGTTCGTGTCGGAGAGATTGTGACAGTCTGGGTAGAACAAATTGATATAGAAAAGGGTAGAATTTCATTGACCATGGTAGCTCCGAAGGAAAGCAGCAAAAGTTAACAGATGTGTGGAGGTGAGGTCATGACTACTGACGAACTTCAGAAACTTGTTGAACAGGTGTCTTTGGAAAGCTTTCATCGTCCATTTTGCCATGAAGCGATTTTCAATTCGCGTCTTCGGACAACTGGAGGACGCTATCTGCTGAACTCGCATCGGCTTGAATTTAATATGCATCAGCTGCACTATTTTGGCATGGACGCATTTGTTAAGATAATTAAACATGAATTATGTCACTATCATCTGCATCTATGCGGCAAGGGATATCGCCATCGAGATTCTGATTTTCGCTTGCTGCTTGAGAAGGTCGGCGGATCACGTTTTTGTGAAGCGATCCCGAGCATGCGCGCGTGCTCGGGCATTCGCTACCGTTATCAGTGTGAGGCATGCGGGACGAGCTTCATCAGAAAAAGAAAACTGGATACGAAACGTTATGTTTGCGGCGTTTGCAGTGGTTCAATTCGTTTGATCAGCCAAACACGAATGAATCATTTTAAATAAGATTGAAAAAAAGGGTTGACGAAGATATTGACTCTGTGTTAAATTATTTAAGTCGTCAAAAGGACGAGCGATTGTGACTTTCACAATGCTGTTGACAAATGAGTCGACACAGTGTAGAATAGCATATGCTTCTGTTTTTGAGCCACTTATTCCACAGTAGCTCAGTGGTAGAGCAATCGGCTGTTAACCGATCGGTCGTAGGTTCGAATCCTACCTGTGGAGCCATGGAGAAGTACCCAAGTTGGCTGAAGGGGCTCCCCTGCTAAGGGAGTAGACGGTGTAAATCGTGCGAGGGTTCGAATCCCTCCTTCTCCGCCATTTTATGGCCCGTTCGTCAAGCGGTTAAGACACCACCCTTTCACGGTGGGTTCATGGGTTCGAATCCCGTACGGGTCACCATTAATATTTTTAATAATTATGAGGATCCGTGATGCGGCAGCTGATGCGAATTTGCCGTATAGAAGCTTTCGGTTCAAGTCCGATCGGATCCGCCATCTAGGCAAGGTATGACAAAAACAGTGTGTGCTTGCATACATAGTTGTTTTTGGCCCATGGCCAAGCGGTAAGGCAACGGCTTTTGGTGCCGTCATGCGCTGGTTCGAATCCAGCTGGGCCAGCC